>CAJXIL010000045.1 GCA_913054455.1 uncultured Roseobacter sp.
TTTTCTGGCCGTGCGGTTGTCTCCGCCGGTCTTGGGGTTTGGTCGCATGGGGCGTAGCGCAAAGACATCTGAAGCAAACAAACACAAAGGGCCGGAACTTGCCCCGACCCTGCTCAGATTGCCATTCGAGCGTTAGCCGCCCCTATACTGACAGCGCGGCTTATACGATCAATGCGTGAACCAATCAAGGGTAAAGCCCTTTAACGCACCCTCCTCTGCCTAGGTATTCGCGCGTTGCAGCTGCTGCGGTTCAGAAATTAGGACTTTGAGCGAGATACCACCCGCCGCCCCTGCCCTCCAAGTCACAAAAGCACCCTGGCGCATCCTTCTGTCGCAATCGATTCGGCTTCGGCTATGGCGCCCCTAACAACAAAGGCCGCAGTTCTCTGCGGCCTTTGTCATGATGTCATCAGACTACTGCGGCCTTACAAGGTCGGCTCAGTCCATATTGGTTACAAAGGTGCCTAGCGGTTTGCGCACCTTCTTGAGGTTCACCAGCCAATCGCCACTCTCATCGCGTGTGCCCAATGGCAGCAACAGGACCGAACGCAGGCCTTTTTCTTTCAGACCAAGGATCTCGTCCACTTGTGCGGGATCAAAGCCTTCCATCGGGGTGCTGTCCACGCCGAGTTCAGCCGCCGCTGCCAGGGCAAACCCCAAACCGATATAGGCCTGACGCGCCGCATGGGCATAGTTTTCCTCTTCGGAGCGAGGCAGATACATCGCCTTGAGGCGATCATAATAGCCCTGCAGCAGATCATTCATGCCGCCGCGCTCGGCTGCCATCTGGTCTACCACCGCGTCGATGCGCTCTTCGCTGTAGTTATCCCAGGCTGCAAAGACCAAGAGATGCGATCCATCGGTGATCTGCGCCTGGTCCCAGGCAACAGGGCGAATGGCCGCGCGCAGGTCTTTGTTGCGCACAACCAGCAGTTCATAGGGCTGCAAGCCGCTGGAGGTTGGTGCCATCTGTACCGCCTCGACAATCTTGGCCACGGCCTCTTCGGACACCGGCTTGGAAGGGTCCATCTTTTTGGTGGCGTACCGCCAGTTCAGCTTTTCTAGAAACATAGTCTTTCCCGTCATTGGAAGGTTTGTGAGATCTATATCGGAACTAAACTGTTCAGTTCAATATCCCACAGCCAATAATCTGAGCCAACAGCCTTCGACCTTGATGTTTTCAATACGAATCCGGCAATCTTGGCCCAAGACCTCTCTAAAGGAAGGATAGCTCGCTCGAAGACGCGCCTTTCAAACCACAATAAAAACGGCAAATAACCACCCTGAGTTGCATCTTTGTGATGTGTATTTCGCGTCAGATCCGCTAAACTAATGCTGACACAGCCAGCAGTCGAGGCACAGAATGGATCCCGCCTATACGTTGTATTGCAGTACAGCGCTCTTCCCACCCTGTTCGCAAGAGCACAATCTGCTTCTGGCGGCCTGCAATAAGCACAACTCACAGAACCAGATCACTGGCTTCCTACACCGCGAGCACAGTGTTTTTCTGCAGTACCTGGAAGGTCCGGCTGGATCGATACAGGAAACCATGGGACGTATTGGCCGCGACAGGCGACACAAGGACCTCCAGATCTTGGCTTCAGGCTACCTGGAAAAACGCTACCTTCCAGATTGGCAGATGGGGTTTGTTGATGGCAGCCAGCTTTCGCTTCACAGTCTGCTGGAGGTAAACAAGGGTGAGTTGAACTTGAAGTCACAGGACCCCTTTGATCTCGTCGTCTTTTTGGCCGCCAATGCTGACAACCTGCGACGGCATCTGGAACCACGCTTTGCCTAGCGTCTCGCCTCGATTTCCTGCAAGGCGGTCTCGATGGCCTCTTCAATAGCAAGATTGCTGGTATCAATCACAAGGGCATCCTCTGCGGGGCGCAGCGGTGCCTCGGAACGATTCATATCGCGCTCGTCACGTGCTTTGACATCTGCCAAGACTTCCTCAAGCGTCTCAGCCTCTCCCTTGACCGAAAGTTCAAGGAAACGTCGCTTTGCCCGCACCTCGGCACTGGCGGTGACAAAGAGCTTAACTTCGGCATAGGGGCAGATCACAGTACCGATGTCGCGGCCATCCAGCACGGCGCCACCTGCGCGCCGGGCAAAGGCGCGTTGAAAATCCACTAGGGCGGCGCGCACTTCAGCGATCACCGCAACTTTGGAGGCCGCTTGCGCTGCTTCCGGGCCGCGCAGATCATCGCGTTGCAGGTCCTCGGGCGTCAGGCTCTGCGCCGCCTCTATCGCCGGGGTGCCGCCGAGCACTTTCACCCCCACCGCCCGGTAGAGCAGCCCGGTGTCCAGATGCCCCAGCCCCAACTCAGCGGCTACCGCTTTGGAAATAGTACCTTTCCCCGCTGCTGCGGGTCCGTCAATGGCAATGGTGAAACTAGTGGTCATCTGCCCTGCCCTCCTGGCGTGTCAACCTTTGCTCAGCTTGGCGCCAAGGCCAGTCATCAACGGTTCAAAAATCGGAAAAGAAGTGGTTATCGGGCTTCCATCATCCACAGTCACCGGCTCCTGCGCGCCCATGCCCATCACCATAAAGGACATGGCGATGCGGTGATCCAGAAAGCTCTCACAGGTGCCGCCGCCGGGAACCCCATCGGGGCCAAGACCTTCAACCGACCACCAATCCTCACCCTCATCTACGGTGACGCCATTGGCCCGCAGCCCGCGCGCCATCGCGTCAATGCGGTCGCTTTCCTTGACGCGCAGCTCTTTGACCCCAGCCATCATGGTTTTGCCCTTGGCAAAAGACGCCACAACGGACAGCACCGGGTATTCGTCGATCATCGAGGCCGCGCGCGCTGGCGGCACCTCGATGCCCTGCATATCGGGAGAGTATTTTGCCCGCAAATCCGCCACCGGCTCGCCGCCCTCTTTGCGCGGGTTCTCGAAGGTCAGATCTGCGCCCATGTCCTGCAGCGTATAAAATAGCCCAGCGCGGGTGGGGTTGAGGCCAATACCCGGCACCAGAACATCCGAACCAGGTGTGATCAGTGCGGCACAGACCGGAAAAGCCGCCGATGAGGGGTCTCGCGGCACCGCAATCACCTGCGGCTTCAGCTCAGGCTGCCCCGTCAGGGTAATCACCCGCCCCTCTTCTGTTTCTTCAACAGTGATCTCGGCGCCAAAGCCCGCCAGCATGCGTTCGGAGTGGTCGCGGGTGGCTTCTTTCTCAATCACCACGGTTTTGCCCGGCGCATTCAGCCCCGCCAATAGCACTGCAGATTTCACCTGCGCCGACGGCACTGGAACCACATAGCGCACCGGGGTTGGTTCCGCTGCACCAACAAGCGTCATGGGCAGACGTCCGCCCTTGCGGCCCACCGCCTTGGTGCCAAAGAGCGCCAGCGGATCAGTGACACGCGCCATGGGGCGACCGTTGAGGCTAGCATCACCGGTAAAGGTCACAGTGATGGGCGAGGTTGCCATGCACCCCATGATTAGACGGACGCCGGTGCCGGAATTGCCGCAGTCGACTACCTGATCCGGCTCAGCAAAGCCGCCGACACCCACGCCAAAGACCGACCAGTTGCCGCTACTATGGTTGACAACCTCAGCGCCAAAGGCCTGCATTGCCTTGGCCGTGTCGAGTACATCGTCGCCTTCCAACAGCCCAGAGATCTTAGTCTCCCCAATGGCCATGGCCCCCAGGATCAATGAGCGATGCGAGATCGACTTGTCACCTGGAACCTCTGCGACGCCAGTAAGAGGCTCAGCACGGTGGGAGGTCATCGGGATCGGGGTACCGTGTCCGGACATGGGGCTTCCTTTGTCTATGTCGTATCAGACTAAATGGTGTCAGCCTGCATATGTTTCCGCTATCGGTAACGAATTGCGATCCAAGCGTCCAGCACAGATCCCAGCCCTGATGGCGCCCGCCTATCCGAGACGGCGGAACGTTAAATAGGTTGGAGTACGCCCTTCACGCAGTGCTTTTTGCTCATACCTTGTGGAGATCCAATCGCCCCAGGGCTCGCGCCAATCCGCTGCCCCGGAGGCCAGCCATTCAAACCCAGCCTTGGGCACCTCTTCCAAGCTCTGGCGAACGTAGTCAGGAATATCTGTTGCAACCCGGAAAATAGCTCCAGGTTTGAGACAACGCGCCAGAGGCTCAAGATGTTCTTGCGTCACAAACCGTCGGCGATGGTGGCGAGTCTTTGGCCAGGGGTCAGGATAGAGCAAAAACGCCTTTGCGATGGACTGCGGCGGGATCACATCCATCAGATCGCGCGCATCACCAGGATGTACAGCGATGTTCTCGCAGCCTGCCTTGCGGATCTTGCCAAGCAGCATCGCAACCCCATTGATAAAGGGTTCGGCCCCGATGATGCCAACATCCGGGTTGTTGCTGGCCTGATGCACCAAGTGCTCGCCGCCACCAAAACCAACTTCAAGCCAAGTCTCACGCCCGCCAAATAGTGCGTCGAGATCCAGCGGTTTGCGATCCGGGTTTTCATCCCAGCCGACAGCGCCGGGGCTTAGCGCTTCGAGATCTTCTGCCAAATAACGTCGCTGGCTGTCCTTGAGGGTTTTACCGCTGAACCTGCCATAGAAATTGCGCCAGGGCGCGCCGCTCACATGGGCGCCATTTTCTGGGGAACCGCTTTCAGGGCCAGCGTCGTTACCAGCCTCAGGGGGCATTTTATTCTCGGCCATGGCAGGGCACTTTCTTTGTTCAGGCGCCGTATTTGGTCAGGAACGATCAAAGCGGCCTTTACAAACAAGGCCCATGCGCAGTTGGCCGCTCATCTGCCGCAAGCAGCGGCGCAGGTCAAGAGAAGTGCGCCTTTAGAGCCGCTAGTGCTGCTTTTTCTCTTTCATGTCCGCAGGCGGCCACTCCACCGAAATCTCCTCAACCTGGCGCTGCCCTGCAACACCCCCCGGCACAGCCTCACGCAGCACCCCAGCAGCAACCAATTCTTGCTCCGTCGGGTACCAGACGTCATGCGCCCCCGCTTGCAAAGTCGTCACAACAAAACCGGGATCCACCCCACGCGAGACCATATAGAGCTGATGGGCGTGAATTTCTGCCTGGGTATCAGCATAGATCCAAGAGCCAAATTCAAAGGGCGTATCCCATCGATTGCGATTTCGGTTACTTCGATAGAACCGCTGCACCGCCTCGGAGGCCCAACTGCGCTGATGAAAGCCAATTTTGGCCCCCCGCGCCATATGCCTCCGATTCCCCGCCAGAAACACATCCACACAGGCGCTGGTGCATTCTCCTTCGACATAGGTATCTAGCTGGTATTTCATCACGATCTGGGCCATTTCAGTTCCCGCGTGAACGCTGCCGCCACTGCTATTGAGCTGTAACTCCTTAATCTCAGTGTTCTTTCTCAGTGACAATTTCAGAGCCCGAATATCATCATCCAGGATCTCGCCGTTGTTCTTCTCGGTGTCATAGATCAAGATCGAGCCCTTTACCTCGAATTTTTCCGAGAGCGACTCTTTGGCCCAAAGTGAGATCGGCCCCAGTACCAAACTGGCAGTGACAAAAAACCTGATCATCGTGCGAATTCTCATGGCTAGACCTAATCAGTGATATATCCCGCGCCAGCATGACTCACTGGGGCACGCTGGGCCAAGGGGGAATTCGCCCCCCTGCGGCATCACCCCCTGGAAAAGACGGCGCGCAGAAAAAACATCCCCGGAATCGTTACGATATACATGGTGATCCCGTAAACCGCCGCTGGAATGGCATATTCAGGGATACCGCCCGTTTGTGCCACCAGGCCGGCAACCGCAATGCCAAGCGCTGCGTTTTGCACCCCCATTTCGATCGAGATACAAAGCCCGTCGCTGCCCTTCAGCCCCAAGAGGGCCGCGATGCACATTCCCAACACCAGCAACAGCCCATTCAACCCCATGAGCACGGGGCCAAGCTGGCCAATACTCTCGATAAACAGCGGCCAATTGCTAACCAATGCCACAGCCACGATGACCACAAACAGGATCGTTGCAATCAGTGAAACCGCTTTTTCGGTGCGGATTGCAAATTCTGCCCACAAGAAGCGCACCAGCAAACCAATTGCCACCGGCACTGCGGTGATCGCAAACATAGATATCCCAATACTTGTCACATCTACCTCAGGTGCGGCCTCTCCCAAATATCGACCCGCCGCCCAGATAATCAGCACTGGCACCGTAAGCACCGAGAGCAGACTGACAATGGCGGTCAATGTAATGGACAAGGCAACAGTTCCGCCCACCAGTTTGGTCAGAATATTTGAGGTCACCCCACCAGGGCAGAAGGACAACAACATAACACCGAAGGCCAGTGCGGGCGGCAACTCAAACACCATGAGCGCCAGAAAAGCCACAACAGGTACCGCTATGGCCTGCAGGAAAATACCGGCTAGCACCGCCTTAGGCATGGAGAAAACGCGGGCAAAATCAGCCGGCGTCAGCCCATAGCCCAATGAAAACATGATAAAGGCCAGCGACAATGGCAGCGCCACTTCGATAAGCATCCGGCAATTCCTCCCTCGTTTGAGGAAAACCGTTGCATAGAATAGCAAAAGGGCCAAAGCTTTCCGTTGCGGAATGCTTTGGCCCCTTCAGTCAAGCTGTTGCCAGGCTTAGAGCGCTTTTTTTAGCACCTCGGCCAGGTCGGTACGTTCCCAGCTAAAGCCGCCATCGGCATCAGGTTCGCGACCAAAGTGGCCATAGGCCGCAGTGCGCTGATAGATCGGTTTGTTCAGACCCAGGTGCTGGCGAATACCGCGCGGGGTCAGGTCCATGGCCTGATCGATCGCCTTTTCGATGGCTGCCGGAGCAACCTCGCCGGTGCCATGGGTATCGGCATAGATCGACAGCGGCTTAGACACGCCAATCGCATAGGACAGCTGAATAGTGCACTTTTCAGCCATGCCTGCCGCCACAACGTTTTTCGCCAGATAGCGCGCCGCATAGGCCGCCGAGCGGTCAACCTTGGTTGGATCTTTGCCAGAGAAGGCACCGCCACCATGTGGGGCAGCGCCACCGTAGGTGTCGACAATGATCTTACGCCCTGTCAGGCCTGCATCCCCGTCGGGGCCGCCGATGACAAATTTGCCTGTGGGGTTCACGTGCCAGATGGTCTCATCCGTCAGCCAGCCATCAGGCAGAACTTCGTGGAAATAAGGAGCCACAATTGCGCGGATGTCTTCCGAGCTCAGGTTTTCATCCAGGTGCTGTGTAGACAGAACCAGCGAGCTGACGCGAACGGGCTTACCATCTTCGTAAACCACGGAAAGCTGCGATTTGGCGTCTGGCCCCAGTGCGGGCTCAGTGCCGTTCTTGCGCACCTCAGCGAGCCGACGCAGAACCGCGTGGCTGTATTGGATAGGTGCGGGCATCAACTGTGGGGTTTCAGTGGTGGCGTAGCCAAACATGATACCCTGGTCGCCGGCGCCTTCGTCTTTGTCAGCCGAAGCATCAACACCCTGAGCAATATGCGCAGACTGTTCATGCAGCAAGTTGGTCACTTCCACGGTCTCGTGGTGGAATTTGTCCTGCTCATAGCCGATGTCTTTAATGCAAGCGCGGGTGATCGCGTCGATCCGGCCCATATAGTCATGCAGCTTGTCCTGGTCGGACAGGCCCACCTCACCGCCAATGACGACGCGATTGGTGGTTGCGAACGTTTCCGCAGCTACGCGGGCTTCTGGTTCTTCGGCCAAGAAGGCGTCCAGAACAGCATCGGAAATCTGGTCACAGACCTTGTCCGGGTGGCCCTCGGAAACGGATTCCGAAGTAAAAGTAAAGTTCTTACGAGACATGAAAAATGCTCCATTGGGTTAACCTCGTCACGTCAGGAAGCCGTTGTGAGAGGACTTCGTACCAAGTACGCGGGGATGATCTAGAGGTCAAATACTAATCCCCAGATGTTAATTCGCTATGAGCGTTCAGCGGATTTGTGCCGTTGTTTCATCGCTCCCAAAACTAGGGCAAGACAAAAGAAAAACAGCGGGTAATCTCCGGTACGGCTGTAAATCGTCGCACCGAGGGGCTGTGGCAGAAAGGCATCGATTGCTCCGGCTTGCCCCAGCGCAATTGTCTCGCGCAGCCTGCCGTAGGGATCGATCATTGCCGTGATGCCCGTATTGGCCGCACGCAGCATTGGCAGCCCCTGCTCCGCTGCCCGCATCCGGGCCTGCACCAGATGCTGATAGGGACCGGATCTGGTGCCAAACCAGGCATCATTGGTGATCTGGATCAGCATATCAGGGCGCGACGGGGCTGCATTTACATCCCTGGCAAACACCGCCTCATAGCAGATTAATGGCAAGGCTTTTCCGATTCCCAGATCCAAAAGAAGGGCTCCGGGACCAGCAGAATAGCCAGCGCCGCTTTGAGCCGCAAAACCATAGATCCCAAACCGGGCCATCAGATCGCCAAAAGGCACATATTCCCCAAAAGGCACCAAATGCGATTTGTCGTAGATCTGATCAACGCGGCCCTGGGCCTCGACCAAAACGGCAGAATTATAATAGCGCCCCGCTTCGCGCCGCTGGATCCCCAGCAGCACCGGCACGCCTGCAACCCGCTCTGAAATCGCAAAAAGTGTCTCATCAGCATCGTTCAACAGCTGCGGCACCGAGGTTTCCGGCCAGATGATCAGATCGGGCTCAAATTTCGTGGCAAGAGCAAAAGGTTCGGCGTTCTGAGCAAGTTGGTTCCCTCCGGTCTCGCTCAGCTCAATCGCGCGACGGACAAAGTCCCAACGCCTTTCGGGCAGCCATTTTTCTGCCTGAGGTGCATTGGGTTGCACCAAACGCACCAAATTTGAGGTCATGCCCGGCTCAGGCAGGCGTGGCAAAGCATAGCCTGTCAATGCAACCGCCAACACAGGAGTAACCGCCAGTAAGGGCCTCCTGCGTACCAGTGACAGCGGCAACGTCACCGCAAGGGTCAGCATAGATAGCCCCTGCCCTCCGACCCAGGGCAACAACTGCGCAGCAGGGGTATCTATCCAGAACTGCCCAAATCCTGCCCAAGGAAAGCCCGTAAACAGATAGGCCCGGGCAAGCTCTGCCAGGGACCAAAGCGCGAGCAACATCACAAGCCGCCTGCCATATTGCCGCCCCTCCTGTCTGCCGCTCGAAAGGCTGCGCTGTCCGCTGTCAGGACTCCAGCGCACCGCCAACCCAAAGCCACAGGCCCAGAACAGCGCCAACCCGGCCCCTAGAAAAACCAGAGCAAAAGGCGCCATCCAGGCGTAGCGCTCTGCATCGACCTGAAAGGGTTCAACAATCCAGGACAGGGCAAAACTAAAATACCCCAGCCCTGCCAGCCAGCCAATCACTGCCGCCTGTAAGGGCGACCGCGCCCAAAGCGCAAGCACACCCAGACCGCCAAGCGCCAGCGGCAGGCTCAACAGGATATGCAGCGGGGCAAGTGAAACCGACAGCAAAGCCCCAAGACCAAAGGCCGAAAACCCTGCCACCCAGCTCGACCTCTGTCCAGCTGCGTTCAAACACTTGCCCCATAGGCCGCTTCTCACGCGGCAGGGTCCGGCATCATCACCCGCAACCGTTTAATACGGCGCGGGTCAGCGTCCATGACTTCGAATTCGGGCCCCTCCGGGTGCACAATAACCTCTCCTCGCGCCGGAACCCGACCAGACAACATAAAGACCAGCCCGCCAAGCGTCCCAATCTCTTCGCCATCGACATCTTCATGTCGGGTCAGCGACTGACCGATCTCAGCCTCGAATTCATCCAACGGCGTCCGCGCCAGAGCGATATAGCAGCCTGCCTTTTCATGATACCAGGTTTGATCCTCGCCAGGATCGTGCTCATCTTCGATCTCACCGATCACCTGTTCGATGAGATCCTCAATGGTCACCAGGCCATCCACACCGCCATATTCGTCAATGACCAGCGCCATGTGCCGACGCTCGGCCTGCATCTTGGCCAAGAGCACGCCAATAGGCATGGAGGGGGGCACAAAAAGCAGAGGGCGCAGCATCTGCGACAGCTCAAAGGGCTTGCTGCCACCATTGAACCCATGGGTCAGGGCAAAGTCCTTAAGGTGGGCAAAACCAAGTGGCGTATCCAAGGTACCCTCGTAGACAGGGATCCGAGTGAAGCCACTATCGCGGAATACCTGCACCAAATCATCTCGATCAATGGAGACCGGGACCGAGAGAATCTCAGCTGAGGGGATAGCGACATCCTCTACCCGCATTCTGCGCAGGTTTATCATCCCATGCGACTGAATCTCGGGGCTCGGTCCTTCTGGCTCCACCTTCGGTTGTTGCGCAGGCGCATCCGGCGTAAAGGAGCCAAAAATACGCTCCCAAAACCCTGGTCGTTGAGCAGCGCTGGCTTCTGCCATGGTGCCGCTGATGTTCTGCAGCGCGCCATGCGCCGCGTTAGAACTGCCTTCTATATCGCCCATCTGTCCTATCCAAAATGCCCCGCTAGAGGCTGTCATCCACAGTATATGGGTCATCCAGACCCAAATTGCCAAGTATCTCGACCTCCAAGCCTTCCATCACTGTGGCGTCAAGGTCGCTAATGTGATCATAGCCCAAAAGATGCAACACTCCGTGAACGACCAAATGCCGCAAATGATCCGATAGCGGCCTATTTGCGGCACCAGCTTCGCGAAGACAAGTATCATAGGCAATGGCGATATCGCCCAGCGGGATCTCGCCGGTAAAATCCGCCTCCGGTACAGCTGGCTTGCCACCCGGTTCTGAGGCAGCAAGATCCACTGCTGGCCAGCTCAGAACATTGGTTGGCACGGGTTTTTCGCGGAATTCAGCATTCAGGTCAGCGATCTGATTATCATCGCAGGCCAACAAGGCAATTTCGCAATCCTCTGGATCAAGGTCAAAATACCCAAGCGCAGCAGCTATCGCCTGACGCGCCAAATCTTCCAGCCCGGCCTCCTGCCAGCGGCTGTCCTCGATTGTGATCTCCAAAGCCATTTATGCTTTCACCTTCAAATCGCAGCGTCACTAACGCCGCTTGGCTAAACCTCGTCGCCCTCAAGCCTGTGCTCAGGCTGGGGGTGTCTCGGCGTCATAGGCTTCGATGATGGCGGCGACAAGCGGATGTCGCACAACGTCACGCGCAGTGAAGTAATTGAAACTGATCTTGGAGATCGGGGCCAGCAACCGTTCCGCATCCGCCAGACCAGAGGTGACCCCACGCGGCAGATCCACCTGAGTACGGTCGCCCGTGATCACCATACGTGAGCCTTCCCCCAGGCGAGTCAGGAACATCTTCATCTGCATTGAGGTGGCGTTTTGGGCCTCGTCCAGCACCACAAAGGCATTGGACAGCGTGCGTCCGCGCATAAAGGCCAAAGGCGCGATCTCGATCTGCTTTTCCTCCAGCAGCTTCGCCAGCTGCTTACCCGGCAGGAAGTCATTTAGCGCATCATAGAGCGGCTGCATATAGGGGTCGACCTTGTCCTTCATGTCACCCGGCAGATAGCCAAGCTTTTCGCCGGCCTCCACCGCGGGACGAGACAGGATGATCTTGTCCACCTGGCCTGTGATAAACAGATTCACACCGACGGCTACCGCCAGATAGGTTTTGCCTGTGCCAGCAGGGCCAATACCAAAGGCAAGCTCGTGCTCAAACAATGAGCGTACATAGGCCTTTTGTGCATCGGTCCGTGGCTCAACCAGCTTTTTGCGGGTTTTGATCTCAACCGGCCCGCCCTTGAACATCTCAAGCTGGTCATCCGCAACGTCATCGCCGGAATGCCCCATGCGCAGCTCACGATCAACATCGCCGTGTTCAACACTCCGGCCTGTTTCCAACCGATCATAAAGCGAGGTTAACACTTCAGCGGCCTGATCCCGCAGCGCCTCCTCCCCCAGAACCGACAGCTGATTGCCCCGGCGAATAATCTGAACACCGATTTTTTGTTCGATTTCCGTCAAGTTGCGATCATATTCACCACAAAGATCAATCAGCAGGCGATTGTCAGGGAATTCAAGCAGAGCCTCATGTGTGCTGCTGGTGGTCGGCGGCTGGATCCGGGCACTTGTGGCCAATGGGGGGAGCTCCTAGGCTAGTGTTTCTCTTTCCAGTCTGCATCTGCCACCGCGCAGGTGCAAGCGCGCGACCAGCAAATTCACAAAAATGAGATAAAAAAGGCCGCCCCAATCGGAGCGGCCCTGTCCAAAGTTCAAGCTCTGTTTGAAGGCTTGATAACCCTAGAGCGAATCCGGGAAGCTGGAACCATCCTTGAACGGACCGGTTGCCACGTTGCGCGGCAGCGGGCTATTGCAGACGGGCTTGCCGTCCGGGGTACGCCGCAGATCAGCGTAGCCTTCAAGCCCATCATCAATGATCCAATGTTCACAGCCCTGCGGATCAACCCAGATCCCGGCAGTCATATTCGACAGGTGGGTATTGGAACCATCCCCAGCATGTTGATCGCGGGTTTTGTCATGGGTGACTTCGCAGGCGGCCACAACGGTCAGCGCAAGGGACAGCGCGGTTGCTTTGAGTAGGTGCATCTTGATGTCCTTCTTTAGCGCAGGCAATAGATTTCGACGCGACGGTTTTGCGCCATGTTTGAAGCGCTGGTGTTGGGTACACGTGGGTCACGTTCACCGTAGGCACGGATGTCAGCGATCCGTGCGCCAACTGATTTAGCAACCCCGGCAACCGCATTGGCACGGCGTTGCGACAGACGGATATTATATTCGTCAGAGGCACGGCTATCGGTATGGCCCGCAATCACAAAGGAGCGCACATTGCCTTTGTTGGAGTTAAAGAACTCCTTCAGGCGCGTCTTGCCCGCAGCATTGATGTAGTGCTTATCGGTGGCAAAGAACTGATCCGTCTCCATCACACCGCAAAGGTTGCCACGACGGCAAACTGGTTTGCCATTTGGTGTCACATGCGGCGTCATGTAGCCTTCGGCACCGTCATCCATCACCCAATGTTCACAGCCGTCAGGGTCGACCCAGATAGTTGGAACATAACGTTCCCCAACAATTGTGCGCTGCTGCGCTTGGACAGACCCTGTCGACAGACTCACCGCAGCCACCGCAGCGGCCAAAAGAGCGAGCATGTTCTTTGCATTAAATGTCATCACAACCAGATTTCCTTCACCTAAGTCCCCCCAGAGTGTCGCCTAGGGAAGCTTGCCGCTTAAAATTCCTAACACTCAGGTTATTAGCAACAATCTACACGGCTTTTGTATTAATACAGCCCCTACCCCTGCAGGCTTTTGGCAAGATTAGGCCCTTTCAGGCAACACTCATACCGTTTTGTTTCAATTGTCGCCAAGAGCGCTGCAATTATGACTCACTCTGTGAAATCGCACTGCACCAAAAATCGTCTCTCCAGTAGAAGCGACAGGCAATTGCAGCAAAAAGAATCGCCTTCGGCCAGCATAATAGCCCCCAGATCAAGGATGCCCCTCATAGATGCCTGCCCGGTAAAGCGCAGCGCTATTCGATCAGCTCGCCCGCCAGCGAATTGGTCCGCGAAGAAACGATACGCACACGCGCCAGATCCCCTGCCTGACGGTCGCAATCAGCCACATGCACCGCATGTAGGTAGTCAGATTTCCCCAACATCTGGCCAGCCTGACGGCCCGGTTTCTCAAACAAGACGCCGACCTCTCGCCCAACCATACTGTCCTGAATTTCGCGCTGCTGACGAGTGAGCAATGCCTGCAGTCGCTGCAATCGATCATCAGCCTGTGCCGGGTCTACCTGCGGGCGCTCTGCAGCGGGGGTTCCAGGCCGGGTCGAGTACTTGAAGGAATATGCGGTACCGTATTTGACCTCTTCGACCAGATCCAGAGTAGCCTGAAAATCTTCTTCGGTTTCTTCAGGAAAGCCCACTATGAAATCGCCCGAGATCAGAATATCAGGCCGCGCCGCACGAATGCGTTCAATCAGGCGCAGATAGCTCTCAGCAGTATGGCTACGGTTCATCCGCTTCAAGATCTTGTCGGATCCAGCTTGTACGGGAAGATGCAGATAAGGCATCAGCTTCTTGCAAGTACCATGGGCCTCGATCAGGTCATCCATCATGTCGTTTGGATGGCTGGTGGTGAAACGAATGCGTTCCAGCCCATCAACCTTGTCTAGCTCCCAGATCAACTGTGCCAAGGTCAGATCGCCATTGGCTCCTGCACCGTGATAGGCATTCACATTCTGACCCAAGAGGGTGATTTCACGCACCCCGCGCTCAACCAGATCCCGGGCCTCAGTGAGGATGCGATCTGCTGGACGTGAGACCTCGGCACCGCGGGTATATGGCACCACACAAAAGGCGCAGAATTTATCGCATCCCTCCTGAACGGTCAGAAACGCCGTGGGGCCGCGCTTAGCCTTAGGACGACGCTTTAGTTTTTCAAATTTGTCTTCTTCAGGAAAATCAGTGTCGAGCACCTTCTCCCCCGCACGCGCCTTTTCTTCCATCTCAGGCAAGCGGTGGTAGCTTTGTGGCCCAACAACCAAATCGACCAGCGGTTGACGACGCATGATCTCCTGCCCCTCAGCCTGTGCGACACAGCCTGCGACTCCAATCTTCAAATCCGGTTTTTGCGCTTTGAGCTTTTTAAACCGCCCAAGTTCCGAATAGACTTTCTCGGCGGCCTTCTCGCGGATATGGCAGGTGTTGAGTAGGATCATATCCGCCTCATCGGCCGATTTCACCTCACTATACCCCTGCCCACCCAGCGCCTCGGCCATGCGCTCACTGTCATAGACATTCATCTGACAGCCATAGGTCTTGATAAACAGCTTCTTGGGCGCGGTCATATCTTTGGTGCCTTCCTGCAGGGATCGGGAACAACGGCCTGCCATAACGGCAAATCTCGTGGCTTGCAATGCAGGTGGGATTACTCGATTTTAATGGCAAATGCCAGAACGGCAGCACAAGAGCAGAGACCAATGAGCATGATGTACTCGTCGCTGGAAGAATTTCTCAAACTACAAAAGGCCCTGCTGGCCAAAGGCCCGATTGCGCTGATCTTTGTCGAAGACGATGTTGAGGTGGCGACGACACTGCGCCACCATCTGCAATCTGGCTTCAAAGCAGTTGTCGCGCTGATGCCAGATGCCTTTGATCTGCCCCGCGACATAAAATCCAGAATCCACCGCGTCCCCTTTGACTGCAGCGCCCCCGAAGAGGTCTTCAGGGGAATCAATCAGATCATCGCCTCTGCAAAACCAGGCTGTTGGCTCTACTACTGCTACAATGCTGAATTCCTATTTTTTCCCTTTTGCGAAACTCGAACAGTGGCAGAAATGCTGACATTCCACACTGAGGAACGCCGCTCTGCAATGCTGACCTACGTCATTGATCTCTATGCAGGGGATCTGCAAAAACACCCCAGCGCAGTCTCGCTGGAAACCGCCTATCTGGATAAATCTGGATACTATGCGCAGGCGCGTTGGGACGGGGACACAAATGCACCGCGCGAAAGACAACTGGACTTCTTTGGCGGCGTGCGCTGGCGCCATGAAGAACATATCCCCTGGACCAGCCGCAAGATCGACAGGATCTCCCTCTTCCAGGCTAAAGAAGGTCTGGAGCTACAAGAGAATCACACCTTTAACGATCAGGAATACAATACCTACGCCTGCCCCTGGCATCACAACCTGACAGCCGCTGTTTGTTCTTTCCGCACTGCCAAGGCGCTCAAACGCAACCCAGGGTCCGATTTTGCCATCGACAGTTTTCGCTGGCACAACTCGACCCCCTTTGACTGGCACTCCCGACAATTGCTCGACCTTGGCCTGATGGAACCCGGACAGTGGTTCTAACACACCGGGTCTGCTCCCCTGACCCCGGCTTCAATTGGCCAAAATATCCCAGGGATGAATAGCGCCCCTTTGGCGCAAGAGGGGCAGCGCCCCTCTCCCTCTCAGAAATTCAATACTAACGCTGCAACAGCACTGGGAACCAATCTTCCCGCAGCCGCTGCCCGGGCTTCATATTATGCCCAGGATAGGGAGGTGAGGTCGGACCGGGGCGATCAACATAACGCACATCGTCCCCCACCAACCGCAACGAAAATGCCCGGCGGCGGGTCTCGCTGGTATTGGCACGTGCGCCATGAAGGGTCTTGTAATCAAACGCCACCGCATCCCCCGGCGCCATCTCCCACTCCAGTATCCTCATACCTTCGGCCTCGGGATCAGGCACCGGCATATATTGCCCCTCATCGGCAAAGAACCCTTCCTCAGAGACCCAGCGGGTTGGCAGCACCTCTTTCTCCCAGCGATGAGACCCCGCAACACAGCGCAGACTCGCCTGGCTCACCGGGTCCAACGGCGACCAGAAACTGATCGTCTGACGGCCTTCAACAAAATAGTAGGGCCCATCCTGATGCCAGGGAGTCGCCATCGAGGTGCCAGGCTCTTTCACCAATACATGGTCATGAAACATCTGCACCCAGTTTGACTGCATCAGATCCGCCGCAACCTCTGCCACAGGTGAGGCTTTGATCGCCTCTTCAAAATCCGGGATACGTGGCCAATTGCAGTAGTCATCAAAAAAACGCCCCGTTTGGCCTGCCTTCTCATTGTTCGAGGCATAGGGACCGGGGGCCGCCATATTCTGCTCCACACCGCGGCGCAGCTGGTCGACCTGATCCTTGAACAACCCCTTGATCAATACAACGCCATCGCGTTGGAACTGGTTGATATGTTCTTGAGTGATGAGAGGGTGCACCATGCGTGTCTCCGTACAGGTTAAATCAAGCCGGTTCTCTGTTGGCCCATCATGCGCCCAACAGGCTGCAGTCCGATCAAACAAAGAAATATTCTCGCTGCACCGAGCCTGTCGTCTTTCGCTATTTGTTTCAAATAATATATTTTTGGTATAGCTATAAACTCATGCTATACCTCACACTACGCCACTATGAATACGCCTGCGCCGTTGCCCAATACGGCAGCCTCTCTGCGGCTGCAGAGGCCCTGCATGTCAGCCAACCCGCCCTCTCGACCGCGTTGGCCAGAGTAGAAGACCACCTGGGCCATGCGCTATTTGTGCGCCGCCAGGGAGCCCCCCTGACCCTCACGCCAAGGGGACGTGATTTTGCCAAGGCAGCGCAGAAGCTGGTGACACAGGCAAGCCGGCTAGAAGCCGCCGATGGCGCCAGCTCTGCCCCACAAGAACTGGTGATTGGCTGCTTCTCGGATCTGGCACCCTTTGTCCTAGCCCCCGCCCTGCGCTGCCTGCGCCAGGCCTTTCCTGAATTGGCCGTGAGTACGCGAACCTTAGGATTCTCCCAACTCACCCAAGGGTTGCTACAGAATGAAATTGATCTTGCGGTGACCTATGACCTGGGCCTGGACGCTGGATTTGATCGCAAGATTATCGACAGACGCGCACCGCAGGCCCTGCTCCCCCCCACCCACGCATTGGCACATCACAGAAGCCTGTCCCTGATGGAATTGGCACGTGAACCGTTGGTGCTGTCACAAGAGGGACTTTCCGTGCAGCATATGCTGACCCTGTTCAAATCCATCGGCCTCACACCGCGCATCTCCCATCGCGCGGCCTCCCTTGAGGTGCTGCGCAGTCTCGCTGCCAATGGTGAGGGTATCGGCATCAGCTATAGCGCGCCTGCCATCACGCACAGCTACGACGGCAAAGAACTCCTACGTATTCCGATCCACGATTCTTGCGCTGTTGAACCGGTAATTGTCGCCAGCCACGGCGCCCTAATACCTGATTCCCCTCTGGCGCAGGCCAGGGAAATCCTTTCAAAGGCCTTGGCTTCGAACTCTCGTGAAGACGGCGGCGAGAACTGAGCTGTCAGATCTTGCGTAGGCGAATGACCACATCAACTGAAGCGATCTCCATACCTTCAGGTGCCTCGGGCAGGCGCTGGATCACCAATTGGTCAGAGGGCGCATCGGTGACCCGATTGCCATCCTCCCAATAATAATGCGGATGATCATGGGTATTGGTGTCAAAATAGCTCTTTGACCCATCCACCGTAATTTCTTGCAGAACCCCAGCCTCGCAAAATGCACGCAAAGTGTTGTAGACAGTAGCCAGAGAAACGGCAGCACCCTTGGTCTTGGCCGCGTCAAACAGGCTCTCGGCAGTGACATGGCGATGGTTGCCATCCCCCACTAAAAGTTCCGCCAAGGCAAGCCGTTGACGGGTTGGGCGCAAACCGGCCTCTACCAGCCAGTTCGTTGCCAGGTCTTCGCTGTTTGGCGTCATGTGCGGATCCTGCATCGCGTTGCTATTGGCGTTTATACTGCGAATGAATTGCATTTTTCAAACAGAATCCCCAATTTCCGACCAACGCCGCCCCGATCCTGTGACAACGTCACGCTGCGCGGCATGGCTCACTGCCCTTGCAGGACCCTTAAGCCGGGTGCTACAGGAGGGAAAAGACATGAAACACCTCAGGCAGGAGACGCGCCAGCATGGCCGATTACCCCAGCAGCTTTGACAAAGACGATCTGTTGAAATGTGCCCGCGGAGAGCTGTTTGGCCCCGGCAATGCCCAGCTGCCAGCACCGCCCATGTTGATGATGGACCGCATTACCGAGGTCAGCGCCGATGGCGGTGCCCACGGCAAGGGTCATATCGTTGCGGAATTCGACATCACACCTGAGCTGTGGTTCTTTGACTGTCACTTCCCCGGCAACCCCATCATGCCCGGCTGCCTGGGCCTGGATGGTCTGTGGCAGCTGACCGGTTTTAACCTCGGCTGGCGCGGCTGGAAAGGTCGCGGCATGGCCGTTGGCGTAGGTGAGGTCAAACTCACCGGCATGGTGCGCCCCGAGCGCAAGATGCTAACCTATAAGATCGACTTCAAAAAAGCGATCCAGACCCGCCGCCTGACCATGGGCGTGGCGGATGGTATCGTCGAGGCCGATGGCGAGATGATCTATGACGTCAAAGACATGAAAGTCGTTCTGTCAGAGGCCTGACCGCCCAAGTAACAAAAAAACAAACAAGTAACAAAAAACAAAAATGCAGAGGCCTCAGGGCCTCTTTTCTCCATTTACGGGAATACTTAATTGCCCGGCTCATCCACTCGGATATAGAATCCGCCATACTTATCTTACAAACCGCAAAGCCCTACAGGCCGCACAGAAGTTTCCATAAACGCCATTTTTCAAACCAAGAGTCTCTCCATGCAGCTTTCCCTCAAGTTATTCGCAACCATGGCACTTGCCGCACTCTCGGCCTGTACGGCACCGCAGCCCAAACTTACGCTGCAACCGCTCTCTGTAAAGGACCTCAATTTTGCAGTAGATGCCTTTTCGGACCTCTGCCTCAGAACGCTTCCCAATTTTGACGGGTTTCACACCAAGGTAGAGACCGGTGGCCTGGAGACAATAAAACTCAAGGGGGCAACATACTATCATCACCCGGAAAATTCCCGCCTGATCCTGCGCGCCGACGATAAGGAAGGCTATGATATTTGCGGGATAGGCTTTGTCGGCACGAACGACATTCCAGCTGTAAGTCAAAAATTTCTGCACGAGGCGCTCCGCAGAACCGGTGGCCAGCCTAAACGCAGACTAACAAACACTGACTTTCATCTAGCCTATCATCTGCGCAACGGAAGTGTGTTTGCCTATGCGATAGAGCCAAAAGCCGGGCATTTGATGCATGTATTTGCAATCACGGAACCTGTTCCTAACATATAGCAACTTTCTCTCAGAACAGTCCCGCGGCAGAGCTTGCCTCTACCGTGCCATCTTGCACCTCTGCCCCGCAATGCATACTAAGACATAAGCAAACAAGGGAGTGCACGTATGCGTCGTGTCGTCGTCACCGGTCTGGGGATTGTCTCCTCCATCGGAAACAACACCGAAGAAGTCATCGCCGCGTTGAAGGCGGGGAAATCAGGCATCGTTGCCAGCCCGGAAATGACCGAGCACGGCTTTCGCAGCCAGGTCGCCGGCACGCTGAAGATCGACATCAAGGAACATGTCGACAAACGCGCGCTGCGCTTTATGGGGCCAGGGGCCGCCTATGCCCATATCGCCATGAGCCAGGCCATTGCAGATGCGGGCCTCTCAGACGATCAGGTCGTGAATGAGCGCACAGGACTGGTTGCCGGTTCCGGTGGTCCGTCGACGTCCGCTATGCTGACCGCGCATCAGGTTGTTGCCAAAACCGGCGCCACCAAGCGGATCGGGCCCTTTGCAGTGCCTAAATGCATGTCCTCGACGATTTCCGCCAACCTCGCGACGGCCTTTAAGATCAAGGGCATCAACTACTCCATCACCTCGGCCTGTTCCACTTCGCTGCACTGTATCGGCAATGCGGCGGAACAGATCATGATGGGCAAACAGGACGTGATGTTTGCCGGTGGCGGCGAAGAGCTGGACTGGACCCTATCCTGCCTGTTTGACGCCATGGGCGCGATGTCCTCGAAGAAAAACGACGATCCAGCCGCAGCCAGCCGTGCCTTTGATCAGGACCGCGACGGTTTTGTCATCTCTGGCGGTGGCGGCATCGTGGTACTGGAAGATCTCGATCACGCCCTGGCACGCGGCGCCAAGATCTATGCCGAAGTGGTTGGCTATGCGGCCACATCCGATGGTCACGATATGGTTGCGCCCTCTGGCGAAGGTGGCGAACGCGCCATGCGTCTGGCCCTGTCCACCCTGCCCGAAGGCCGCAAGGTCAGCTATATCAACGCCCATGGCACCTCGACACCCGTCGGCGATGTCGGCGAAGTTGAAGCCGTGCGCCGGGTCTTTGGCGAAGGCCAGACCCCGCCAGTGTCTTCGACCAAATCCATGACCGGCCATGCCCAGGGCGCTGCGGGCGCGCTGGAGGCAATTTTTTGCCTGTTGATGCTGGACAATGATTTCATCACCCCGTCGATCAATGTGGACACTCTGGCCGAGGGTATTTTGCCCGGCGAGATTGCCACCGACCTCGTAGAAAACGCAGGCCTCGACTGTGTCATGACCAACAGCTTTGGCTTTGGTGGCACCAATGGATCGATGGTATTGAGCAAGTACAAAGGATAACCCGACAATGTCAGGATTTTTGACGGGCAAGCGCGGATTGATCATGGGCGTTGCCAATGAACGATCGATTGCATGGGGCATTGCCAAGGCCATGGCCGAGGCCGGCGCCGAACTGGCCTTCACATATCAGGGTGACGCCTTTGGTAAACGCCTGGAGCCACTGGCGCAGAGCGTCGGCAGCGATTTTATGGTCGATGTTGACGTCACAGATGACGCCTCTCTAGACACTGCCTTCGACCAATTGGGCAGCCGCTGGGACAGCCTGGATTTTGTTGTACACGCCATCGCCTTTTCGGACAAATCCGAACTGACGGGTCGGTTTTTGAACACCAGCCGGGCGAACTTCAAGAACTCTATGGATATCTCCGCCTATTCCTTCATCGAAGTGGCGCGTCGCGCGCATCCCTTCATGAAAGACAATGGCGGCACCCTGCTGACGCTAACCTACGGCGGGTCGAACCGGGTAACCCCGAACTACAACGTCATGGGGGTGGCAAAGGCTGCCTTGGAAAGCGCCACCCGCTATCTCGCCAATGACCTTGGTCCTGAAGGTATCCGCGTCAATGCGATCTCTCCCGGCCCGATGAAGACCCTGGCCGGTGCCGCCATTGGCGGGGCCCGCAAGACCTATAAGCACACTGAACTGAACACGCCGATGCGCTCCAATGCAACGCTGGAGGCCGTAGGAGGCACTGCCGTCTATCTGGCCTCGGATGCAGGTGCCTGCACCACGGGTGAGATCATCCACGTTGATGGCGGCTTTCATGTTTTGGGCATGCCGCAACAGGAACATCTGTAAAACCAGAGCCATGGTTCTTTAAAAGGGCGCCTCTCAGAGGCGCCCTTTTGCCTGCCTAGCGCCTCAAGATTATCTTAGCGCAGCCTGCATCTCTCGCACCAAAAGCGCCATGAGTTCACCGCTTGCCATAGCGCGCGACTGCGCCGCCCCGGTTCCGGCCCATTGGGCGCCAAACCCTGTCTCACCTGCTAATTTTGCCGCAGCATTCAAAGCTTTGCCAGCATCATAGGCTATCGGATAATCTGGGATCGATGTGGTCGTTTGTGTTTCAGCCCAGTCCGTAAAGCCGTTCTTCAAACAACGCGCGGCACGGCCGGAAATGGCGGCTGTCATCTGCGTTTGCCCCCCTGCTGCAGCGGCCAAAGCCTGCCTGTAGCCCCGATCCGCCTGGCTTTCATCACACCCGACAAAGGCGGTTCCCAGCTGCGCAGCACTCGCCCCCAACCCAAGCACGGCGGCAATGTCGGCCCCTGTCATCATGCCCCCCGCAGCAACAACCGGGATCGACAGACCCGCTACCAGCTCTGCCGTCAGGTCATGGGTTTTCAACCCCGCATCCGGCGCATCAGGGGCGAAGAGGCCGCGGTGGCCGCCGGCCTCCCAGCCCTGGGCCACCACTGCATCAAGACCTGCCGCCTGTATCGCCAGCGCTTCTTTGAGCGAGGTCGCAGTTGCCATCAGGAAAACCCCTTTGGACTTGAACCCCTGTATGATCTCGGCATCTGGCAGGCCAAAATGAAAGCTCACAACGGCAGGCGCCTCTGTTAACAACATCTGCTGCGCAGCGCTGTCGCTGCAAAAACTGGCATAGATCTCGCTTAAAGCCTTGGGCGGTAAGGCACCAAAGCGAGCAAACACAGGCGCCAGCTGGGCCAGCCAACCAGTCTCCAGCGCGGGATCGGCCCGCGCAGGCCTGTGGCAAAATACGTTAATGTTAAACGGCTTCGGGGTCAGCTCCCGGGTTTTTTGGATCATTTCGCGGGCCGTATCAACCGTGGCCGCACCAATCCCAAGCGCGCCCAACCCCCCGGCCTCGCTCACCGCAGCAGCCATTTCTGGCGTGCTGACGCCTGCCATCGGAGCCTGAAAGATCGGCCAGTCCAGCCCGATCCGCTTGGTAATATCTTGACCCTGCATAAGCGCTCTCCTACTGCCACTGCAGGGTAGCAGAACCAGATCCGCGCCTAAATACAAGGCAAAGAAAAAGGGCCAGTGTTTCTACTGACCCTTTTCAAACCGTCATCAAATGGCGATCAGCCAATCGAGACCAGCTCGATGTCAAAATTCAGGTCCTTACCCGCCAGCGGATGGTTGGCATCCAGCGTCACGGTGGCTTCGGTCACTTCAACCACAGTGACCGGCAGCACATGGCCTTCAGGGCTTTGCATTTGCAGCTGTGTGCCCAGTTCCAGCGGAATATCATCAGGGATACCTTCGCGCGGGATCGCCTGGCGGGCGTCTGGGTTCAGCGGGCCGTAGGCATCCACTGATGGGATTTCCAGACGCTTTTTGTCGCCAACGGTCATGCCCGGCAGACCGGCATCCATGCCTGCAATCACTTGACCAGAGCCCACAGTGAACTCCAGCGGATCCCGCCCTTCGGAGCTGTCAAAGACAGATCCATCCGTCAGGGTGCCCGTATAGTGAATGCGGACGGTATCGCCGTTCTTTACCTCGGTCATGAGACCTCCAGTCTATGTATAGGTTACAGTGGCCGGCACCCTACAGCTCCCGGCAACAAAGTAAAGACGCTCCAACTCTGGTCTGGTTTTGGATCTGGAATTGTATCCATCACAAGTTCGCGCTTTGCGCCTCGACCTAGGCCGTGACAGGATGCGCCCAAAGGGAGAAAGCAATGCCGATCACCACCTGTGTTTTTGATGCCTACGGAACTCTATTCGACGTAGCTGCGGCGGCCCGCCAGGCCGCAACGGAGCCAGAGTTTCCGCTTTTGCAAGACAACTGGGCAGCGCTAGCAAATCACTGGCGGCTGAAACAGCTGCAATATACCTGGCTGCGCGCCATCACCGATGCCCATTGCGGCTTTTGGCAGGTTACTCAAGACGGACTCGACTGGGCGCTGGAGGCCACTGGGCTCGCCGGGGACCCCAAACTGCGCCAGCGGCTGCTGGATTTATACTGGGAGCTTCAGGCCTACCCAGAAGTCCCCGACATGTTGACCGCCCTAAGGGAGGCCGGGATGAAGACAGCCATCCTCTCCAACGGCTCCCCCGATATGCTGGATGGCGCGATGCAATCTGCCGGGATCGGGTCACTTTTGGATGACGTGTTGTCGGTTGAAAGCGTCGGCATCTTCAAACCGGACTCGCGGGTCTATGATCTGGTCGGGCAGCGGTTTGGCTGCAAAAATGAAGAGGTGCTCTTTGTCTCGTCCAATGGCTGGGACGCGGCGGGCGCGGCGGGCTATGGGTTCACCACCGCCTGGGTCAACCGTGCGGCAGAGCCCATTGATCGACTGCCCTGGACGCCAAAACATGTGCTGCACGACCTGACCTCCATTCCTAAAATAGCTGCCAAATAGCCGAGGTTGCGCTGCATGAGTTTTTTCACCACATCAGACGGGCTGTCCCTGTTCTACGAGGAAAGCGGCACCCCGACTGGCACACCATTGATCTGTCTGGCAGGGCTCACGCGGGACAGCCGCGATTTTCGCTACTTCGCCCCCCATGCCCAGCAGTACCGCCTGATTACGCTGGATGCGCGGGGTCGTGGCCAATCTGAGCATGATCCTGATTTCGCCACCTACAACGTCCCGCGCGAGGCTCAGGACGTGCTGGAGCTGATGGATCATCTGTCGCTGCCACAGACTGCACTGCTTGGCACCTCGCGCGGGGGGATGGTGGCCATGATGCTGGCCGCCAGCGCCAAATCGCGGCTTTTGGCGGTGGTGCTCAACGATGTTGGCCCGGTCATTCCAGCTAATGGTATCGAACGTATCATGATGTATGTTGGCCGCCGTCCCGCCGCCAAAACCCATGCACAGGCTGCCGAAACCTTGGCAGCGCTGATGGCACCAACCTTTGGCGATGTCCCTGCCGAGCGCTGGCGCGAAGAGGTGGAGACTTTCTATGATGTCACGGACGAGGGGCTGCAGTTGCGGTATGATCCCCGGCTACGTGACGCGCTGCTGGCCCAGGCCGAGGCTGGTCCGGTGCCAGATCTCTGGCCCTTGTTCACGGCACTCGACGGGCTGCCCTGCGGCGTCATCCGCGGCGCCAATTCAGATGTGCTGAGCCAGGAAACCTATCTGGAAATGCAAAAGCGCCTGCCAACGATCCAGGCCGTGGAGCTTGCCCATCGCGGCCATGTTCCCTTCCTAGATGAACCCCAAACCCTTTCCCTTATTCATTCCGTTCTGGAGTCTCTTTGATGTCATCCTTTGAAATGATCCTAGCCGCTGCTCAGCGACTGCAGGGCCATGCCCGCGTCACGCCGATGCTGTCCTCTCCCTTTCTGAATGAGATCGCCGGGCGCCGTGTTCTGGTCAAGGCTGAGTGCCTGCAACACACAGGGTCCTTTAAGTTTCGTGGCGGCTGGGCGGCGATCTCGGCCCTTTCTGAGGCTGAGAAATCGCGCGGTGTTCTGGCCTATTCCAGCGGCAACCACGCCCAGGGCGTTGCTGCTGCGGCCAAGGCCCATGGGGTCACAGCCGTCATACTGATGCCCGCCGATGCGCCAAGCCTCAAGATTGAAAACACCCGCGCGCTGGGGGCCGAAGTGGTGCTCTATGACCGCGCTGGAGGAGAAGACCGCAGCGCCATCGGTCAGGCGCTATCTCAGAAGCGCGGCCTCACCCTGATCAAACCCTATGACGAGCCTGAGGTCATCGCCGGTCAGGGCAGCGTCGGCCTGGAAATTGCAGAACAGGCCAGAGCCGAGGGCGTTTCGGACGCCGATGTCCTGACCTGTTGCGGCGGTGGCGGCCTCACCAGCGGTGTGGCGCTGGCGCTAGAGGCAACAGCCCCAGGCCTGCGGGTCCGCCCGGCAGAGCCAGAACGCTTTGATGATGTCACCCGATCCCTAGCCAGCGGGCAGATTGAAAGCAATGAAGAGATTTCCGGGTCAATTTGCGATGCCATCCTCACCCCGGCTCCCGGCGTGCTGACCTTCCCGGTTCTGCAACGCCTCTGTGGTCCCGGTCTGGTCGTCACAGAAGAAGAAGCCCTGCGCGCCATGGCCCTGGCCTTCTTGCGGCTCAAGATCGTCCTTGAACCCGGTGGTGCCGTTGCACTGGCTGCGGCACTGTTTCACGGAGATCAGATTGAGGGCGATGCGGTGATTGCCGTGGCGACCGGCGGCAACGTTGATGCCGCGCTGTTCCGAGAGGCCATCAGCAGCTATGCTTGACCCAGCAGGGCAAACATTCATTTGGCGGAGTTCGACATGAGCCGTTTCACCATCGCATCTTTCAATGTCAAAAACCTGATTGGGCCGGATCGGGAGTATTACAAGTTCCAAAGCTACACCCCCGAAGAATACGCCTGGAAATCGGACTGGATGGCGGACCAAATCCTGACCCTGGACGCTGATATTGTCGGCTTTCAGGAGATCTTTGAAGAGGAGCCCCTGCGGGAAGTGATTGCCGAGGCGGATGCGCGCGGCATTCAAGCCAACGCAGCGACGGTGCCGGACCGCTCCAAACGCTATCACCGAAAGGCCATTTTTCGCAAACTGGCCTATGGTCCCTATGGCAAATCGGGTCTCGCTTTTGCGCCGAATATAAATGACACAGGCAAGCCAGGTCAGCGCCGCCCTGGCCTGGCGATCCTGTCGCGCTTTGGCTTTGTCGGCACGCCGGAGGTGATCCAGGAGCTGGACCCGCCTCTGGACATCCCCATGTCTCATCTAGGCGGCGAGGAAGAAGCGGGCCACTACACCCTACGCTGCCTGTCGCGCCCCATCCTTAAGGCACGCATTCCTATCAACGGCCAGGTTGTCACCGTCTTCAACTGCCACCTGAAATCAAAGCTGGGGGAGTTCATCACCCCGCCCGGCGCTTCCCAGCCCCCCGAAACCGTGCTGACAGCCTATGATCCGGCCGGGCGGGCGCTTGGGGCGCTGCGCGCGGCCCTGCGGCGCATGGGAGAAGCCTGGGTTCTGCGCCGGGCCATTTTGGACGAGCTGGAACAGGACCGCCCCGTGCTGGTGCTGGGGGACTTCAACGACGGCGAGCATGCGGTCAGCAGCGAAATCATCTCGGGAGAGGTGCCTTTTCGCAATTACTCCTGGATGCTGCGCCACGACGCAAAACATGGCAGCGACCGTTACAGCCGCCAGGAGAACGATCTGATCCAGGAGGCCGTCGACAAGGTTCGGCTTCGCTCGGCGGAAAAGATCTTCCTCAAACGCTCCCTACGCGATGTGGTTTATACCACTGCCTTTGGAGGCGTGCATGAAAGCATCGACCAGATCTACATGTCGCGCCACTTTGACCCCACCTGGAAAGGGGCCACTGGGAAAATGCACTATTTCAGTGTGTTCAACGATCATCTAACCGATGGCAGCCACCCCGAGGCCCCCTATAACAAGCTTGCCTCAGATCACGGCCAGATTATGGCCCATATGGAGCTGGCAACTGCGGAACCTCCAGAATAACCCAGTGGCGCAGCGCGCACAGGCTTTACCCTGCCAAGGCAGCCCCTTAGATTGCGCCAAAGTTCTACCGGAGAGACCACATGCAGATCGCAGATCTGGGCGATGTCCAGCTTCACTA
>CAJXIL010000046.1 GCA_913054455.1 uncultured Roseobacter sp.
ATGCGCTGTGCCGGGATCCGCGTCTTGTGGCGCTGCGCGATGTGATCCATGTGCATGCGGATGAGAGCCTCTCGGAGACGCAGGCGCAGGTCGTGCTGGTGCGCCGTGACGGCAAGCGCTTGGAGGCTAGCCATGACCTGCAGGCGGCAATGTCCTATGAAATCCGCGAATCTCGGGTTCAGGGCAAGGCTCGGTCGCTTTTGGGGGAGGCGCGCAGTCAGGAGCTGTGGACGCTGCTTCAGGGAACTGGATCGGTGGCGGATCTCACGGCCTATTTCTAGACCTGTCCGCCTGTGCTGGTTGGGCTCTGTGCCAAAGCAAAACGGGCTCCCCCTAATTTGGGAAGCCCGGTGATGCGTCCTATTGCATCAATGCCTGGTGAGTGGTGGCATCTGGTGGGCGCCGCCCCGTCAGGGGCGACCGCCGAATTAGCTGGTCATGTCATAGGCGCGTTCGCCATGGACCGAGATGTCGAGACCGTTGGTCTCTGTTTCAAGATCAACGCGCAATGATGTGAAAGCACCAACGATTTTGATCAGGGCGATGGTGACAACAGTGGTAAAGATCCCCACCACGGCAAGGGCGCCAAGCTGGGCGACCCAGGCACCCTGGCCAAAGACTGCGATCATCACGGTGCCAAATATTCCGCCAACGCCGTGTACAGCAAAGACATCTAGGGTGTCGTCGATTTTCAGCTTGTTGCGGACCAGGTTCACCAGCTCTTGACACAGAATGCCAGCGATACCGCCGATGATCAGCGCTTCAATCGGGCCTACAAAGCCACTGGCCGGGGTGATCGAGGCGAGGCCTGCAATTGTGCCGGTGACCAGACCCACAACCGAGGCCTTGCCGTATTTGATCTTTTCCCACAACGCCCAGGTCAGGGAAGCTGCGGCGGCCGACAGGTGGGTGACGGTGATGGCCATGGCAGCACCGCCGTCGGCGGCCAACTGTGAGCCACCATTAAAGCCAAACCAGCCAACCCAGAGCATCGCGGCACCAATGACCACATAGCCTGGGTTATGGGGCGGCGTTGTGCGGTTCTTACGTGGTCCAAGGAAAATTGCGATGATCAGTGCCGCCAGACCTGCTGTTTCATGCACAACGATGCCACCGGCAAAATCCTTGACGCCGACCTCACCAAAGATGCCGCCATCGGACATCATGCCGCCGCCCCAGATCCAATGTACCACCGGCGCATAACACAGGAGCATCCAAAGGCCTGAAAAGGTCAGCACAAAGGCAAAGCCGACGCGTTCAACATAGGCACCGACTATCAGTGCCGGTGTGATGATGGCAAAGGTCATCTGAAAGGCAAAGAACAGAACCTCCGGCAGGGTGCCGCTGAGACTGTCTGCGGTGACACCATTGAGGAACATCTTGTCCAGACCGCCCCAGTAGCCGCTCTCACCCGGACCAAAGGCAATGGTGTAGCCAAAGGCGAGCCATAGAATGCTCATCAAACAGGCAATTGCGTAGCATTGCATAAAGACGCTGAGCACATTTCGTGCACGCACCAGACCTCCGTAAAACAGGGCAAGCCCCGGCAAAGTCATAAACAGCACCAGGGCCGTTGCTACAATGATCCAAGCTGTATCAGCTCCATTCATGGGGTCGTCCTTCCATCCCGCTTTCGTGGTTGGTGGATCACAGACCTGATCTGGAGTGAGGAAAAAAGCATCACGTGGGGCAAAAGCGCTAAAAACATGGGCTTTTGTGAAAGTGATTAAAAAAGAGGCGTTAATTATCCGTCTTTGCTTAAATAGCGCTCAACTTGCAAAGCAGGCCTCCTGCAGCAGAAAAAGCGCATGTGCGCAGCTCTTGGCCCGCACGCGGTCACGCCCTAGGGGGCCGAACTCGATGGTTTCAACCGCGACTTTCTGACCTTTTCTGGCCAGACCAAAACAGACCCGACCTTCGGGCTTGTGTTCGGATCCGCCTGGACCGGCGATGCCGGTAATTGCCACTGCCAGGTCCACTTGGGCCTGGTGCAAGGCCCCCTGCGCCATCTCCGCAGCGACTTCTTCGCTTACGGCGCCATAGGCGTCAAGCGCAGCGTGGCTCACACCCAGCATCTCTTGTTTGGCGCGGTTGGAGTAGGTGACAAAGCCCCGATCTAGGACAGCGGAGGAGCCAGGAATATCGGTCAGGGCTGCGGCAACCAAGCCGCCGGTGCAGCTTTCAGCGGTTGCCATAGTGAGGCCTAGTCGGCTGGCCCGCGCGATCAGGTCGGCAATATCGAAGGCGGAATTTGCGGCTGATGTTGAGGGGGATTGGCTCATAGCCCTAATACCCCGTGGCTGAAACCGGCGAGCAGGACAACACCAATAGCCGCCATAACCCCCGCAATGACATCATCCATCATTACCCCCACGGGGCCCTCCTTGCAGTCCGCCCAGCCCACGGGTCCGGGTTTCCAAATGTCAAAGAGGCGGAATAGCACAAAGGCGGCAAGCCAGCCGGGCCAGAGCGAGGTGATCTCAATCCCCTTTGCCCAGGCCGGGTAAGAAATGGCCCAGATCGCCAGCCACTGCCCAGCAACCTCGTCTATTACAATTTCTGACGGGTCGTGATTGGCCTTGCCTCGCGTCATTTCGGCTGTCGCCCAGATGCCGAGGCCGGTGCAGATCACTGTCGCAAGCGCCAGCAAGGGAAATCCGCCGAGTTGGTGCAGGGCATAGGCAAGCGGGAGGGCCGCGAGTGAGCCCCAGGTGCCGGGGGCAGGGCGCAGGTATCCTACGCCGCCAACGGTTCCAATCAGAGACGCCAGGGTCATGGTTTCACCAGGGCAGCAGTGGCAAGCGAGGCGATGCCTTCACTACGCCCAGTAAAGCCAAGCCGTTCAGAGGTGGTCGCCTTGATCGAAACGCGGGTTGGATCAATCTCAAGGATCTCTGCCATCACGCCGCGCATCTTTTCTGCATGGGGGCCAATCTTTGGGTATTCACAAACAAGGGTGCAATCCACGTTGGAGATCTGAAACCCCATCTCGCGCGCCAGATTAGCGGCATGGCGCAGGAAGATCTCGCTTGCGGCGCCTTTCCATTGGGGATCGGATGGTGGGAAGTGCTGGCCAATGTCGCCCTGCGCCAAGGCGCCATAGATCGCATCCGTTACCGCATGCATGCCCACATCAGCATCTGAATGGCCCTGGAGACTGCGACCATGGGGGATCTCAACCCCGCAGAGGATGACGCTGTCACCGGGGCCAAAACGATGCACATCATAGCCATTGCCCAGTCTGATGTCGGGGCTGATATCCATTTTGTCTTCCGTTTCTAAAATTTTGGCGGCGCGGGCAAAATCCTCGGGCCGCGTTATTTTGATATTGTCCGGTTCTCCGGCGATGATTGCAACCTCTAGGCCCGCGTGCCTGGCAACCTCCACGTCGTCAGCAGCTCCGCCAGGGTGACGGGCGTGGGCTTGCAGGATGGCCTCAAGCCGGAAGCCCTGCGGGGTTTGCGCGGCAAAGAGCCCTGTGCGATCCTGGGTGCCTGTAACTATACCCTTTGCGCCGGTCCAGAGCGCATCTGTCACCGCAAGGGCCGGCGCGGCGGCAGGGCTGTGATCCAGGGCGGCAATCACGGAGGCAATCAGGGCTTGGCTGGTGCAGGGACGGGCGGCATCATGGATCAGGACTTTTGAAATCGGGAGCTGCTGGCGCTCTGCATGATCGCGCAGGGCGGACAGTCCATTTTGCACGGACAACGCACGCTCAGCGCCACCTGTGGTCAGGATCAGATCCCTTTGGTCTGCAAAGCTATCCCAGGCTTCACGATCTTCGGCCGACAGCACCAGAACGATGGTGCCAATCCCGGCATCGCGAAAGGCTTTGATTGTCCAGTCAATGACGCGCCTGCCCATGAGGGGGCGCCATTGCTTTGGCAGGCCCGCGCCGGCGCGGGTGCCGCGTCCGGCGGCAACGATCAAGGCAGCTGTCTTCATTAAGCCCTCATAATTTTGGGTCACTCTGGTCCTGTCTTTCAGGCCAGTGCGTTGGCCTAGAATGCCCAGGCAGTGTGCCAAGTCTGTGCTGGGATTTGTTTAGGTTCTGCCGGTTCCAGAGGCAATCACCTGTGGATGACTGCTTAAAATTTAGGCATGCGGGTAGAGTTGTCCCCTTGCAGAGGGCGGTTTCATTGTCCAATACCGGGGGCTTCGGTTACAAAACACGCACTCGCACAAGGATTAGGCAGTTGTCCTTCACCCTCGGAACCACTTCATTGACCCCTCCTATCGCACTGGCCCCCATGGCTGGAATCACAGATCGCCCGTTTCGCGATCTGGTACGTTCCTTTGGTGTTGGGCTTATGGTTAGCGAAATGGTGGCCAGCCAGGAGATGGTTCAGTCCAAGCCTGGTGTGCGCGAACGTGCCGAGCTGAGCGCCGATGTGGAAAACACCGCAGTGCAGCTTGCGGGGCGCGAAGCCAGCTGGATGGCTGAGGCCGCGCGACAAGTCGCGGACCGTGGCGCCCGCGTGATTGACATCAATATGGGCTGTCCCGCCAAGAAAGTCACCAACGGCTATTCGGGGTCTGCCCTGCTGAAAACACCGGATCATGCGCTGTCGCTGATCGAGGCGGTGGTTGCGGCGGTGGATATTCCCGTGACACTCAAGACCCGCCTGGGCTGGGATGACAATTGCCTGAACGCCGCCTCCGTTGCCGCCCGTGCCGAGGTTGCGGGCATTCAAATGGTCACGATCCATGGCCGCACGCGCTGCCAGTTCTACAAAGGTCGTGCGGATTGGGCCGCTATCCGTGCTGTAAAGGACGCGGTGGACCTGCCCGTGCTAGCCAATGGCGATATTGTTGATACTGCGACGGCGACCAAAGCCCTGGAGCATTCCGGTGCCGATGGGGTGATGATCGGGCGTGGCATCCAAGGCAAGCCTTGGCTCCTGGCGCAGGTCGCCAGCGACCTTTGGGGCAGTGCGGCACCTGCCATTCCCGAAGGTGATGATCTTATCGACATGGTTTCAAAGCATTACGAGGCGATGTTGGGCTTTTATGGTGGCGATCTGGGCCTGCGCGTCGCTCGGAAGCATCTGGGCTGGTACATGGATCAGGCGCAGACACCGGCCTCCCTGCGGCGCGCGATTTTGACCGAGAAAACCCCAACCGAGGTACTGCGGCTCTTGCCCGATGCGTTGTCCTCTTCTCAACGAAAGGGAGCCGCATGATTTCGGACACCGCACTTTGGGCTTCGCTTCCTATTCCGGCCTTTCTGATTGGTCCAGACAATCGCATTCTGGATGCGAACTCTGCCGCTGAAGGGTTTCTGAATACCTCCCGTCGGGGGTTGCTCAACCAGCTCGTCTGGGAACAGATCGCCATTGATGCCCCCATTGAGGCCTCGTTTGAGCGGGCCCGGACCCAAGGCACGCCGCTATTTGTCAATGACATCGATGTCGGTTCGCGCGGTCGCGCGCCGTTGCAATGTGGGGTACAGGTCGCGCCTGTGCAGGGCCAAGAAGGGGAGATGCTGCTGCTGCTTTCTCCGCGGGAACTGGCGGCGCGTATGACGCAGAACCATTCGGCGAAATCCGCTGCGCAATCAGCCATCGGCATGGCAGAAATGCTGGCCCATGAGATCAAGAATCCGCTTGCTGGCATCACCGGTGCAGCGCAGCTTCTGAGCATGAACCTCACTGGGGAAGATGTTGAACTCACAGATTTAATTGTCAGCGAAAGCCGCCGCATCGTTAAGCTCTTGGATCAGGTTGAACAGTTTGGAAATCTCAGCGAACCCCAGTTCAAGCCCGTAAATCTGCATGACGTGTTGGACCGGGCACGGCGCTCTGCCTTGCTGGGTTTTGGCGCTCACATGACCATCAACGAGGACTACGACCCCTCGCTGCCACTGGCCTGGGGCGACGCCGATCAATTGCTTCAGGTGGTGTTGAACCTGCTCAAGAACGCTTCCGAGGCGGCGGGGCCAACGGGGGGCACCATTAGCATTCGCAGCTACTATGAACATTCCTTCAGGATGCGCCGCAGCGACGGCACTGGTAAGCTGTTGCCCTTGCAAATCGAAGTGATCGACGATGGCCCCGGCCTGCCAGACTCGATCCGCGACGATGTTTTTGACCCCTTTGTATCGGGCCGTGAAAACGGCACCGGGCTTGGGCTCGCTTTGGTGAGCAAGATCATCGCAGAACACAATGGCTGGATCTCAGTTGACTCGGTGCCGGGACGCACCGTGTTCCGGCTTTCCTTGTCCCGCATACCAAAAGACGCAGAATCGCAGGAGAATTAACCCATGGACGGTACCGTTCTTGTCGCAGATGACGATCGCACTATTCGCACCGTGCTGACGCAGGCTTTGACCCGCGCTGGGTGCCGGGTGCATGCAACCTCCTCGTTAACGACCTTGATGCGCTGGGTGGCGGAGGGAAAAGGCGATGTGGTGATTTCCGACGTGGTCATGCCCGATGGCAACGGTCTGGAGATGCTGCCAAAGATTGCGCAGGATCGTCCTGGTTTGCCGGTTATCGTGATCTCGGCACAAAACACCATCATGACCGCGATCAAGGCCGCCGAGGCCGAGGCTTATGACTATTTGCCAAAGCCCTTTGATCTTCCAGAACTGATGAAACGCACGGCCAAAGCCATGGCGGATGCGCGCAAATCCCCTAGCAGTTCAACCGCTGTTGAGGAAGAGCGCCCCGAAGATCTGCCGCTGGTGGGGCGGACAGAGGTCATGCAGGCGCTGTATCGTCTGATTGCGCGGGTGATGAACACCGATATGCCGCTGATGATCACAGGCGAAAGCGGTACGGGAAAATCCCTTATTGCTCGTGCTGTCCATGATTTCTCCGATCGCAGAACCCTGCCTTTCGTCACCGCATCCGAAAGTGATCTAATGGCTCTGGAGGGGCCTGCGCGGCTGCTCTCTGAGGTTAAGGGCGGAACCCTGTTGATTGATGAGCTGATCGATCTGCCAGATGAGGCCCAGGCCCGGCTGGTGCGGATGATGGATTCTCCGGGCACCCATGCGCCCCGTATTATGGCGACCAGTCAAAAAGATCCTGCTGCTGAAATGGAAAACGGCGCACTGCGCCAGGATCTTTACTATCGAATTTCCGGGACCGAACTGCGGGTGCCGAGCCTGCGCGAAAGGGTCGAAGATATTTCTTTGTTGTCGGCGCATTTTCTGATGAAGGCCGAAAATGACGGCGCACCTCATCGGCGGTTTAGCGAAGAGGCTACAGAGATGATGCGCCACTGCGCCTGGCCGGGCAATGTTCGGCAATTGGAAAACCTTGTGCGGCGCCTGGCGCTGACGGCCCATAGCGAGGAGATCACCAGATCAGAAGTCGCGGCCGCGCTTGGACCTCAGACTGAGGCTGGGCCGATTATTGGCGGAACGGTCAATGAGAAGCTTGCAGATTCGGTGGCGCGGCATTTGCAGCGATATTTCGACCTGCACGGGGATATCCTGCCGCCGCCGGGGCTCTATGCGCGGATCCTGCGTGAAGTCGAGGCGCCCTTGATCGAGATTGCACTGACGGCGACGGGTGGAAATCAGGCCAAATGCGCCGAGCTTTTGGGCATCAACCGGAATACGCTCAGAAAGAAAATCACGGATTTGGATATAGAGGTGACACGCCGCCGCAAACTGATGTAATATCGCCACATCACTGTGGTCATCGCCGTTCCTTTCTGGTGATAACCGCGAGATATGGCGGTTGGCTGGGATGGCCACACATCAGAATGAGGGTGTTACGTGGCTCAAAAGTCACTACTTTGGACCGGGCAGAGCCCCTTGATGGCTTTGGATCGCTGGCGCAAAACGCGCCAGGCCCGCAATATTGGCACTCTGGGGATGGTCCTTCTGGGGCCGCTTCTGGCGCTGATGACTTTTTTGATTTTTGGCCCGCTTGGCCATGGGGCCTCTTCCAGACCACTGCGCGTGATTCTGCTCGCCGATATGGTTTACATCATGGCGATCGCCGCCCTGGTGTTGACGCAGATCGTGCGGTTGTTTGCGGCGCGCCGTTCCAAATCGGCGGGATCTCGCCTACACCTGCGGCTGATTGGAGCCTTTGGCTTTTTGGCGCTGGGGCCAACGGTCATCGTTGCCGTTTTTGCGGTGCTTACGGTAAATGTCGGACTCGAAGGCTGGTTTTCCCAGCGGGTGCATCAGGTGATCGGCAGCTCGCTCGCCGCGGCTGAGGCCTACCAGGATGAGCAGCGCCGCGACATCGCCACAGATGCCCAGGCCTTGTCGCGGTTTTTGGACCAAAGCCGCAGCCGCAGCTACTACATCAACGATGCCGAACTGCGGCAGGTTCTGACACAGGGGCAACTGCAGATCCAGCGTGGACTGCGTGAGGCCTATGTCATTGACGGAACTGGGCGTATCCGTGCCCGTGGTGAGCGCTCTTATGAGTTCGATTTTGAACGTCCCAGCGCCGAGGATCTTGCAAAGGCCAGCACAGAGGGGCTGAGTATCATCCAGGATTGGGACAATAACGAGTTTCGCGCCCTCGTTCGGCTGGATGCCTTTGTCGACCGCTTTTTGTATATCAGTCGTGATGTCGATGGTGCCCTGTTGAATCTGCTGGATGAGACCAAAGAAACCGCGCTGCTGTATCAACAGCTTGAGAAAGAGCGCGGTCGGGTGCTGTTTGAATTTGGCATTCTATACATCGGCTTTGCGCTGATCCTCATTTTGGCGGCGATGTGGCTGGGGATCTGGTTTGCGGAACGTCTGTCGCGCCCAGTCGGCCGTTTGACCGTGGCCGCCCAACGGGTGGGGGGCGGTGACCTGAATGTTCGGGTCCCTGAAGAAAACAGCGGTGATGAGATTTCCCAATTGGGTCATTACTTCAACCAGATGACCCATGAATTACGGGCGCAAAGGGCCACCTTGTTGGAGAACACCAATCAGATCGAACGCCGTCGGCGCCTGTTTGATTCGGTATTGTCTTCTGTCACCTCCGGCGTTGTTGGTCTGGATGATGAAGGGAAAATCACCTTTGTGAACCGCTCGGCAGAGCGGCTTTTGGATTGGCATGAGGATCAGCAAACCCTGGCGCTCTCAGTTGCGATTCCTGAATTTGGGCCGCTGTTTGAAACATTGATCGCAAGCGGTGGGGAGGCAGAGCAGGGGGAAATCAAAGTCACCCGTCAGGGCCAGTTGGAAAACCTGCTGGTTCGGATGTCACGGCGCCGGGCCGACGATGGCAAACTTGAGGGCTACGTGGTGGCCTTTGATGATGTGACTGACCTTGTGAGCGCTCAGCGTATGGCGGCTTGGGGCGATGTGGCTCGGCGGATCGCTCATGAGATCAAAAATCCGCTGACTCCCATTCAGCTGAGTGCAGAGCGGATCAAGCGCAAATTTGCCCCAATGCTGGGAGAGGAGAACAGCGATAAGCTGCAGTCCATGACCGATGTGATTGTCCGGCAGACCAACGATCTGCGCCGCATCGTCAATGAATTCTCCAAATTCGCCCGCATGCCGGAACCTGAAAGACGTGAGGAGGATCTGGTCGCCCTGGTGCGTGACGCTGTGACGCTTCAACAAACCGGCCAGCCCGAGGTCGCTATTGCAGCGCAGCTTCCGGAAGAGCCGTTTTGGGCGGATCTGGATTCAACCATGATTGGCCAGGCCCTGACCAATCTGATTAAAAATGCCGGTGAGGCGATCGAAACGCTGACAACAAAACAACCTGATACCCCAGTGGAGCCGCAAATCCGCGTCTCGCTTCATAGGGCGCAGACGGGCGGCTATGAAATCACCATTGCCGACAATGGCATTGGTCTGCCCGAGGATCGCGCCCGGTTGTTCGAACCCTATGTGACCACGCGAAACGAGGGCACCGGGCTGGGGCTCCCGATCGTGAAAAAGATTATCGAAGAACATGGTGGCGCCCTCACGCTTGAGGACGCACCAATTTTTGAAGGGCATCAACATTGTGGTGCTATGGCAGTTATACGTCTGCCCGCAGCTGCCAGCGCGGAGCAGAGGAACCGGAATACAGTGAAAGCAGGTCTGACATGAGTGACATTTTGATTGTTGATGATGAACGTGACATTCGCGAGTTGATTTCTGACATCCTGGAGGATGAAGGTTATGCGACACGAAAGGCTGGCAATTCAGAGGATTGCATGGCGCAGCTCAATCAGGAACTGCCCTCATTGCTCATTCTCGATATCTGGCTCAAAGACAGCCAGATGGATGGGATCGACATCCTTAAAACGGTGAAACGTGACAACCCTGAAGTGCCGGTGGTGATCATCTCTGGCCATGGGAACATTGAAATCGCAGTGGCGGCGATCAAACAGGGCGCCTATGACTTCATTGAAAAGCCCTTCAACATTGACCAGTTGATGGTGGTTATTCGCCGCGCCATGGAGGCGTCTCAACTCCGTCGCGAAAACACTGATCTACGGCGAAAGGAAACCGGTAGCTCTGAAATGGTGGGCTCTTCAGCCTCTTTCCGTGGGCTGGTTGGACAACTGGACAAGGTCACAAAATCCAATGGTCGGGTGATGCTTAGTGGTCCGGCTGGCAGTGGTAAAGAGATCGCGGCGCGCTACATCCACATGAATTCTGCGCGGGCCTCTGCGCCCTTTGTCACGGTGAGTTGTGCCGGGATCGAGCCTGACCGCGTTGAGGAGGTGCTGTTTGGCCGCGAAACCTCTGAGCGCGGCGTAGAACCCGGCTTGCTGGAACAGGCCCATGGCGGTGTGATCTTCTTTGATGAGGTTGCAGATATGCCACTGGGCACTCAGTCAAAGATTCTGCGGGTTCTGGTTGATCAGCAATTCCAACGTGTTGGCGGCAACGACAAAGTACGCGTCGATCTTCGTGTGATCTCAGCCACGAACAAGGACCTGGAGGCGGAAATCAATGCAGACCGGTTTCGCCAGGAGCTGTATCATCGCCTGAATGTGGTGCCAATCAACGTGCCCTCTCTCGCGGACCGGCGCGAGGATATCCCGCAATTGGCCGAATATTTTATCGCTCAGTTCAATGAAAGCCAGGGATTGCCGCTGCGTGCATTGGCGGATGAGGCTGTCGCACTGATGCAGACCATGACCTGGCCAGGCAACGTGCGCCAGCTCAAGAACATGGTTGAACGGGTGTTGATTCTGGGCGATGGCACCGGGCCGATTGAGGCAAAGGACCTGCCGCGCGAAGAGGAAAAAGTCGTGGAAGAGGGGCGGGTGGTGCTGTCCGGTGCCCTAGCGACCCTGCCATTGCGCGAGGCGCGCGAAGCCTTTGAACGGGAATACCTGCTGACCCAGATCAATCGTTTTGGCGGCAATATCAGCCGCACCGCTTCCTTTGTAGGGATGGAACGTTCGGCCCTGCATCGAAAGTTGAAATCCTTGGGGGTCGTGACCTCCAATAAGACCGGGGCACGTATTGCCCATGTGGAAAAGGAAGAAGACATGGTCTGAGGCTTTAGTCCATTGGCCCCTTGAGGCCCAAGGAGTTTGCTGTCAAATCTGATGGTGAAGTGGGGTCTCCCCATGATCCCCCATGGCCCCCAGCGGGGGCCATTTTTTATGCCCAGCCAAGCATAAGCCGCCACCCTCGTCGGGATGCCCTGTTCTATAGAGGTGGGAGAATAACGGTGTTGCCGTTGCTTTGCCGTACCGCGCAGGCCTCTTCCGGCAGCCCTGCGGCACCCGCTGTGGCCCCCTGCGTCGACCCCAGCTGGGATTGCAGAGCGGTGATTTGTTCTTTGGTGCAGCGCGGCAGTTCCAGGCGACGATAGCCTTTTTGCGCCATGCAGTTTTGCTCCAGCTGGTTGCGCAACCCTTGGTTCACATCCACCGTGTAGGTTCCGCCATCAACCCAGTAACCAGGGCTGGTCCAACAGCTGCCACTGCTATTGCAATGGCGTCTGCCCTGATAATAGACGGGCGGACGCTGACGGATCTGATTGGCGACAGGCGCATCTTTCAGGGCTTTGACCTCGCAGGTCAGCGTATCGCTGTTGGTTCGGGTTTGGTCGCTGCCAGTCTTGTAATAGACAGGTAGCGGGCCGCAGGCGGCAAGCCCCAGAAAGACAAATGAAAACGCAGAGGCGAGACAAGGTTTGGTCATGGTGATAGGGTGCCGCATCGGGGGGCAGGTTACAATTGATTTGACCCCCCTGATGGCTTCTGGCATTCAAATCTGGCGAAATGTCGCCCACTAAACGGGGCCAGGGGACTGTGGCATGAAAGTAATTATCTGTGGTGCAGGCCAGGTCGGTTGGCAGATTGCGCGCCATCTCTCTGCGGAACAAAACGATGTCACCGTCGTAGACAACAACCCAGAGCTGGTGCGCCGTGCGACGGATACATTGGATGTCCAGGGCGTTGCGGGCTTTGCCTCCTATCCGGATGTATTGGACCGGGCAGGGGCCCGCGACGCAGATATGATCATTGCGGCCACCCACTCTGATGAGGTCAACATGGTCACCTGCCAGGTGGCCCATTCGGTGTTTTCCATCCAGCGCAAAATCGCCCGTCTGCGCGCGCGCAGCTATCTGACTGCAATTTACTCGGATCTTTATCGGCGCGAACACCTGCCTATTGATGTGGTGATCAGCCCGGAACGGGAAGTCGCCGCCGCGGCGATGCAGCGCTTGTCGGCTCCGGCGGCCTTTGACACTGAGATCTTTATGGAGGGTGGCGCCCAGCTTCTGGGGATCCACATTGATGAAGACTGCCCTGTAGTGAATACGCCCCTGCGTCAGCTCACGGATCTGTTCTCGACCCTGCGGGCGATCGTCGTGGGGGTGCGCCGCGACGGGTCGTTGTTTGCGCCTGAACCGGGTGATCAGTTGTTTGTGGGCGACAGTTGCTATGTCTTTTCCCATGCAGAGGATGTGAACCGTACAATTGAGGTCTTTGGCAAGGTTGAAAAACGTCAGGATCGGGTGGTGATTGTGGGGGGCGGTAATGTGGGTCTGGAGGTCGCCAAGGCGCTTGAAAGCGGGACCAGCCGTATCCGCGCCAAGATGATTGAGAAAAGCCGCAAATGTGCAGAACATGCGGCTGAAGCGCTGGAACGAACCATTGTGCTCAACGGTGATGGTTTGGACCGTTCACTGATGATCGAGGCCGGTATTGATCGCGCGGATGCCATGCTGGCTGTGACCGATGATGACAAGACCAATATGCTGGCTGCCGTGCGGGCCAAGGCCGAAGGCTGCCCCTTTGTGATTGCACTCATCAACGACCCAACACTTCTGCCGTTGCTGTCGCCTTTGGGAATCGATGCCTTCATCAACCCCCGTGCCACCACCGTCAGCTCGATCCTGCGCCATATTCGCTATGGGCGGGTGCGTCAGGTCTACAGTATCGGCGATGCGGAAGCCGAGGTGATTGAGGCAGAGGTCATGAGCACCTCTCCCATGGCTGGGAAAGCGATCCGAGATATTGATTTTCCAGAGGGCGTTCTGGTTGGGGCTGTGCGCAAAGGCGGCGAAGTCCTACGCCCAACCGGCGGGTTGAAGATTGAAACAGGCGATGTGATCGCGCTCTTTGCCATGGCAGATGATGTGCCCGAGGTAGAGCGTCTGATGCAGGTCTCTATCGACTATTTCTAGGATGGCTCGCCGCAACAAGACACCCAACCGGCTCTTGCGATTGCCGCTGTTTCTGTTGATCTGGAGCATTGCCTCTCTGGCCATGTGGATCCCAGCCGTTCATGCGCTGGTTCTGGACGACCACCCCACCTCGCGGGCGTTTTTCTACACTGGTGTTCTGGGGCTGTTTCTGGTCACCCTGGCGGGGCTCTCACTGGGCAACCGGGTGCCGCGGTATGGGATGCCCGGGCAGTTGCTGTCGCTATTGGCGACCTTTGTGATCCTGCCTTTGTTTCTGGCGGTTCCAGTGCAGGAATCACTGCGCAACACAAGTTTTCTGAATGCCTATTTTGATATGGTCAGCGCAGTGACGACCACGGGCGCTGACATTTTTTCCGACCCTGGCAGGTTGCCGCCAAGCGTGCATCTGTGGCGCGCCATGGTGGCCTGGCTTGGGGGGCTGCTGATGTGGATCTCGGCCTCCGCGGTTTTGGCGCCGTTATCGCTGGGGGGCTTTGAGGTAACAGCCAGGGGTGAGCCTGGCGGTGGCACCGCGACGCCCTCGCAAATACAAGATGCTGATCCTAAACGACGTTTGATCGAGATCGCACGGACGCTCGGTCCGGTCTATGGCGGGCTGACCCTGGTGCTTTGGGTTTTGCTGATGATCACCGGTGAGACGCCCTTGGTTGGGGCAAGCCACGCCATGTCGATCTTGTCGACCTCTGGTATCTCGGCAGTTGGCGGGGTCGAGAATGGTTTCGGCGGCATTGGCGGCGAAATGGTGATGTTCCTATTTATGTTCTTTGCCCTGTCACGGCTGACCTTTTCCAACGATACAGTCACGGTGGGGTCAGGCAGGTTGGACAAGGATCCAGAGTTTCGGACCGGGATGCTGATCCTCATCGGGATGCCGGTTTTGCTCTTGTTTTGGCATTGGCTGGAGGCCTTTGAGGTTGGCGCACATTCCGAACCTCTACAGGCGCTTCGATCCTTTTGGGGCGTTCTTTTTACCGTGATGTCCTTTTTGTCCACCACGGGCTTTGAAAGCGCCGATTGGGAGACCACACGGCAATGGTCGGGGTTGCAGACGCCGGGCATGATCCTGTTGGGGCTTTCGGTGATTGGGGGTGGCGTGGCGACAACTGCGGGCGGCGTAAAGCTGTTGCGTGTTTACGCTCTCTACCTCAATGGGATGCGCGAGATGGAGCGTTTGGTGCATCCCTCTTCGGTCAGCGGTGAAGGCAGTGGTAACAAACGGATCCAAAGAAATGGTGCTTTTGTTGCCTGGGTGTTCTTCATGTTATTTGCGTTGTCCCTAGCACTGATCTCAATTGCACTTTCGGCGGTGGGAAGTGATTTTGAGCAATCGATGATATTGGCCATTGCCTCCCTGTCGACCACCGGTCCCTTGACGGAAATCGCGGGTAACAGTCCCATTGTTTTGACGGGCCTCGCACCTGCGGCCAAACTCATCCTTTGCTTTGCCATGGTGCTGGGGCGGCTTGAGACATTGGCGATTATTGCACTTTTGTCGCCAAATTTCTGGCGCAGCTAGGCAATCGTGACTAACCTCACTGTGTATGAGGCGTTTTTCGGCTGGAAACTGTCAAAATCTGCGTCCATAGTCGTAAATAATATGGCGCGTTGGTCCGCAGCACGCCGCAAGAACAAAGGCGAAAGAAAACAATATGGCTTCGGACAGACAGAATCTGCAGGATGCTTTCCTCAATCACGTTCGCAAAACCAAGGTTCCAGTAACAATTTTCCTGATAAACGGGGTCAAATTGCAGGGTGTTATCACCTGGTTTGACAATTTCTGTGTACTGCTGCGTCGTGATGGCCAGTCCCAACTGGTCTATAAACACGCGATCTCTACCATTATGCCGGCGCAACCGATCAGCCTATATGAAGGCGAAGACGCCTCTTGATGGAGCACGACAGGATCCGCACCCGCGCCTGGGTGTTACATCCGGATATTAAATCTGATCAGGGGCGTCGCCCTGCTGAACCCGCTTTGGCGGAAGGTGTTGCCTTGGCCGAGGCGTTGCCTGATCTTGACGTGGTTGGCTCCACCGTTGTGCGCCTGCCTAAGGCCCATGCGGGGATGTTGTTTGGCTCAGGGAAAATCGAAGAGCTGAAAGAGCTGTTACACAGCAATGAAGTTGACCTGGTTTTGATTGATGGGCCGGTCTCGCCAGTTCAGCAGCGCAATCTGGAAAAAGCCTGGAAGGTCAAAATTCTGGATCGGACCGGGCTTATCCTAGAGATCTTCTCGGATCGGGCCCGAACCCGCGAGGGTGTATTGCAGGTCGAAATGGCGGCGCTCAGCTATCAGCGTACCCGCTTGGTGCGGGCCTGGACCCACTTGGAACGTCAGCGTGGTGGACTGGGATTTGTCGGCGGACCCGGCGAAACCCAGATCGAGGCGGACAGACGGGCCATTGATGATCAATTGGTCAACCTGCGCCGCCAATTGGCAAAGGTGGTGAAAACCCGCAGTCTGCATCGGGCGGCGCGGGCAAAGATCCCGTTCCCGATTGTGGCGCTGGTGGGGTATACCAATGCCGGAAAGTCGACGCTGTTCAATCGCTTGACCGGCGCTGAGGTCATGGCCAAGGATATGCTTTTTGCCACATTGGACCCGACCATGCGCCGGGTCGAGATGCCGGATGGTCCTGAGATCATTCTCTCTGATACGGTTGGCTTTATCTCGGATTTGCCCACCGAACTGGTAGCGGCCTTCCGGGCAACGCTAGAAGAGGTCTTGGCGGCCGACGTGATCCTGCATGTCCGCGATATCAGCCATGAAGACAGCCAAAACCAGGCCAATGATGTTGCCGCCATTTTGTCGACCCTTGGAGTCGATGAAAATCGGGCCCAGATCGAAGTCTGGAATAAGCTCGACCAGCTGCCGGATGATATTGCCGAGGCGCGACGCCAGCGTGCCGCACGCGAAGAGGGTATTCATGCGATCTCGGCCCTGACCGGTGAGGGGATTGATGCACTGCTGGATGATGTTGCGCTCAAGCTGGAAGGCGTGCGCCACGTTGAAGAGTTCACGCTTTCCTTTGCCCAGGGCAAGGAGCGGGCATGGCTGTTTCAGCAGGATGTTGTGACCAACGAAGAGCAGGGCGAAGAGGGCTTTGCCCTGACCGTCCGTTGGACTGATAAGCAAAAGGCCCAATTTAAGGCGCTGTAAACAGCGCCGCAGATTTTGGGCGAAACAAGCGCGGGGGCAACCTCGCGTTTGTTTTTTTCTGAGGGTTAGCCGCTTTTATTGGTGTTTTGGCGCGACAGCACAAAGGCGGTGACTAGGGGGCCAATGAGCTCAAAACCGGCGGTTGTTCCAATGGCTAGTGCAGTGATTTGATCGGCATAGGCCGGCAGCTGTTCAGAGGCGGCGAGGGCCATACCGATCGCAACACCGGCCTGTGGCAGCATCGCCGCCCCATAAAGTCGGCTTTCCTGTTTTGGCGCCCGCGCTAGGGTCCCGCCGATCCAACCACCCAGCAAACGCCCAAGAACCCGCAACAGGGCATAGGCTAGCCCCGCGCCACCGGCCAACAGCAGCGCCTTGGAGTCCAGAGAGGCACCGGCCAAGACAAAGAAGATGATCAAGAAAGGCCATTCGATACTGCGGACCTCGGCAAAGGCCCGGCTGTTGTGGCGGGTGTGATTGACGATGACTGCTCCAACAGTCATGCCAGCGATCAGGTAGGACAGACCCAGCATGAGCGACAGGCCGGCGGTGAGGAACACCAGGCCCAATCCCTCAATCCTGAGGGGTTCGCCATCTGAAAACCGACCAATGAGGATGGCGCCGGGCCAACCGATGGCAACGCCCAAGGCCACAGACCCGCCAAGCTCATAAGCGGCGGTGAGCATGGGGGATTCCTCACCAGCGGTATCGCCAACTAGGCGCAGGGCAAGCATAGACAGGCTAAAGGCCAAGAGCCCCCAGGCATCATCAATGGCTACCAAGCCCTTAAGCCGTTTGGTAAAGGGCGTGTCCTGGCCCGATTGATCAATGACATCATAGGTCGCGGCCGGATCGGTGGCTGTGGCAAGCGCGCCCAGTACCAGCGCAAGGGCCAGGGGGAGGCCAAAGCCCCATAGCCCGATGGTCACCACTGCCTGGGTCATCAGAACAACTGATAGGGAAACGATAATTACGATCCGCCCGTGGCCACGCAGGTTTTCCAACGAGAGCGAGCTGCCCAGCAAAACCGCAACGGCGCTGAGTGCGACAATTGCCACAACGGGGTAAAGCTCGGAAATCGCGCTTGGCAGCAGGTCAAATCCTGCCTGCCCCACCACTAGGCCAAAGGCCAGCAAAAGCGTCACCCGCGGCAGGCGCAATTTCCGCCCGATCCTGTCTGCGGCCAAACCAACAAAGAACAACAGACCCAGAACGATAAGCGGTGTGGCTAGCTCCTGCATGGCGGATTAGTTCCTTGGGGTGATGGTGGTGATCCCAACTGCGGCTGCACGGGCCAGCTCTTCGTCCAGCGACATCGGCACATATTCGCCACGCCGCCACAGCTGCGCCATGTCATCGTAATTGCGGGACAAAAAATGCCCGGACTGTCCGGTTGCCAGAATGAACAACGAGCTATCAGGGTCGGCAAAATCATAGACGCCGCGATAGCCAGCCGCGTGGATGTTGTGGAACGGGTTTGGATCCTGCCCAGAGGTCAGCCCCCGCTGCAGGGTATTATCACCACCGCTGGTCGATTGGCGGATGTTCACAAAGAAGCGAAGAACGGGAATGTTTCCAAGCGTTTCGTGGTCTTGGGTCGCTTGGTGCGCATCGCCCCAGCGCAGGGATTCCAGCGCGGTACCATAGCGCTCTTCTATCCAGATCAGAGCATCATCCAAGGCCAGTTGCGCCATATGTGTGCAGCTCTCTCTTGGTGCGCTTTGGCGCACATCACACCAACTGCTGGCGCCCTCTACATCGCGGTAGACCCGCTCAATAAACAGAGGATCAACCTGAGTGTAAGCCTCTGCCAGTGGGCCCAGATCATCGGCGATCAAACGGGACTGCAGGGCCCGCAGCCACGCGGCATAGAGCAGGGGCTCCGGTAGGTGCTCGTTCATCTCACCGTTCCATTCGGACAGCAAAGACAAGGCGATCTGGCGTTGACGTTCGCGGGTCCCTTCCTCTGCGGCGCTGCCGGTGAACCACAGGTCGGCGCCAATCAACGGGAGTAAGGCGCGCGCCGTATAGGATACCGTGTCAAGTTGCGCCTCCATGAAGCTGTCTCGGGTATGCACCTCCCGGCTTTGCATCAGGCGGCGCCAGCGGTTGATCCGTTGGGTATCGCCCCAAGTATAAGAGACGTGACTGGGGAAGGGGCGCTCCAAAATCTTGTTGTTGGTATTGCCCAGAATGCCCCCGCGGGGACCGATGAATTCAGGGTTGGCGGCATAGGGTGCGCGTCCGAGCCATCGGTTCACCCTTTGCCAGCCCTGACTGGGCAGCCGCCCTTTGCTGTGATGCCGGGAATCGCGCGCCGGAAAGGCGCCAACGGTTTTTTGAGCAATAGTCTGACGGTCGGCCAGGACCAAGTTCTGTGAGGGGGCAATGAAACCTTCGCCTGCGGTAATGGCTTCGCGCACGTTTGAACTGCGCATCAGATCTATCGCTGCCGTCAGCGAGGTGTCTTGCGGATCTAGGGCCGTCCATCCCAGGCTAACCACGTGCCCTGGCGGGGTAATCGTCGAAAGTCCAAAGAGAGTTCCCGGCAAAATCGGGCCGTTTTCACTCCACCGCAGGGTTAGTGTCACGGGGGGAGCATCCTTGATTTTGATGATCGAGGGGCGCGTGGTGAAGGCTTGATAGCCAGTGGGGCTGAGATATTCTTCTGGGTTGTCCGGGTTTAGTTTTTCGATAAACAGGTCCTGATCGTCCAGGAAGGACGAAGTAATGCCCCAGCCGAGCTGTTCTGAGCGGCCAGTCAGGATTGCCGGAATGCCAGGGATTGTGCCGCCGATGATGCCTCCAGTTGCCAGCTCCATCCGGGCCAGATACCAACTGCCCGGGGCGGACAGGCCCATATGCGGGTCGTTGGCCAAGAGGCTGCCACCCGCAGCCGAGCGATCAGGGGACGCGGCCCAGGCGTTGGAGGCACCGCCAAACCCGCGCGCGGTCACCGGGAACAGGCTGTTCGTCGATGGCAACGGCTCGGCACTGGCAAAGCGGGGCAGATCTGGGAAAAAACTTGCGTATTCGGGCAGGGCCGTGGTGCCCTTACCTGGCGCGTCAGGCAAAATATCCTTGAGCCGCGCCGGGTCCGCCAGCGCCAATGAGGTCCGCGCCCGCAGCACCTCATCCTGCAGATGGTTTGACGACCGCAGGGCCATCAGCTTCATTACTGCAATGCTGTCAGCCGGTTGCCAGGGGGCCATTGGCATATTGAACAGGAACATCTCCGGTGCGCCGCGCCCCAGCGCCTCTTCGTTGATTTCCAGGATGCGCGCGTTCACGCCCGCAGCATAGGCCCGGAGCGATTGCAGCGCCTCTATTGACTGGGCCGAGACGGATTGCTGGGACAGACCATAGAGATCAAGACGACGGGCGAGCAGATCGGTTTCAAGCGTGCGGCCGCCAAAGATTTCTGACAAGCGCCCCTGAGCGGTGCGTCGCAGCACGGCCATTTGCCAGAGGCGGTCCTGTGCATGGGCATAGCCGAGGCCAAAGTAGACATCTTCGTCACTGGCACCATAGCTTCCAAAGATGTGCGGAACATTGGCGTTGTCTCGAATGATCTTCACCGGGGCTGAGGGACCCGGAAGCGCGATTTCCTTGTCATATTCAGGCAGAGACTGAGCTGCGAGATAATAGGCCAGGGCGCTGGCAATAAGGGCCAGCAGAATCAGTGTCGCGGCCAGCCGCAAAAGCCAGCGAAAAAGACGTGCCATCAAGAGCCTATGTCCTATTTTTTATGGCTTTGGCGCCTTGCATTGCCCTGCATCTCGCCAGACCGATGTTTTTGTGTCGTCAACATAATCCAGTTCAGAACAATGGAAAAGCAAATGGCAAAAATTGCCTTTGGGGGCCTTGGGGCTGATGATCTTATGCTAAGCCTGTGTTGCTCCACCTCTCCCATAATCTATTTCCTAACAGTGAGAGACAATGCCAGGGGAGCGACCTGAGGGAAGGCAGTCGCAGGTCAGGTCACTGCAGGTGTTTGATCAATTGCAAAACAGTTTTGGAAGGGACAGGTGAGAAGGCCGCGCAAAATGTGATTTGCACGGCCTCAAACAGCTATTTCCTAGGGTGTGAGCTCGGAAGAGAGAGCCCTGAACTTATGGGATGATGCGGGTGTATTTGGTACCTTCCAGCGTTGCTCCAAGCCGCAGGCCGGCTTGGCCAAAGACTGCTGCAAGAACAGGCGAAGTCAGCGTATTCGTATCTGCGGTGATGGAATTGCCATCGTCGCGCACAACGTACTCAAGATCGGCACCTGCCGCCCAACCAGACGAGCGTCGGAACCCGCTGAGCGCATCTTGGGTCATGAAGAACAGAACATGGGCATATTGCTGGGCACCGATTTGCAGCCCTGCATTGCCTTTTACGGTAGAGTAATAGTCCACGGTGGCGCCATTGATCAGCAGCGCGCCGCGACCGTAGGCACCGCCAACGATAAACCCTGCTTCAGTCACCAAGGGCATGACCAGCATGCCAGTGGATTTGGCGGCCAGGGTTTGGGTGTTGGGGTAGAGGTTGTACATCTGATTCAGAGTGGAATCCACACGGGCATCAATGGTGGCACCATTGCTATTGCCAACACCATTCCCACAGGCTGCGGTTACGCCTGCTCCGGCCAGTAGGCTTAGGGTAAACCCGCGACGTGACATGCGGTCAAAAGATTTGCTGCTCATATATCCAGTAGCCTGTCCTGCTGCTCAAAGCGATGTAGCACTATTGAGCGATCCCAACGCAGCGATCCTCAACCCATACCAACACTCCGAGCGGGTGTCATTAAAAGGCCGGTTTTCCGGCTCTGTGCGCATATATAGGCCTATTCTGGCTCTCTGTCATCACTTTGGCCGAAGGAATGATCGCCTATGGGCGGCATATCGCTGTTTTGAGAGCATATTCTAGGGGTGGATCGGGGGAGCTGAACCTATCCGTTGAGTATGCGGGCGGTTTGCGGTGCAAAATAGCTGAGAATCCCGTCGCAGCCGGCGCGTTTAAAGGCCAGCAGGCTTTCCAGCATGACTTTTTCGCCATCGATCCAACCATTTTGTGCCGCTGCTTGGATCATCGCATACTCGCCTGAGACCTGATAGGCAAAGGTCGGCGTGCCAAAGGTGGTTTTCACACGGTAGCAGATGTCGAGATAGGCAATCCCGGGCTTGACCATCACCATATCGGCGCCCTCTTGCAGGTCGCGCTCGATCAGTCGCATGGCCTCATCCGAGTTGCCCGGATCCATTTGATAGGTCTTTTTGTCCCCCTGCAGCGCGCCCGATGCGCCGACGGCGTCGCGGAACGGGCCGTAAAAGCCTGAGGCATATTTCGCGGAATAGGACAGGATCGAGACATTGCGATGGCCGGCGGATTCCAACGCGCTGCGCATGGCCCCAACGCGGCCATCCATCATATCAGAAGGGCCAATGATATCGGCGCCAGATTCTGCCTGAGCCAGGGCCATCTTGACCAGGGCCTCGACGGTTTCGTCATTGAGGATCTCGCCATCAACCACATAGCCGTCGTGCCCATTGATATTATAGGGGTCCAGCGCCACATCCGTCATCACAGCGATGTCGGGCGCCACGGCTTTGATGGCGCGGATGGCGCGGTTGCATAGGTTGTCCGGGCTCCAGGCCTCGGCACAGTCCTCGGTTTTGAGCGCCGCATCGGTGTAGGGAAACAGGCAAATCGCGGGAATGCCTAGGGCCTGCGCCTCAATAGCGGCCTCCGCTATCTTGTCCACAGAGCGGCGCAACACGCCTGGCATCGAGGCCACCGGTTCCTCAATACCCTCGCCATCGCGCACAAAGACCGGCCAGATCAGATCATCAGTCGTCAGAGTATTCTCACGCACCAGCCCACGGATCGCGGGGCTGACACGGGTACGACGCAAACGGGCGGCGGGAAAGGGCGCGACGGTGGGCTTCATCTGGAACTCATCTATTCTTGTAGCAGGCGGCCCGTGGTCGCATGGAAGCCCAGGGTCTGGCAAGTGGCACAATCGCCGCGCTTTTGGCATTGGGTCGGGCGCGGCCATTTTGGGGGGCTTGTTTAACCTAATGTGACAGAGGATATAGGGCCGGTGAAAAAGGCTGGGGAAGGCCGCTGTGCGCTGTTGCCTTTTCCCTGAAAAAGCGCCAGTTCGGTCGGCATTGTGATCTTGCGTGAAAAGAGGCACTAACGTTTTGAGTTTATTTGAAACCCTGTCCGAGATGATAGATCTGCGGTCTTTTTCCAATCTTTGGTATTGGATTGCCTTGGCGGTTTTGTGGTCAACTCTGAGCCATCGTATCCTGGGAGTTCCTTTTGATATGGTGGCGCGCGCGCGCAAATACGGCGGGCAACCGGCGCAGGATTTGGAAGATTTGGTGCGCATCAATGTCAACCGGATGATGTTTGTAGTCCATTCTGCCGGTGTCTGGCTGCTTGGGCTGGCCTGTTTTGTTTTGTCTGTTCTGGCGACGCTCGGGTTTGCGCTGAATGTCGAAACCGCACAGGCGGTTTTTTTGCTGGTTTTTCCACTGTCACTTGTCGTTTTGATCAATCTCAAAACCGCACAGAAAGTCATCCATCAAGAGGCGCGGGGCGAAGAGCTCTATAAGGCGATGACCACATGTCGTCTACTGATCCAGCTCCTCGGTATGCTCTGCATCTTTGTGACTGCCCTGTGGGGAATGTTTCAAAACCTGAATATTGGTCCCCTGGGGGGCTAGGCATAGCCATGTTTTCTGGACCGTTAAACGCCCACTTCGCCTTGACACGGCCATCTGAGCCGGTGAGGTAAACTGGCCAGGCCGCCCCACTAGACGCTTGGGCGTGAGGCTACTCCCCTTGGGGAGGAGGATGAAAAGGAGAAGCGCGATATGGCGCAACGAGCGATTACCATGGGCGGCGCCCCCGAAGGGTTTGATGCCCGGCTGATCCTGAATGAGCTGGAAAAATCCGGTGAGCCCGTGCTGCATATCGCCCGCGATGACAAGCGGATGGAGGCCATGCGGGCCGCGCTTGCGTTTTTTGCGCCGGAAATGCCGGTGATTATTTTCCCCGGTTGGGATTGTCTGCCCTATGATCGGGTCTCGCCCAATGCGGATGTGGCGGCGGCGCGGATGGCTTGCCTGGCTGCGCTGGTGCATCAGATGCCCAAACAGTTCATTCTGCTGACCACCCTAAATGCTGCCAGCCAGCGGGTGCCGACGCGTGACGTTTTGCGCCAAGCGGCCTTCTCTGCGCGGGTGGATCAGCGGGTGGATGAAAAATCCCTACGGGAATTCCTAGTGCGCATGGGCTTTGTACAAAGCCCAACTGTGATGGAACCCGGCGACTATGCCATTCGCGGTGGTATCATTGATATCTTCCCACCCGGTGACAGTGGCCCGGTGCGGCTGGATTTCTTTGGCGATGTGTTGGACGGTATCCGTCGGTTTGACCCGGCCAGCCAGCGCACCACAGAAAAACTGGATCTGATCGAACTGGCCCCGGTCTCCGAGGTGATCCTGGATGAGGCAGCCATCACCCGGTTTCGTCAGAATTATCGGGTCGAATTTGGCGCGGCCGGCACGGATGATCCGCTCTATGAGGCGGTGAGCGCTGGGCGCAAACACCAGGGCATTGAGCATTGGCTGCCGTTTTTTCACGAGAAGCTGGAAACATTGTTCGACTATCTGCCCAAGGCCACGGTGACCATCGATGACCAGGTTACACCGGCCCGCTTGGCACGTTGGGACAGTATCGAAGACCAGTACGAGACCCGCAAAATCGCCATGAGCCAAAAGGGGCGCATGGATACCGTCTACAAACCGGCCCCACCAAGGCTGCTTTACCTGGATGATGCTGCTTGGGTGGCAGCGGTCGCACCATTGCGGCGTATTCAGCTGCATCCCTTGGCCCAAGCCTCGGGGCCGGGCGTGGTAGATGCCGGTGGGCGCATTGGCCGCAATTTTTCCCCAGAGCGCCAACAGGAAAGTGTCAGTCTTTTTGGGGCTTTGGCAGACCATATTAAGGCACGCCTGCATGATGGGCCGGTGGTGGTCGCCTCCTACTCAGAGGGCGCACGGGAACGGCTGACCGGGCTGATTGAGGACGAAGGTCTGGCCGAGGTCATTCCGGTGATGGATGGCACCCGGATTGGAAAATCCGGGCTGCATTTGGCTGTTTGGGCGCTCGAGCATGGGTTTCAGACCCCGAATATGACGGTAATCTCAGAGCAGGATGTTCTGGGTGACCGTCTTATCCGGGCGCCCAAGAAACGCCGCAAGGCCGAGAACTTCCTGACCGAAACCCAGTCGCTCAGCCCCGGTGATCTGGTTGTGCATGTGGACCACGGCATTGGCCGCTATCAGGGCATGGAGGTGGTCTCTGCCGCAGGTGCCGCCCATGAATGCCTGTTGCTGGAATATGCCGAGCAATCCAAGCTCTACCTGCCGGTAGAGAACATTGAGCTTTTGTCGAAATACGGCCATGACGAGGGGCTGTTGGACCGTCTGGGCGGCGGTGCCTGGCAGGCGAAAAAGGCCAAGCTCAAAGAGCGTATCCGCGAGATGGCAGATAAGTTGATCCGGATTGCCGCCGAACGGGCGCTGCGGCGTGCCCCAGCGATGGATCCGCCGCCGCACGCCTGGGAGGAGTTTTCGGCCCGCTTCCCCTATCAGGAAACCGATGATCAGTTGCGGGCCATTCAAGAAGTGATGGCGGATCTGACCTCTGGCCAGCCGATGGATCGGCTGATCTGCGGCGATGTGGGCTTTGGCAAAACAGAAGTTGCCATGCGGGCGGCCTTTGTCGCGGCCATGTCCGGGGTTCAGGTGGCTGTGGTGGCGCCAACCACGCTACTGGCGCGTCAGCACGCAGCGTCTTTTGCAGAGCGTTTTCGGGGGTTCCCTTTGGAAGTCAGGCAGTTGTCGCGCTTTGTTTCGGCTAAAGATGCAGCCAAGACCCGCGAAGGCATGGCCAAAGGCACGATTGATATCGTCATCGGCACCCATGCACTGCTGGCCAAGAACATCCGTTTTAACAATCTCGGTCTGCTGATCATTGATGAGGAACAGCACTTTGGTGTTGGCCACAAAGAGCGGCTGAAGCAGCTGCGCTCGGACATCCATGTGCTGACGCTGACCGCAACACCGATCCCGCGTACCCTGCAGCTGAGCCTGACGGGTGTGCGCGATCTGTCGATCATTGGTACCCCACCGGTGGATCGTCTGGCGATCCGCACCTATGTCAGCGAATTCGACGCCGTCACCCTGCGCGAGGCGCTGCTGCGGGAACATTATCGCGGTGGGCAAAGCTTTTACGTGGTGCCGCGCATTTCGGATCTGCCCGAGATAGAGGCCTTCCTGAAAGAGCAACTGCCCGAACTCAGTTATGTGGTGGCTCATGGTCAGATGGCTCCGGGTGAGCTGGATGACCGGATGAATGCCTTTTACGACGGCAAATATGATGTGTTGCTGGCGACCACGATTGTGGAATCTGGCCTCGACATTCCAACCGCCAATACCATGGTGGTGCACCGTGCCGATATGTTTGGCCTGTCGCAGCTCTACCAGATCCGGGGGCGTGTCGGACGTTCCAAGACCCGCGCCTATGCCTACCTGACCACCAAGCCGCGCCAGCGCCTGACCCCGGCCGCAGAAAAACGCCTGCGGGTGCTTGGCTCGCTTGATACGCTTGGGGCCGGCTTTACACTCGCCAGCCAGGATCTGGATATTCGGGGCGCCGGCAACTTGCTGGGAGAAGAGCAATCCGGCCAGATGCGCGATGTCGGCTATGAGCTCTATCAATCTATGCTGGAAGAGGCGATTGCCAAGATCCGCTCAGGTGAGCTGGAGGGTCTGAGCGACGCAGATGAGCAATGGGCGCCGCAGATCAACCTTGGTGTGCCAGTGCTGATCCCGGAAGCCTATGTGCCAGATCTGGATGTGCGCCTTGGTCTTTACCGTCGCCTGTCCTCATTGACGACCAAGGTAGAGTTGGAAGGTTTTGCCGCTGAACTGATTGATCGCTTTGGGAAATTGCCGAAAGAGGTCAATACCTTGATGCTCGTTGTTCGCATCAAAGCAATGTGTAAACGGGCCGGAATTGCCAAACTGGACGCTGGCCCCAAGGGGGCGACGCTCCAGTTCCACAATGACAAATTTGCTTCGCCTCAGGGCTTGGTAGATTTCATCCAGGGGCAGAATGGTCTGGCCAAAGTCAAAGACAACAAGATCGTGGTGCGCCGCGACTGGAAGAAGGACAGCGACAAGATCAAAGGCGCCTTTGCCATTGCCCGCGACCTGGCCGAGCGTCTGATTGCTGAGCGTAAGAAAGCAAAGGCTAAGTCACAGTAAGCATGAAGGAAGCCCGGCTACCCTGACTGGGTTTACTTAGTTGCACGGTCTCAAGTCTCACAGCAGCTCTGCGGTTTCATAGCGACCTGAGCGCATCCGCAAGAGGCAATGACACCATCCGAGCGCGCCTGTGCGAGGTCGAGCTTTTGTTTGATGTGCTGGATCTCGACGGTTTCACCGCGCGCATTGAGACAATCGTATAAGCCTTTGAGGCTCCATACATTATCCGGATGGATGGAGGCGCGCGACAGGGAGTCGTCAAGCCCGAGATCGGCGCGGTAGACCTCTTCTGCCTCAGTCACGTGCCCCTGTTCCAGCAAGAGCGCGCCCAGCGCGTGGCGGGTGGGCTGCATC
>CAJXIL010000047.1 GCA_913054455.1 uncultured Roseobacter sp.
GCTCGGGGTGCTTGCCTTCCAGGATTTCCTGCTTGGTGCGGGACTTGATGCCACCGGGGTGGCCAGTGTGCCAGTAGAAGTGCTCTTCGCGCTTCTTGCCGGTCATCTGGATTTTTTCCGCATTGATCACGATGACGTTGTCACCCATGTCCATATGCGGTGTGAATGTGGCTTTGTGCTTACCACGCAGGCGCATGGCAATGATCGATGCGAGACGGCCCAGCACGACGCCTTCGGCGTCGATGATGATCCATTTCTTGTCGATATCTGCCGGTGTAGCAGAGAAGGTTTTCATGGCAGGTCAATCCTGTTTGTCGTGACGACGCAGAACAAAGGTCCAACGCCCGATTTGATGGACAGGGTTTACGGAGATCTCCGCTGCGGGTCAATGCTCACAACTAAGTTTAAATCGTTCAATTTCAGCATCTTATAAATTAGGTATTATAATACCCCAGATTACACCTCCGCGCATTTGGAATAAACTTCAACCTATGAGATACTAAATTCAACAAAAACACCCAATGAGAAAATCGGACATTCAAAAAATAGGGATACATGATGCTGGACCTTAAGCCATTGGATAAAATTGACCCTGGCACCCCACTTGCCGAATTGAGCAAAACCAAGCTTGCAGCTGTTCAACGCGGTCTTGCCATCTGCGGATACCCGATAGGCGATGTGGACGGCTTACATGGGCCGAAGACCCGAAATGCCTTTGCTGAGCTGGTTTCTGATACCGGGCATGGTCACCCCTCCATCGTTTCAGAGGATGTTCTGACCTACCTGAAGTCCCGAAATAAAAAACTGATCACGATCCTGGCCAGCCCAAGCTCCACTGAAGAAGATGTGAAAGATCAGATTGCCGCGATGTTCAAATTCATCGGGCTGCCGCTTACCACGCAAATTTCCTATGGGCTTGCCACCACACAATGGGAAACGGCCCATACCTTTAAACCCGTCCGCGAGGCCTTTTGGCTCTCGGAGAGCTGGCGCAAAAAGAACCTGCGGTATTACCCCTACTATGGGCGTGGCTATGTCCAACTGACCTGGGAGAATAACTACCGGATGTATAGTGGTATTCTAGGGCTTGATCTGCTGGGCGATCCGGATCTGGCTATGCGGCCGGACGTCGCGCTTTTTGTCCTGGCGCATGGTATGAAAACCGGCACATTCACCCAACGCACCTTAGAACAATACGTCCATCGAACACAGACCGACTTCTTCCATGCACGCAGGGTCATCAATGGGCTAGACAAGGCGCAGGAAATCGCCGACATCGCCAATCAATACCTCAGCGACTCCTAGCTTCTCAAACGCTGATCTGTTCTGGCGGGTTGTCCAACAAGGCGCGCAGCCGCTGCATGGCCTCTTCGAACCGTTTCAGGCTCACATGACCGTTGACACAGATGCGTACCGCATTGGGCGCGCGCCCATCTCGTAGGGCAAACTCATCCGCCGAGCGGATCTGAACCCCTTTGGCCTCTGCCGCACGGGTAAAGGCAGCTGAGCGCCAACCTGAGGGCAGCTTGAGCCACAAAAACGGAACCTCATCGTTCCAGACGAGTTCAAACCCACCCAGTGTATTCACCGCCACCCGAATGTATTTGGCCATCTCCCGGCGCACCTGCACAGCCAAGTCCTTGGTTCGGGGATCTGACAGCAGAATCCTGGTTATTTCCGCCAGGGGTTGGGCAAGTCCAAAATAGCTGTATTCCGCAGCCCGGCGCAGCTCCTGCGATCGTCCCGTTGGCGCCAGAGCAAAGCCAACCCGCAGCGCCGGTGTGAGGTTTTTGGAAATCGAAAACACATGCCAGGTCATATCCGGCGCCAAGGCGCGGTAGCTCGGCGCCTTGGCCTCCCCCATGCGATAGCAATCATCCTCAACGATCTGCACCCCGTGGCGTTGCGCAACTCTAACGATTTCCTGTCGACGTTCCAAAGGGGTGAACAGGCCCGTCGGATTGTGTACTTCTGGGCTGGTACAAAGCACCTGGGCACCAGATTTCCGAATAGCGAGTTCTAACGAGTCTGGTACAATCCCATATTCATCCATGGCAACGCCTACAACCTTGGCCCGCAACAGCTCTGCCGCCCGGCGGAACCCTGCGTAGGACAGGTCTTCAACCAAGATCACTGGCTGCGGATCACGTAGAACGGTTTGCAACACGGTGAGGATACCGTTTTGCCCTCCATGGGTCAGGACAACATCCGCCTCCCCCAAGGGCCCCAGTGCCTGCCCCTCCAACCACTGCACCACCGCCTGTCGCACAGGTAGATAGGCATCGCGTGTTGGGTAGTTCAAGAATAGCAGCGGATCCCCCCTGGCCACACGTTCCATCGCCTCACGCAGGGCAGCGACTTGACCTACATCGACAATTCGGGGGCTAAACAGGCTGACATGATGCGGGTCCTTCGCCTCTTGCAGGTGCAGCTCCCGTGACCAAACGTCATCCATCACCCGGCTTTGCTGCTCTGCAACAAAAGTGCCTCTACCAACTTCTGCCTGCAACAGGCCTTCGTCTGTCAACAATGTATAGGCCCGCGCCACGGTGCCTGGCGTGATCTTGAGCTGATAGGCCAATTCACGAACCGGAGGCAGCTTTGTGCCGCACTGCAACACACCATCACCAACCGCCGCGCGGATGGTATCTGCCACCCGTTGATATTTTGGCCCCGACTTGCCGTCGAGATCCGGCTCCCAAATTGTACCCATTACAATCATTCCTTAGACAGATCGACACGATCATTGTATCAAAAACTTGTAACAGACAATCGGGATTGTATCAACACAATAAAGGACCATTACAATGACTTCTTCTGCAACCCAAAGCCCCTCGCACGCTTCCTACCTGAACAGCCGCCCCGCCCTGCCGGTGCTGGCACAGGCGGCCGTTGCCTTTGCAGTCCTCGTCACCAAATGGTCCATCCGCCACAATACGCGAAAAGAGCTGCGCCATCTTAGCGCAGAGCAACTAAAAGACATTGGGATCTCTCGCCAAGAGGCTCATTATCAAGGAACTCTTCCGTTCTGGCGCCCTTGATCCCCTGGGCAAAGGAACCAACTTACGGCCGGGGCCTGTCCCCGGCCTTTTTTACGTTTGACCATCTTGGCCCCTGCCGCCAAGCCTGTTGCGCCAAAAAACGGCACTGCGCATGGCACAGCTCCCCAGCTTGCAGCCCCCTTATCGCGCATGCTAGGCAGACCCTACGAATTTTCATGACGCCCCCTATCACCCGGTCTTGTTAAACAGCCATTCCGCTCGCCAACACGACCATCGCCAAACCCAAAGGTGCCCGTTGGATCAACCGGATTGCTCTGCCAGGAAACCTGGGGGAAATGACGCAAGTGACACTGTGATTGAGCCAAGCGGCTTGCGCGCAGTGCCCGACACCGCGGCGACAAGCCCCCGTCGCCAGGCCAACGCCGCAAATTTGAACGCTTTGGCCCAGGCCGATCGTACCGACCACTTTATCCGCCGCAACGACCGGATCTTTGCTGGAACGCATCTGATCATTGAGGTCATGGAAGCCAGCGGGCTGGATTGCGAGATCCGGATACAGCAAGCCTTTCGCCAGGCCGCAGAGCTTTGCGGGGCTACTCTACTTCATATCCACACTCATAAATTCTCACCGCAGGGGGTTTCCGGCGTTGCGGTCCTTGGCGAGAGCCATATCACGGTTCACACTTGGCCAGAGATTGGCTATGGCGCCTTTGACGTGTTTATGTGCGGCGATGCGGATCCATGGCAAGCGGTCGGTGTTTTCAAAGACGTCTTTGACACCGAGGACGTCGCGGTGCGCGAATTGTTACGCGGCGCTGAGTTGCTTGGTGGTGATGCTCTCTAGGGCAGCTCAGCGACCTGCGCGCTGATCAGATCCTCAGCACCCTTAACTAGGCGCGGATTACGCTGCCCCCAATCCGAAAAAAGATCGGCCAAGATCGTTCCACTGTAGCGTTCTATAGCCGCCGATCCGATCTCGCGCTGCCCTTGTCGGCCAAAGGCCACCACCTCATCACCAATTGTAACACCGGAAACATCTGTCACATCAGCCACAATCGTGTTCATTGAAATCGCCCCCATCACTGGGCAGCTCTGGCCCCGGATCAGCACCTTCGCGCCCTTTGACATCTTACGACTATAGCCATTGGCATAGCCCAAAGCGACGCTGGCCAGCAGCCTGTCATGACGCAACACGCAGGTGCGATCATAGCCAATTGTGCTGCCCTCAGGGTAGGTGCCGAGGTTAATCACCCGAGATTTCAAACGCATCGCAGGGTGGAACTCTGGGCCCGCTGCTGCGATGCCAAACAAAATGGCGCCACAACGCATCATATCCACCTCTGGATCCTGCCCTGACACAAGGGTGAGCGTGCTGCCCGCATGGGTCAGAACCTCCTCGCGCCGCAGGGCGCTATTGGCAAAAACCCAGGCCAGATCCTGATGAAACCGAGCAATGTTATCGGCCAGCTCATCAGAATTGTTACTGGGGAAATGAGTGCAAAGCCCGACAATATGCCCGGTTCCCAACTCCAGAATTCTGGCGCAGTCAGCGCGCCCTTGCCGCGTCGAAAGCTCCACCCCCTCACGCGACATACCACCGGCATTCAACGACAGGTGCAACGGCGGAAGCACCCGCGCGCCCAGCCGAGCCTGAATCGCCAGCAGCCCCTCCACGGAGCCGATCAGTTCTTCAACCCTGTCACAAAGAGCGCCCTCAACCTCCTGAGGGGTCGCTGTACGCAGGCGCAGAAGGGATCCGGCAAAACCAGCATCCCGCACCGCACGCGCCTCGCTATTTGAGCAGATCCCGATATGGCTCACACCCTGGGCCATCAACGCAGGCACCACGTTTTCAATGCCATGCCCATAGGCATCTGCCTTGATCACCGCACAAAGTCGGGTCTTGGGTGGCAAACGGGTCAGCGTATGGCGCAGATTCTGTGAGATCTGAGCAAGAGAAATTTCACACCAAGCGCTGTCTTGCAGGTGATCACGCATCACGAGCCTTCGTCGGGGCGATGCCAACGCTCGGCCCGTTCAACAACTGCCCAACTATTTCAACCCAAAGCGACACCCCAACGGGAATCAAAGCGTCGGGAAAGTCAAAGTTGGGATTGTGCAGCTGCGGCTGCGCCGTGCCGGATCCGATAAACAGCATCGCCGCCTTGGCCCCGTCCAGTCCAAAGCGGCCAAAATCTTCGGACCACCGCATCGGCTGGTCCATGATATTGGCAGTCAAACCAAGAGACTCAGTCGCCTGACCGGCGAGGTCAAGCGCAGCGCCGTCATTCACCGTAGCCAAGAAAACGTCGTGCCAAGTGACATTTACGCGCACAGCCCCGACCTGTTCATTGGTCTTTGCCACCACCTCAACCAATTGCGCATCGGCCTCTTGTACCAGCTGATCCATGCGGGCATCCGTCTGGCTGCGCAGCGTCATGCGCAGCTCTCCGGCCCCTGGTGCGATGCCAAAACTGGCCTCACCAAGCTGCACATGGGTCAGGGTGGCGAGAGCAAAATCCGCCCCCATCTCACCGCCCGGTCCCAAGGCGGGCAAGCCCTTCATCAGATCGGCCATCACCGAGGCAGGCGACAGACCATCTTCGGGGGCCGCCGCATGGGAGGTCTTACCGTCGAAGCGGATTTTCATCCCCCGCGACGCACAATTGCTAACCCCCTGGCAGAGGCCAATTTCGCCCAGCGGTCGCCCTGGCACATTATGATACGCAAAGGCAAAATCAGGGCGCAGCGCGGGCCAGCGCGGATCATTAATCACGCTTTCGGCCCCTGCGCCGGTTTCTTCGGCTGGTTGAAATAGCAGGATTACCCGACCACGGGCTGGACGTTTCTTCAGCGCCAGAGCGAGCCCCAGCACCATCACCATATGGCCATCATGGCCACACAGATGCCCCCTGCCCTCAATCCGCGAGCGATAGGGCGCCTGGGAGATTTCCTGGATCGGCAGAGCGTCCAGCTCGCAGCGGATCAGGACCGTCGGCCCGTCTTGCGCGCCGCGAAACTCTGCAGCGACGCCATGACCTCCTAAACCTCGCCAGATGTGGTCCGCCCCGGCGCGCCCCAGCTCCAGCGCAATACGCGCTGCCGTTTGCTCTTCCTCCCCTGAGATCTCAGGCATCTGGTGGAGCTCCCGGCGCAGGGACTGGAGGTATTCAAACTGGCTGTCTGTAAGCGGGGATGTCATATCTGTCGCGTTCCTTGCCGCAGTCCGGGGAGCATTACCATCATAGGGCGCTTTGATAGCCCGACAGGCAGCGCGTCAAGTTCTCGCCCAGACTGTCGCTCAGATATCCGCCCTCTTGCACAAAAAGCACAGGAAGACCCAGCTTTGCAAAAGCCGCACCAATCCTCGAGAAGCCCTCCTTGGTCACCGCAAGCCCCTGAAACGGATCATCAATCGAGGCATCCAGCCCCAGGGCCACAACCACCACATCGGCACCAAACACAGTCACTCGCTCCAGCGCTACATCCAGCGCCTTGAGAAACCCCTCATCATCCGTGCCGCGCTCCAGGGGCAGGTTGAGGTTATAGCCTAGGCCTGCCCCCTCGCCGCGCTCCTGCGCATGGCCCCAGAAGAAAGGGTAAAACCGATCGGGGTCAGCATGGAGTGAGACCGTCAAAACGTCATCTCGGTTGTAGAATATTCCCTGGGTGCCATTGCCGTGATGCACATCGACATCAACAATCGCCGGCCGCAGTCCAGCCGCAGTCAAGCGCTGCGCCGCGATGCCTGAATTGTTGAGAAAACAAAAGCCCCCTGCCATATCGGCAAAGGCGTGGTGCCCAGGGGGGCGTGCCAGCACATAGGCGGATTGGCCGCCCTCACGCAGATAATCAGCGCCTGAAATCGCCGACTGCGCCGACCAATAGGCTGCCTCCCAAGTGCCCTTGGCAATTGGGCAGGCCGTGTCCGCCTGGTGATAACCCGATTGCCCGGTGGCGGATTTGGGATAGCTGTCGCTGCGGTTGGCGGGGTGAATATTTGGGATCACCTCTTCGCCGGCGTCTTTGATATGTTGCCAGCGACGGTAGATATTTTTCAGAAAGGTCAGGTATTCAGCCGTATGGACCGCTGCAATTGGGCCAAGACCCGCGTCCTGTGGCTCTGAGAATGTGCAGCCCGCCGCTAAAGCGCCGTTTTGCAGAACCTCAATGCGTTTGGGCTGTTCCGGGTTTGGCTGCGCCTTGCCATTTGCCATAAAATGTTTGGGGTCGTGGTGCCATTGGCGTGCGTCAAAGATCGCTTCCATCTCTCTGTCCTGCTTTTTTATTTCTAAATTGAAGTGCGGTCAGCGCCCTTGAGGCCCAACATATCGCGGGCCTCCTCCGGGCTTGCCACCTCACGGCCAAGGTCTTCGACGATGCGACGGATCTTGCGCACCTGTTCGGCGTTATCCTTGGCCAGAACCCCGCGCGAAATCATTAGGCTATCCTCCAACCCGACCCGCACATGCCCGCCCATGGCGGCCGCCATGGTGATCAGCGGCATTTGCTGACGCCCTGCTGCCAGCACTGAAAACATATAGTCATCGCCAAACAGTTTGTCGGCGATCACCTTCATATGCATCAGGTTTTCCGGGTCAGTCCCCATGCCGCCCAAAACCCCAAAGACAAACTGAATGAACAGGGGCTTTTGCACCAATCCGCGATCGACAAAATGTTTGAGCATATAGAGATGCCCTACGTCATAGCATTCAAACTCAAACCGAGCGCCGCGCTCCGCCCCCAGATCGGTCAGGATGCGGGCAATATCGCGTGGCGTATTTTTGAACACCAAATCATCCGAGTTCTCCAGGAAGGGCTGTTCCCAGTCATGCTTCCATTCAGAGATCCGCGCCGCCGCCGGGTAGAGCGCAAAGTTCATACTGCCCATATTCAGGCTGCACATCTCTGGCTCAACCCGCTTAGGGGCGGCCAGGCGGTCATCCAGGGTCATCACTGCACTGCCGCCAGTCGACAGATTGAGCACCGCATCGCAGGCCTGTTTCAACTGCGGCAGAAAGCTCATGAAGTCTTCTTCACGGGCCGAGGGCTGACCGGTTTGTGGGTTGCGCGCATGCAGATGTAGGATCGCGGCACCTGCTTCGGCGGCCCCCTGTGCCTGATCGAGGATTTCCGTTGGTGTCACAGGCAGATAGGGCGACATCGATGGGGTATGAATCGAACCGGTGATGGCGCAGGTAATCAGAATTTTGCTCATGTTTCAGCCTGCCTTCAATTCGGAATGGATGTCCTGGCTGAACTGAACCAGGCTGGCGTCAAGCCCCTCGATGATTTCATCGATATGCTCTTGGTCAACAATAAGCGGTGGACAGACTAGGATATGATCGCCCGAGGTGCCGTCGCGCGTACGCCGCGAATAGACAATCAACCCCTTTGAGTAGGCCAGATCGACAAAGCGCTGATGGGCGTTCAACCGTGCTGGGAGCGGCGCCTTACTGTCACGATCCGCCATGAATTCAAAGGCAGTCAACAGCCCCTTCCCACGCACATCACCGATCAACTCATGCTTTTGCATCAAGCCGTTGAGCCGGGCCAACAGGGTATCACCCATGGTGGCAGCATTGGCAGATAGGCCGCTCATCTCGATTGTTTGGACAACCGCCAAGCCTGCAGCACAGGCCAAAGGATTGCCTGCATAGGTAAACCCATGGGCAAATCCGCCCTGTTCAAGAATCGGCGTCACCAGACGTTCATCCGCAATTACCGCCCCCAGGGGAACATAGCCCGCTCCCAGGCCTTTGGACATCACCACAATATCTGGCTGCGCCTGCCAATGCTCTGAGCCCAAGAACGCGCCAGTACGCCCGGCACCCGTCATGACCTCATCCATGATCAGCAGGACACCATAGCGGGTACAGATCTCCCGGATCCGCTCCATATAGCCCTCGGGCGGCACCAAAGCCCCAGTGGAGGCCCCGCCAACGGGCTCAACGATAAAGCCAAGCACAGTCTCAGGGCCCTCTGCGAGAATCTGCGCCTCCAGCATATCGGCATAGTGATGGCCTGTGGCCGGGTCATTAGCATTCAACCCGTCCAAATAGGCGCGCGGGGCGGGGATCTTGGGCATATCCTGCATCATCGGCGCAAAAGGGGCCGTGAGCGGGGTGTAGCCAGTCACCGCCAGGGCGCCCAAGGTGCAGCCATGATAGCTGGGCGCGCGCGAAATGACCTTCCAGCGGCTACCCTCATCAGTGGCCAGGGCATATTGCCGAGCCAATTTGATGGCGCTTTCCACCGCTTCAGAGCCGCCAGAAACAAAAAACACTCGGTTCAAATCCCCGGGCATCAGTGCGGCAAGCTTTTGTGCCAACGCCTCAGAAGCCTCAGTTTCAAAATGCAACCGATAGCCAAAGGTGGATTTTTCCATCTGGCGGCGCATCGCAGTAAGCACTTCCTCGTTGGAATGGCCAATATTGCAGACCATCGCCCCGGAAGAGCCGTCCAAATAGCGCTTGCCATCTTTGTCCCACATGTAGACGCCGCGCGCCTGGTCCAGAACCGGCCTGCGCCCCTTGGCCTGATAAAAAAGATTGCTCATTCTGTGTTTTCCAACTCCCTCCCGCCGTGTTGGCTGGCGCAAACACCCTGACGCAACTGGAGTGCGCTGCAGAGACAAATGGCCGGAATGCGGGCTTGTAGGAACCATGCGAGAGCCACTAGTATAGTTCAAATAGATAATTGGAATTCTTGATATAGAGGCGAGCTATGCGGACAGATGATCCACACTATGCGCCGGAACGCATCGCCCGCGAGCTGGACTGGAACCTATTGCGCACCTTTGTGGTGCTGGCCGAAAGCCACTCGGTCACCGATGCGGCCAATCAGCTAAGACTCAAACAACCTTCTGTTTCTACAGCCTTAAAACGGCTTGAGGATCGAGTTGGGCGCAAGTTGATCAATCGCTCCCCTGGCCATTACGATCTGACCGAGGCCGGGCGGCTGCTGTACCGTGAGGCGGTAGAGATCAACGGATCAGTCCTGCGGTTGTCGACCCTGATGCGGGAAATGACTGATGATGTGCGTGGCCATGTACATATCGCCATGGCAAGCCATGTTGTCAGCCCGCTGATCGATCAGGCCCTGACCGGATTTCATCATGATCACCCACTGGCTACCTTAAAGATTGATATTCTCTCCAGCTCCAAAGCTATCGCCGAAGTCGCGGCCAAACGCGCCTCCTTTGCCATCTGTCTGGTGGGGGATCATCATCCAAACTTGGAATACCGCCGGATGTTTCGCGAGTATTTTGGCCTGTTTTGTGGCCCACCGCATCCGCTGTTTGGGCGCGACGACCTCACTACTGGGGATCTGGAGGGACATTCCTCTGTTAGTTTTGAGACGGATCGGCTGCAGGATGTATTGAAACCCATCACCGTGATGCGGGCGCAGGCCGCCTTGGGCCAGAAAATCACTGGTGTTTCGAGCCATCTGGAAGAGGTGCGCCGGATGATCGTCTCTGGGCTAGGTGTCGGCCCCCTTCCCATCCACGTCGCCGCCCGGGATGTGCGCGATGGGCAGCTCTGGCAGGTCCCCCCGTTTGAGGACCTGCCCCCCATCGACGTCTACCTAGTCTGGAGCGAGGGCGCGACCAAGAACCGCGCTGAGCAGATTCTGCTGGATCGCTTGAAGGCGGTAATCGACGAGACCCCGATCGAGAACCGCAGCTACCGCTAGGCCAGTTAGGCCTGATTTCCTGCCAGATGTTTACGCAGGAAGTTCTGGGTGCGCTCACTCTTGGGATTGCGAAATATTACCTCTGGTGGGCCTTCTTCGACAACCACGCCCTGATCCATGAACAACACCCGGTCACAGACGCTTTCGGCAAATCCCATCTCATGCGTGACGATGATCATGGTCATATGTTCTTCGGCGAGCTGTTTCATCACCAGGTTGACCTCTTCCACCAGCTCAGGGTCCAGCGCCGAGGTGGCCTCGTCAAACAGCATCACCTTGGGCTTCATCGCCAGAGCACGGGCAATGGCCACCCGCTGTTTCTGTCCGCCTGACAGTTGCGAGGGGTAATAATCAATCCGCTCGATCATGCCCACCTTGGTCAGTTGCTCCTCTGCCAGGGCGTTGGCCTCAGCATCGGACAGACCTTTGAGCATCTTAGGCGCCAGGGTCACGTTTTCGCGTACCTTGAGGTGAGGAAACAGGTTGAAATGCTGGAAAACCATGCCAATTTCTTGCCGAACTTCATTGATATGGCGCTCATATTGGCGATGAGGCAGATCCATATTGATCTGCTTGTCCTCTAGCCAGATCTCGCCCCCCGATAGCGGGTCTAGATCATTGATCGCCCTCAGCAGGGTGCTTTTTCCGGATCCTGAGGGGCCAATGATGGCAACGATCTGGCCGCGGTCCACCTGCAGGTTGATGTCTTTCAGCACTTCCAAAGTACCAAAGCTCTTCTTGGCGTGACGAATATCGATGAAAGGTTTCTGGGCGTTCATGTTTCTCTCCTGCCCGGTCATTTCGAGGCCTGAATGCGGCGTTCCACGCGGCGCAAAACCGCCTCCATGCCGAGGTTGATAATGTAGTAGATGGCCGCCACCAGGACGTAGAATTCAAAGGGACGATAGGTGCTGCCAATGGCGCGCTGCGCCGACAGGGTCAGTTCAGAGACACCAATGACCGAGACCAAGGCGGAATCTTTCAGCAACGCGATCATGTTATTGCCAATTGGCGGGATCACATCGCGCACCGCCTGCGGCACCACCACCTTGCGCAGCGCCTGCATCCGTGAAAGGCCTAGGGTACGGGCGGCCTCGATCTGGCCCTTGTCGACAGCCAGAATGCTGGTCTGGAACAGTTCAGAGTTATAGACGGCAAAATGCAGCCCCAATCCGATCACCCCAGCCACAAAGGCCGGCACATCAATGCCGATCTGCACCAGACCAAAGTAGATGAGGAACAGCTGTAGCAGCAGGGGCGTGCCCAGGAACAGAAAAGAAAAAGCACGAAACGGCCAGCGCACCACAGGATGCGCATAGAGCGCGATCACCGCCAGCAGGATGCCCCCAAAGAAGCTGACAATGGCCGCCCCCAGGGTGATGGCAATGGTCCAAAGCGCGCCCAATAGCACAATGTCGAGGTATTTTGGAATGACGCTAAAATCGAGTCCCATGGCGTGTCCTTTCCCCGATCAATTCAGGCGGGCTTTGCGGTCGGCCCAGGTCACAGCCAGCCCGACAACATAAATGATGATCATGTACAAAAGGCCTGCAATCAGGAACATCTCGAAGGGTTTATAGGTAGAGCCAATGTAGCGCTGCGCGGTGTAGGTCAGCTCCACCACCGAAATTGCGGCGACCAATGCGGTGCTCTTGATCAGGGTATTGAGGTTCACCCCCAGCGGGCGGATCATCAGGCGCATGGCCTGCGGCAGGATCACATTGCGCATCGCTTGCCACTTGCTCATCCCCAGGGTTCGGGCGGCCTCGCCCTGCCCCTTGTCAACGGAGATAATGGCACCGCGCATGGTTTCGGTCATATAGGCACCGACGTTCACGCCGAGGCCAATTACACCGGCCTCGAAAGCATCCAGTTGGATACCGATCTGCGGGCCACCAAAATAAAGTATAAAAAGTTGGATCAGCGCAGGGGTACCCCGAAACACACTGACATAGGTTGCCCCAATAAACCGCAACATTCTAAAACGCGACAATCGCGCTGCGGTTCCCAACATGGCGCAGGTCAGGCCCAGAATGGCGGTGAGCACCGACAGCACTATGGTTATCCAGGCCGCCTCCAGAAAGAAGGGGAAGACCCGTTGCATCAAGGCATAATCCACTGTCGTCTGTCTCCTCGAACCGCGCTTGTTGTGTTGCCCTGTTGATAGGGCAAAGCCGCCGCGCCTTAGACAGCCCCGCCTTGGTGACTCGTAGAGAAACCTGAGCGGGGCTGCGTCTTGATTGGTTTAGCGGATGTCGCCGCCAACCCATTTATTGGCAATCTCAAGATAGGTGCCGTCTTCCATCATCGCGTCAAGTGCGCCCTGCATGGCTGCGGCCAACTCGGGGTTGCCCTTGCGGATGGCGATGCCTGCGCCGAATTCTTCAGTCTCGAAGTCGGTGATCATGACATAGTCCTGACCGGTTTCTTTCATCGCCAGAATGGCCGCAATCGAGTCATTGACGATGACGTCAACACGGCCGTGCTCCAGTTCCAGCAGCAGCTCGGGCAGGCCCTTGTAAGTGCGCACGTCATAGCCCATTTCACGGGCCCAAGCCTCATGCGTTTCACCCAGGGTGAGGCCAACCTTGGCATCACTGAGAGCTGCAGCGGACGTGATGCCACCAGGCTTGGCAAAGATAGCGCGTTTGGTGGTATAATAGGGCCCAACGAAATCAACAACCTGTTGGCGTTCCTCGGTGATGGACATAGAGCCAACGATGGCGTCATATTTATTGGCCAGAAGACCACCAATGATACCGTCCCAAGCCGTGGTGACGATTTCGACCTCAACGCCCATGCGTTTGGCAATCTCGGCGCCGACGGCGGGGTCAAAGCCCACGACCTCATTGCTGTCATTGACAAAGTTAAAGGGAGGGTAAGCGCCGCTCATTGCGATGCGGATCACGCCATCTTCCTTGATCTTATCCAGCTCTTCTGCTGCGGCAAAATTGGCAGTGGTGAAGGTAGCAGCCAGCGCTAGGCCAGCGGCAAATGTCGTTTTCAAAAGCGCTCTACGCGTTGTCATGGGTATCTCTCCTTTGTCGGTTCGGGTCTGCTCTCTCGGGGGCTGAACGGCATCCAGGCCACCCTTGGCATCTCTGGAAAGACGCTTGCACAGCTCGCCCCCATTGGACAAACAGATAACGGGAATGATTGTTATAGATTTTAACTATACGCCATAGATCACTTCGCCAATCCTGCCTTCCTGTAGACGCCAGAATCCCTCTTGAGCCGGTGCCAGTGCTTCTGTTAGGCGCGAAGCAGGAAGCAAAGCGAGGCGGATCAGGTGCAAAATACCCCTATACAAGTGGTCGATCGCGATAGCGGCGCTGTGTTTGACGAAGTCATCCTTGGCGAAAAATGGATCCGCTGGGCCTATCAGGATGCCAGCTCCAGCTTGATTGAGCGTCTTTTGTTTCGCTCTTCCTTGATGAGTCGCCTGTTTGGGCTATGGTATGACAGCCCGTTGTCGCGCGGCAAGATCAAGGCCGTGATTGATGAGCTTTCCATCGACATGGATGAGGCTGTCCGACCAGCGTCAGATTACAGCTCCTTTAACGACTTCTTCGCGCGCCACCTAAAACCCGAGGCACGCACCTATGATGACAACCCGCGCGAGATTGTCTCACCTGCAGATGGTCGGGTTCTGGTCTTCCCCGAGCTAGACAGAGATGTGTTTGTCCCGGTCAAGGGACATCCGATGTCGATTACTTCGATGCTGCCGGGCCTCTCAGATCCCTTCCTGGGCGGCTCCTTAGCCATTATTCGGCTTTGTCCTGCGGATTACCACCGCTACCATTTTCCAGCGTCCGGCCAGATTGAAACCACGCAAGACGTCGCCGGAGCCCTGCATTCGGTGAATCCCATCGCCCTAGGCGCAGGACCAGATGTTTTTGGCGAAAACAAGCGCTGCAACACCCTGATCAAAAACGAAAAGGTCGGAACCTACTGTTTCAGCGAAGTGGGCGCCTTTGGGGTTGGATCTATCATCAATACCACCTCGTCAGGCGCGGTCAGCAAGATGCAGGAAAAGGGCTATTTCAAATTCGGCGGCTCCACCGTGGTGGTGGTATTTCAGCCCGGTCAAATTGCTTTCAGCGAGGATCTGGTGGCCAACAGCGCTCAGGGCCGCGAGACCCTGGTCAAGGTCGGCCAACCCTTGGCGCGGGCAATCGCTTAACGCTCCGGCGGTATCGAATAAGTCATGGTGGAGCGTGCCACCAGCTTGTCCGATCCTGCTGAAAACATGTGCACATCGCCCACGGCCAGACTGCGCCCAAGTTTCAACAACTGGCCCTTGGCGACAATGTCGCGCCCAGATTCTGGCTTGCGCATAAAATCAAGCGAGCAATTGGTGGTCACGGCCAGCGACTTGGGGCCCAGCCGCGACAACACCAGCGCATAGACGGTGACATCTGCCAGGGCAAACATTGAGGGTCCTGAAACTGTGCCGCCAGGGCGCAGATGACGCTCTGCCACCTTTAGCCGCATGGTAATCGCGTCCACAGAGAGCGCATCAATCGCAAAATCATTTGCGACCTGTGGAAAGATCTTCTCCATATAGGTTTCCAGCTCTCTCGCCTCAAATGCCAAACCCATGCTTTTCCTCTCCCTCTTTGCGCCCTAGTGTTCACCCGGAACATCAAGGGAGAGCAAGATGGCAATTTTGGAACGTCACGACAAAAATGCAGTGGCCCATCTACAGATGAACGCACCTGAACGGCTGAACGCCCTCTCGGATGAGATGCTGGCAGCCCTGCAGGCGCAGATTGACACCCTGAAAGACGACAGCAGCATCAAAGCCGTGATCCTGTCCGGCAATGGCAAGGCCTTCTGCGCTGGCCACGATATTCGCCAGATGACCGCCGGACGCGCTGCAGAGGATAAGGGACAGTCCTATTTCGAGGGGCTCTTTGCCCGCTGCACCTCTGTGATGCTGGGACTGCAACGCCTGCCGCAGCCGGTAATCGCCCAGGTTCATGGCATCGCCACTGCAGCGGGCTGCCAGCTGGTGGCCTCCTGTGACCTCGCCATTGCCAGCGATGACTGCCGGTTTGGCGTCAATGGGGTCAATATCGGACTATTCTGCTCCACCCCTATGGTGGCCCTGTCGCGCAACATCCCTAGAAAACACGCCTTTGAACTGCTCACCACTGGCGAATTCATGTCCGCCCAACGCGCCGCTGAACTGGGGCTGATCAACCGCGCCGTCCCCGCCGCGCAGCTAGAGGCAGAGACCCGAGCCATGGCGGATAAGATCGCCTCCAAACTCGGCGCCGCCGTCAAGGTCGGTAAAGAGGCCTATTACCAGCAGCTGGAGATGCCAATCGAAGAGGCCTATGCCTATACCAGTGAGGTGATTGTCACCAACCTGATGCAGCCCGACACCGTCGAGGGCATGCAGGCCTTTATCGAAAAAAGGCGCCCTGACTGGGAATAATAACAATTTGTCAGAAAATTTTAGGCTTTGTTTACCATTCAGGAAGTATTGTTTCCATATCAGGCCTTTTAATCGGGGCAAGATAATGGCAAAGATTGGGCACGGGTTACGACACAGATCCTGACCCGGACACAATTTGGGCCGCTGAAGCGGAAGGTCCCTCCAACCGGGAATCTCTCTCCCCGGGCGACATTCCCGCTCAGCGGCCCCAAATTCCCCTCACCAAAAGATCAGATGCCTATACTTTGGGCTATACCGACCTTATTTCCGTCCAATTGCCCAGAAACCAGAAACAATGCCCTGGTTCTTGCACGACTGTTTCCCGCATTGTGAAACCTGGCGATTTCACCTCAGGCAGCTGCCCTAACGGGAGCTGGCACGAGCCTGGAAATTTACCTTTGCCATCTTTGCCCCATTCCGCCCTTTTGCTGCCACATTTGCCCCTCCCCAATGTTGCCTAAACCCTCGCTCTGCCCTATTTGCCCCCTATGACAGAGACATTGCATATCGTGGGCGGCGGCATGGCCGGGTCCGAGGCAGCCTGGCAGGCTGCGAACATGGGCGTCAAAGTGGTAATCCACGAGATGCGACCCAAAGTGGAAACCTTTGCCCATCAGACCGGCAATCTAGGCGAGATGGTCTGTTCCAACTCGTTCCGCTCGGATGATGATGAGCAAAACGCTGTCGGCCTGTTGCATTGGGAAATGCGCGCCGCCAACGGCGTCATCATGGCCACCGCCGAGGAACACCGCCTTCCCGCCGGCGGCGCCCTGGCAGTTGATCGCGACCCCTTTGCCGAAACAGTAACGGCCAAGCTGAAAGCCCACCCCAACATCTCAGTCTCCTACGAAGAAATCACCACTCTTCCCGAAGATGGCCACTGGATCTTTGCCACCGGGCCTTTGACCTCTGGCACCCTGGGCCAGGCCATTCAATCGGAGACCGGCGCCGAGGCGCTTGCCTTCTTTGATGCCATTGCGCCAATCATCTATGCGGAAAGCATCGATATGTCCCAGGCCTGGATGCAGTCGCGCTATGACAAGGGCGAAACCGAGGAAGAGCGCACCGCCTATCTCAATTGCCCCATGACCAAAGATCAGTATGAGGCTTTCATTGACGCGCTGCTCGCTGCTGATAAGACCGAGTTTCATGAGGGCGAAACCGCCGGCTATTTTGACGGCTGCCTGCCGATCGAGGTCATGGCTGAGCGCGGCCGCGAAACCCTGCGCTTTGGCCCGATGAAGCCGGTGGGCCTGACCAATCCGCACAAGCCCGAGGAAAAGGCCTATGCCGTGGTACAGCTGCGCCGCGACAATGCGCTTGGCACCCTGTTCAATATCGTCGGCTTCCAGACCAAGATGAAATATGGCGCCCAGACGGAGGTTCTGAAAATGATCCCGGGGCTGGAAAATGCCAGCTTTGCCCGGCTTGGCGGCATTCACCGCAATACTTTCCTCAACTCTCCCACCCTGCTTGACGCCCAAATGCGGCTGAAGTCCAAGCCTCATTTGCGCTTTGCCGGCCAGATCACGGGTGTTGAAGGTTACGTTGAAAGCGCTGCGATGGGTCTATTGGCAGGTCGCATGGCCGCGGCTGAGATCCTCGGACTGGAACTGCCCCAGGTGCCGCAAGACAGCGCCATGGGTGCGCTGATCCATCACATCACTGGCGGTGCCGAGGCCAAGACCTTCCAACCGATGAATGTGAATTTTGGCCTGTTCCAACCGGTTGAGGGTCTCAAAGGGGGCCGTCGCGGCCGCAAGGATCGCTACAAGGCCTATACAGATCGCGCCAAACAGGCCTGGACCACTTGGTTAGAAAACTTCGCCTGAACCAATCATAGGGGCAGATCCCGTGACTTTCATCACCCGCTTTGCCCCCTCGCCCACTGGCCCCTTACACCTGGGCCACGCCTATTCCGCCCTGCTGGCCCATGACATGGCCATGGCTGAGGGGGGCACCTTTGTGCTGCGCATCGATGATCTGGACCAATCCAGATCGCGGGTCGCCTGGGAAGAACAGATTTGTGAGGATTTGCATTGGCTTGGCATAACCTGGCCCCCCCCTGTGCGAAAACAATCCGAATGCCAGCGCGACTACGACAGGGCCCTGGATGTGCTCTGGCGCAAGGGTTTGCTTTATCAATGCTCTTGCTCTCGCCGCGACATCAAAGACGCCCAATCGGCCCCCCAGGAAGGTGCCCCACAATTCGGACCAGACGGGTTGATCTACCCCGGCACGTGCCGTCCGCAGACGCCCCCCTCAGGACCACGCCCTCAGAACGTAACGCTCCGCCTAGATGTTTCCAAAGCTCTCTCAGGCCCCGACCTGCAGCCTCATTTTTCCCGGCGCGCCGGAGAACGCCTAGACTTCTCATCCTTCATGGAAACCGGGCCGCACGCGAACACAGCGATAGAACAATATGAATTCACCTCAGAGTTCATTCTCAACCAAATCGGAGATTTTGTGGTCGCGCGCCGGAATATGGGCGCATCCTATCATTTGGCTGTGGTGGTCGACGATCAGGAACAGGGGGTGACACATGTCATCCGCGGCGCGGATCTTTTGGAAGCAACAATTATTCAGCTGCTCATCGGCTGGCTCCTTGACGATGAACTCTACCAATACTGGTCCCAGCCAGTGTACCACCACCACCGCCTGATCCGCGACGATCAGGGCAAACGCCTGGCCAAACGCGATGACGCGCGGGCTATCGCCAAATACCGCGCCGAGGGCGCGAGCCCAGCAGACATCCGCCAGTTTGTCGGCCTGGGCTAACAGACAGTTCCCATCATCATCTTTCTAAAAAATATTCCCGCCGGAGGCAGCGGCGCCTTGGCGCCGCCCCTTTCGCTTTGGGAACCTAGTCTTAAGCCATGGGCGCCATCAATTCATGCTCTTCGCCCTCGCGCACCGCCGTATAAAAACAGCTACGGCGATTGGTATGACAGGCAGGGCCGACCTGCCGTACCAGGGCCAGCAGACAATCCCTGTCACAATCAAGCCGAAAGTCGACAAGGCTTTGCACATGGCCGGAGCTTTCGCCCTTAACCCAAAAGGCCTGGCGTGACCGGGACCAATAGGTCACCTTGCCGGTCTCCAGGGTCTTGGCGACACTTTCCGCATTCATCCAGGCCATCATTAAGACCTCGCCGCTCACCTCATCCTGGGCAATGCAGGGGATCAGTCCAGCCGAGTCATACTTCAAACTATTGGGATCAAAGGACATCGTAAAAACCTTTTGCATCTTGCTTTTGTCTGCCTATGTATGGGTAAGAAACCCCAAGGGAAAGCCCAAGGCAGCCTATGTCCAGCGAAACCGATCTCATCAAGCTCTATTCCTCCCGAATCCTGGCCCTGGCCGCAGATATTCCCTTTCTGGAGAGATTAGAAAACCCAGACGCCAGCGCAAAAAAACGTGCGCCGCTTTGTGGGTCAACGGTCACCGTTGATCTCAATATTGATGAGGGGCGCATTGTGGAGTTTGGCCAGGATGTCAAAGCCTGCGCTCTGGGACAGGCCTCGGCCTCAGTTGTTGGCCAAAACATAATTGGCCGCACCCTTGCAGAAGTGGAAACCGCCCGTGATGCGCTAAAGGCCATGCTGACGGATGACCAACCTGCCCCCAAAGCTCCCTTTGCTGATCTGGAAGTTCTCATCCCCGCACGGGAATTCAAAAACCGCCACGCCTCGATCCTGCTTTGTCTAGAGGCCAGCCTCGAGGCATTCAAAGCCGCCTTGCAGAAAAACTGCGCTTAACCTTGCCTTTATTTTAATCAAATAGAGTGGGTCCGTTAACTAACATGGGCCCCAAACATGCAGTCATTCCCCCCTCATTTGGCGACTTCGGCCGAAGCAGCAGAATCTGGCGCTGGCGACTGGGCTAACCACTCTAAGCACTCCGATGCCCGTAATCTGCAGCTCAATCAGCTCACACAGATCTCATCTCAGCTCGGGTATGAAATCGTCGACATCGCAGGTTTTCTGGACCAGATCGACCAAAAATCGCAGAGCCAGCTCTTCGCGTTACAGGAGTTGACCAGAGAGGCGGACCAGGTCATCAGCTCAAATGGTCAGGTTCTTGAGACCATTGAAACGGTCTCGACCACCACTGAGCAAACGCTCCAGTCGGTCCAGACCTCGGTAAAGTTTGTCCGCGACAACAGCGGCCGCAGCCAGGAAGTTGCCGAATGGGTCAACGATCTGGAAGAACGCACAGATCAAATTGGCGATACTGTAGATGCCGTGCGCAAAAACAACGAAATGATCACCAATATTGCTGCGCAGGTGAACATCCTCGCCATCAACGCCAAGATTGAGGCCAGCCGTGCGGGCGATGCGGGGCGTGGATTCGCTGTGGTGGCCGAAGCGATCAATGACCTCTCCAAACGCACCCAAACAGCGGCGCGCGAAATTGGCAGCAATATTGAAAACCTTTCAAACTGGGTCACCCTGTTGCACGACGAAACAGTTGAAGTCTCTCGCTCGGCTGAAAAGATCCTAGGCCAAGCGCGGGAAACCGACAGCTCTCTTCTCAGTATCGAAGAAAAAGCCACTGAGGTGAACACACAAACCGCCAAGATCCTCAGCCAAGCTGCCGTGGTCAAAAACGCCATGAGCAGCTTTGCCCCAAACATCAATGGAATCGGCAAATCGGTTGAGGAAACCACAACCGGCATCCATGACACCCATACCCGGGTCGAAAATCTCATTTCCTCCTCTGAACAACTGGTGCAGGGCACCGTCGCCCTGGGCGGGCAGTCAACAGACAAGCGCTTTATCTCTTATGTGACCGAACTTAGCCAGAAGGTCGGCGCCATATTTGAAACGGCCTTAGACGCCGGAAAAATCTCTGCTGATGCCCTGTTCGACAAGAATTACCGGCTCATTCCTGGCACCAACCCCGAGCAATTTACCACTGGGTTTCTGCCCCTCACGGATGCGACCCTGCCGCCATTGCTGGAGGCTGCTTTGGAATTTGATTCCCGCGTGGTCTTTTGTGCGGCGATTGATATCAATGGCTACCTGCCGACCCACAATAAGATCTTTTCCCACCCTCAGGGGCCAGATCCCGACTGGAACACCGCCAATTGCCGCAACCGACGGATCTTTGATGACCGGGTGGGTCTCAAGGCCGGACGCAATTCTGAGCCCTTTTTGATGCAGGTCTATCGCCGGGATATGGGCGGCGGAAATTTCGTGATGATGAAAGATCTGTCAGCGCCGGTTTTTGTCGGTGGCCGACACTGGGGCGGCATCCGTATGGGCTTCAAGTCCTAATCCCCTATGCACCCCCGCAAAAAAACCGCCACACATCCGGGCAGATGGTGGCGGCAGGAAATGCGTCTTTATGCGGGGTTCAGATGGGCGTTCCGGCTGTTAGGCGCAACCGGCTGGAAAGTTAAGGCGGGGATCCAATGACATCGGGATGGATGTCAGCGCATCTGACATAAAGACAGCAGGCAGAAACTAGAAATAGGGGTTCATGGGTTAGGAAAAAGAGGTGTCACGTTCACGACCGCGCGATTACATAAATCCCGGAAGGTGAAGGGCAACAACAAGCATAACAATCAAAGCAGCAGCGCCAAGCGCATCCTGCAGCAGGGTGGATTGGGCATTGTGCAGGGCTGTCTTCAACTGGGTCATCATCAGAATTGTCTCCACTACTCTCTGTCGGCGTTCAGGTTTTCACCGCGCCGCTCTCTGTCGGCGCTTGTTGCCCATTTGTTCTCATTTTACGCAGCATGTGTAAAGAACTTTTTGAGAACATTTGCGAACTTTTTAGAACATCCGAGGGGGAACGTTTACGATAATCCAATTAACCGACTGAAATTAAACGAATAGCCTGATCCTGCTTCATCAACCAAAGCAGAACACGGGCGGCCCCGCCCCTGTCGCTCTGCAACGCGGGGTCCATTGCAAGCAAAGCTCGCGCATCGCTCTGCGCCACTGCCATCAAAGACGCCTGACGTTCAAGGTCCGCGATATGAAAGCGTGGCAACCCGGACTGTGCGGTGCCAATCACGTCGCCAGCCCCGCGCATTTGCAGATCGGTCTCAGATATTTTGAACCCATCTTCGCTTTCGCGCAGTACCTCCAACCGACGGCGGCCGCCCTCGGACAGGGGCGGTTGATACATCAAGAGACAGGTCGATTCAGCGCTACCCCGCCCAACGCGCCCGCGCAGCTGATGCAATTGCGCCAATCCAAAAATCTCCGCGCGCTCGATCACCATGATGGAGGCATTAGGAACGTTCACCCCAACCTCAATCACCGTGGTGGCCACCAAAACCTTAGTGTCGCCCTGCTGAAACGCCGCCATAGCCGCGTCTTTCTCGGCAGGGGGCATCTGCCCGTGCACCAGGCCGACCACACCCTCCCCCAGGGTGGCGCGCAGATGCTTGAAACGCTCCTCGGCGGCGATGAGATCCATCACCTCGGATTCTCCAACCAGCGGGCAAACCCAATAGCATTGACGCCCCTCGTCAATGGCGCGTCGCAGGTGGTTGACCACCTCCTCCATGCGCTCCGTGCTCAGCACCGCTGTCTTGACCGGTTTGCGCCCAGGTGGTTTTTCATCCAGCACCGAGACGTCCATATCGCCGTATTGCGCCAGTGCCAGTGACCGGGGGATCGGCGTCGCGGTCATAACCAAAACGTCTGCGCCTTTGCCCTTTTCTGCCAGCTCCATCCGTTGACGCACCCCAAAACGGTGCTGTTCGTCGACAATGGCCAGATGCAGCCTGCGGAACACGACATCCTGTTGAAACACAGCATGGGTGCCCACCAGGATCTGAATATCGCCCGCTTCCAACGCGGAGAGTTTAGCACGCCGCTCCGGGCCTTTGTCACGCCCCGTGAGAAGTTCCAGCACCACACCGGCCTGCTCTGCCAGAGGGCGCAGCCCTTCAAAATGCTGCTGCGCCAGAATACCCGTAGGGGCCATCATAACGCCCTGCCCGCCGGCCTCTACCGCGACCAGCAACGCCATAAAGGCCACTAGAGTTTTCCCAGACCCCACATCACCTTGTAGCAATCTGTTCATCCGGCGATCCCGCGCCATATCTGCCGAGATCTCTTGGATCGCACGCTCCTGCGCCCCTGTGGGTCGATAGGGCAGCGAGGCCAGCACTGCGCCTTGAAGACGTCCTGTGGCCCTACTGACGATGCCGCGGGATTTACGCTCTGCCTGTCTTGCGAGCGCAAGGGTCAGCTGATGCGCGAACAGCTCATCATAGGCAAGTCGCGTCCGGATCGGTGCCTCTGGCGACAAATCCTCCACACCCTGCGGATGGTGTGCTGCCGTCAACGCCTCCTTCCAGGCAGGCCAACCCTCGCGTTTGGCCTGCTCAGGGTCGATCCACTCAGCAAGCTCTGGCAGTCGTTCCAGAGCGCTTAGAGCAGCCTTGGTCATGGTCTTCTGGGTAACACCATGCGTCAGCGGATAAACCGGTTCATACTCCGGGATATCATCCGCCTCAGCCAGGGGAAGCATGTGGTCGGGGTGCACTATCTGGGCCACACCGTCGAACAGTTCCACCTTGCCAGAGACAAGACGCCGTGATCCTTCTGGGCATTGTGCCTCTAGGTAGCGACTACGCCCGTGGAAAAATACAAGTTGAAAATCAACCTCTTGGTCAGTGACATTAATCCGATATGCCCCACCTCGATTGCGCGCAGGCAGGTGGCGTCCCACCTCTACTTCCACAGTGGCAATGGCAGGAAGATCCAGCCCTTTGATCGTGTCGCGCCGACGCCTGTCCAGGATTGAATGGGGCAGCGAGAACGCCAGATCCCGCGGCGTTTCCAACCCAATCTGAGCCAGGCTCTGCGCCGTTTTGGGACCAACCCCTTTCAGGGTCTCCGCCCCGGAGAAGAGCGGAAACAGGATTTCCGGGCGGCCGTTCATAGGGCTGCAATCTCCGCCAGCCAGCCATCCTCATCCAGGATCCGGACCCCAAGTTCCTGCGCCTTTTTCTCCTTTGATCCCGCCCCTGGTCCGGCAACAAGAATATCGGTTTTTTTGGACACCGAGCCAGAGACCTTGGCCCCTAAGGATTCGGCCCGAGCCTTGGCCTCGTCTCGGGTCATCTTTTCAAGCTTACCGGTAAAGACAACCGTCAGCCCCGCAACCGGGCTTTCCTGCGATGGCGCGGCGGGGGCAGCGATATTCAATTGCGCCACCAGATCATTGATCACCGCCCGTTCCTGCGCATTCGCGAGCGCATCGGAGAGTGACAAACCAACAGTTGCCCCAATCCCGTCAATGCCGATCAAATCCTCCCAGGCCTCCCGCGCGGTGAGGTGGAGTTCCAGACGCGACAGCGCTGTCTCGCGGGTTTCTTTGATTTTAGCGCGTCGCCCTTCGCTGCTGGCCTGTTCACGTTCGCGATCTTCGGCCAGATCCGCAGCGCGATGTGCCAGCGCCGCGGGACGGGCCAGGTCAAGGGCCTTTGCCAGCTCTTCCCAAGCCCCAAAGTGAAGCGCCAGGTCCTTGGCTGCCACCTCGCCAACATGGCGGATGCCAAGGGCAAAGATCAGGCGCCCCAGGGCGATATTGCGCTTTTCAGTAATCGCCGCAAAAAGATTTGCTGCACTTTGATCGCCCCAGCCAGGTCGGTTCTTAAGCTTGGTGAATTGGCCAAGGTCGCGCTGCTCCAATGTGTAAATATCAACCGGCGTGCGAATGGACAAATCTGGATCATTGTAAAACATCTCCAGCTGCTTTGCCCCCAGCCCTTCGATATCAAATGCTTTACGAGAGACGAAGTGTTTCAGTTTTTCAATAGCTTGCGCGGGACATATAATGCCGCCGGTGCAGCGTCTGACGGCGTCACCCTCTTCACGCACTGCATCGGACCCACATTCTGGGCAGATTTCAGGAAAGCTGAATTCAACAGCTTCAGCCGGGCGTTTCGCCAAGTCCACATCCGCGACCTTCGGAATCACATCCCCAGCCCGGTAGATCTGAACCCAATCACCAATGCGAATATCCTTTCCCCCCCGGATCACCGCGCCTTTGGAATCCCGCCCTCGAATATAGTCTTCATTATGAAGGGTCGCATTAGAGACCACTACGCCACCCACTGTGACCGGCGCCAGGCGCGCGACCGGGCTCAGCGCACCGGTGCGTCCGACCTGAATGTCGATCGCTTCCAGCCAGGTCCAGGCCAGTTCGGCCGGAAATTTATGCGCGATGGCCCATCGCGGCGTGGTTGATCGAAACCCAAGCCGCTCTTGCAGCGCCAAGTCATCCACCTTGTAGACAACTCCATCGATATCATAGCCCAGCGTTGCGCGCTGTGCTTCGATCTGGCGATAATGCGCAATCATCTCAGTCACGTTCCCACAGGTCTGGGTCAGCGGGTTGGTTTGAAATCCCAGGTCACGCAGACGCGTGATGGCATCGGTTTGCGTTTGCGCGAGGGGGGCAGAAAGATCTCCCCAACTGTAGGCAAAGAAGCGCAAAGGCCGGACGCGGGTGATTTCGGCGTCCAACTGCCGGAGCGACCCCGCCGCCGCATTGCGCGGATTGGCAAAAGTCTTACCGCCGCGCTCCGCATGGCGGGCATTCAAAGCGGCAAAATCCTCATGGCTCATGTAAACTTCGCCGCGCACCTCCAGCACATCCGGCGCACCAGCCAGCTGCTGCGGAATATCCGCAATGGTGCGGGCATTGGCGGTTACATTCTCGCCAGTGGCGCCATCTCCGCGCGTCGCAGCCTGCATCAAGACGCCATTCTCATAGCGTAGAGATAGGGAGAGCCCGTCGATCTTGGGCTCTGCAGTAAAGCACAGCGGTTGCGACGCTGCAAAGCCCAGATAGCTGCGAATACTGCGATCAAAATCAACCACATCCTCGTCTTCAAAGGCGTTGCCCAAGGAGAGCATCGGCACCACATGTTGAATTTTGCCAAATCCGGAAGTGACTGGAGCACCAACGGTATCAAGGCGCGTTGCACTGTCCTTCAGATCTGGAAAGGCCTCAGCTAGAGCCTGATAGCGTCTTTTGGCAGCGTCGTAGGCGGCATCACTCAGAAAAGGGGCGTCGTTTTGATGGTAGGCCTGATCGGCAGAGGCAAGCTGGGTTTGCAGCTCCAAAAACTCCGCCTGAGCCTGTTCCTGGGAAAGCCCCGAGGGATCTAATGGTTCGATCTGTTTCACGCGCGGTCCCCATCGTCCAAGTTTGCCCTGAGTGATAAATCGCGTTTCTCGCCGCGTCCAGTGATCCCAGAGCAAGAAACTACACAACGAGATACATGCGGGCACAGCCAGCCTCCCAGTGCAAACAACAAAAAACCCGCCGAAGCGGGTTCTTCATGGCAGCAGGAGAGTGCTGCGTTAACCAAAATATCACTATCTCGACATCACGAGAGGCACTGAAAGCCAGGACCTGGGGTCACCGCCACAGCCAGAAAGACGGCAACCTACGCGATCACAAACTGTCGCCTCAGGCGCCTACGGCCATACGGTGACCGCCGGACATCTGGTCATCCTGCGGGTCTCGCAGGACATAGCCCCGCCCCCAAACAGTTTCGATATAATTGTCACCACCTGTTGCCGTGCTGAGCTTTTTGCGCAGTTTGCAGATGAAAACATCGATGATTTTCAGTTCGGGCTCGTCCATGCCGCCATAAAGATGGTTAAGGAACATCTCCTTGGTCAGGGTGGTTCCCTTCCGCAGGCTCAGCAGTTCCAACATCTGATACTCTTTGCCGGTCAGGTGAACTGTCTTGCTGTCGACCTCAACAGTTTTGGCATCCAGGTTCACCGCAATCTTGCCGGTTTTGATGATCGACTGGGAGTGACCTTTGGAGCGGCGAATAATGGCGTGGATCCGCGCCACCAGTTCTTCGCGGTGGAATGGTTTAGTCAGATAGTCATCAGCACCAAAGCCGAAGCCTTTGATTTTGTTATCAGTATCATCCGCACCGGACAGGATCAGGATTGGCGTTTCAATGCGGGCCATACGCAGCTGACGCAGAACTTCATGGCCATTCATATCCGGCAGACCGAGATCCAGCAGGATCAGATCGTAATCATAGAGCTTTGCCAGATCGATCCCCTCTTCCCCCAGATCCGTCGAGTAGACGTTGAGGTTGGCATGGGTCAGCATTAGTTCAATGCTTTTTGCTGTGGTTGGATCGTCTTCGACCAGTAGAATGCGCATGTTAAAAGTCTCCGCCTGTAACTGTTTCCCTTAGGTTGCGTTAACCCTGATCGAAAAAG
>CAJXIL010000048.1 GCA_913054455.1 uncultured Roseobacter sp.
AGGAATCCCCTTGCGGGGCCCACCAACACCAATGAAGTGGCGCTTATATGCGCAACGGAAGCAGAGTCAACAGCGCTTCCTTCGGTTTCTTAGGGTTTTTGATAGACCGGAGATCTCAAGCGGCCTCATGCATCAAAATCGCCGCCTCAGAGGTGCTGAGATTACGGCGCGCATAGGCGCCATAGCTCATCGGGTCTCGTTCGACCTGTGGCAACAGCCCGCCCAAGCGAATGCGATCCTGTGTATCCAGTGCCGACATAGAGGCACTGGCAGGATGAAAGCTCTCGCTTTCCACCCCATTGGCCCAGAGCACCTGATGCGAGCCCAGCAGCAGGTGTATATAGGTCACCTCCCGCACCGAATTATCCGTGGTAATCGTGTGGCCGTTAATCAGGTCCCGTGCCGCCACCAGCACCTCGTCGGTATTGAAAAGAGCCTGCACCTGACGCCCTCGCAACAACATCCGATGCTCCGGCGAGACCAGAAGCTCCTTTTCCGGCCGGTCAATGCCAAAGGCGCCTGCGCGAATGCGCACGGGGCGCAGCTTTGGCACCACAAAGAGCCGCGCACCACTGATCCGCCGTGCACCAATCCACTGGATCTCCTGTGCACCGCTGTCCCGAGTCTGCACCCTGTCGCCCTCACGCAGATCTTCAATCCGGCGTGGCCCGCTGGGAGTGGCAATCTGCGTTCCCGGCGTAAAGCAAATTACCCCACTACCCGGCTGTCCCGGCATAGTATCGGTTGGGCAGCCAATGCTGCCCAGCGAGTGATGCACCACCCATAGATCCGCACCCTTGGGCGGGATTTCATTTACAAACATAAGCAGTGGCCGGGCACTGTCGCTCACCTCAATCAGTGTGGCCGTGTAGCTCTGCACTCCATTTGTCACAACAAAGCTCTTGTCCAAGAGCGGATCTTCGACCGCGACGTTGCGCAGATCCGTGCGGTTCTGGACCGCAGCTCCGACCAATCTGCGCACTGAGCGCGCAGCCCGACGTCGCAGTTCTGTTTCTCCATTCGCCATACCCAAACGCAACAGTTCAGCCGGGCCATCAACCCGCACTGCTTCACCTTGCCACGACCACGCGGCCCCGACATCGAGAGACTCGACCGGTGCGGCCCAAAGGCCATCTATTTCTGTTTGCGACCAAGAAATGACGAACGTGCCCTGAAAGCCCGTTTTCATCTGCCTGTGTGCCTGCTCTTATTTTTTTATTAACCAAAACTTAACAAAATCGCTTGGTCAGATAAAGAGCAAAGTCACCCCAGCCCCAGCCCCTACGCGGGGTGTGTTTTCAAAACCTCAACTGCACCTGCAACGAGCCCGTTAGTTGGCCCTCGCTTTGAGATGAGAACTCCTTGCCCAGATAGGAAAGGCCATAAAAGGCTGAGGCCCGTTCCCCCTGCCAATGCAGACCCAAGCGGGCCCGATGGCGGTTGTGCTCGAGAGAATAGCCGCTGGCCTCAGGTAAGAAGGCCGACTTTGAGACATAGGCGATATCTGCTCCTGCAGTCAGGGTCAGACCTGTCGCCTCCCCCTTCATGGTACGATAACGCTGCCCAGTGACGCTCTCGCGCACCAAAAACCCCTGTGACAACTGTCCATATGTGAAATCCACCCCAGCCCGGAGATAAGTCTCGTCTCCGGCCCGTGCTTCGACAAAGGGGCGCAAGGCGGCCTGGCCCGATAGGGCGAATTCGCGTCCAACCTCAGCCGAAACCAAGGGCCTGAAACTATTGCCAATCTGCCCGTTCAAAACTGCGGTTGAGGGCTGCGGTGCGCCCACGAGATCATGCAGCCATCCCTGCATCTCGTCCAACTGGGTCTGTGGCCCCAAAATGGCCAGACCAGCCCCCAATGCAATCTCGGCTGCGCCCCGCTGCATGTGGCTGTTTAGCTCAACCGTCAAAGCACCGGCCCAAGGGCGATCCGTTGGATCCGCAACACGCAGACTGGCCGGGGCGAGAATTTGCCCCTGAATCCGCAGCTCCAGCAGTTCCCCAAAGTCCCCTGGCGCCTGCCCCTGCCACGCCTGGCCGTAGAGACGCGATGAGGTCAGCGAGCCCGTGCGCCAGCGGTCCTTGCCATCTCCCAACAGGTCATTAGAAAACATCAACCCATAGCCAATTTTGCGGCGCACATCCTCTTGATCAGACGCCTCAGCCAGCCCTGATAGAGGAAGCATGAAAATGAAGGCCATGGCCACGAATTGTCGAAACATCTGATCTATCCTGCTCTGGGTCGCCTGAACCTCCGCTGCACCGCTTAGCAGCGCGTCCGGGCCTTTGGGCGATCTGGTTAACACCGCGTTAACACCCTTGCAGATCAGTAAACTAGTGCAGCAGAGCCACAGGTTGCGGATATGGCCAAAGCGGCTGCCCGGCTGTTGCCACAGTCTTGCCGCAGTTGCAGAACCCAGAAGGATCACATCTATCAATAGCGCATTCCACTGCCTCTGCCGCAAACAAAAACGCCAGCCAGACTTGCCACAATTGCCAAGTGCTATTGACGAAAATTTCGCCTTCCAGCCAAAATAGAGCGCCCCGCGCCCTAGCACCCCGCCCAAGCGCCCTTAGTCGACTAGGGATAATCCGATGATGGCGCCAACCGAATAGAGACCGATCTGCGATAGCTCTCCGGGTGCAAAGGCCTCCGGCAGGGCACCGCCCTCCATCCACAAGCCATCAATCAGCCCATTGCAGGCGGTGGACAACCGGTACAGCTGCCCCGGCTCGGTCGGCATATCTGCCTCTTCCAGAGCGGCCCGGATCAACCCTTCCAGCTGGTCACGAAAATGGACATAGGTCTTGGCGTGGACATCTTTCATCTGTGCGTCATGCTGCACTTTGTTGAGGAACCCCGCCCAGAGCGCGATTGATCGCGGATCCACCACCGGCGGCATCAACGAAGACTGCACAAAAACACGCAGCTGCTCGCGCGCGGAGCCCTTGACCTTTGCAACCGGCGCAAAGGTGAGTCCAGTCATCTGCATCATATGGTGTTCAAAGGCGGCTGTAATCAGGTCTTCCTTTGAAGAAAAATAGTGCCGTATCAACCCCTGCGTCACCTGCGCCCGGTCCGCAATTCCGCGCACGGTCGCCCCCCGGACGCCTTTTTCGGCCACCAGCTCAAGCGTAGCCTCAATCAGAGCCAATTTGCGCTGCTCAGCGCTCTCGCGCGTAAATTTCCGGCGTTCATCACTCATCTTTTCCCCCGCAGCGGCTCGACCTAATTATACACTTGCGCAATTGGCTCATTTAAGCCTTACTACCCCAAAACCCAAGGACGTCCAACCATGCCGACCGCTGCTCCTGATACTCAAGACATCGCCGCTCCCCAGGGTGCAGCCCAGACAACAGCGGCTGCAAAAGATGCCGTTCGCATTGAAGACCTGCATAAATCCTTTGGCACGCTGAAGGTGCTCAAGGGGGTCTCGCTCACGGCGCGGCAAGGCGATGTCGTGGCGATCATTGGCGGCAGCGGATCTGGCAAATCAACCATGCTGCGCTGTATCAACTTTCTGGAATCCCCTTCGTCCGGCAAGATCATTATTGACGGCGAAGAGGTCGAGATGCGCGCCGATGGCGCCCCAGCCAATCGCCGCCAGATCGAGCGCATTCGCACGCGGCTGGCGATGGTGTTTCAGTCCTTCAACCTTTGGACCCATCGAACGCTGCTGGAAAACGTCATCGAAGTGCCGGTGCATGTACTGAAGGTCCCCCGTTCTGAGGCAATCGCCCAGGCCCGTGTGCTGCTCGCACGGGTTGGTCTGGCAGATAAGGAAGACTCCTTTCCGGCCTTTCTCTCTGGTGGCCAACAGCAACGCGCCGCCATCGCCCGCGCCCTGGCGGTAGATCCATCCGTGATGCTCTTTGATGAGCCAACAAGCGCGCTGGACCCGGAACTGGTGGGTGAAGTCCTCACCGTGATCCGTGACCTGACTTCTGAGGGCCGTACAATGTTGCTAGTCACCCATGAGATGCGCTTTGCCCGCGAAGTCGCCGATCACGTGGTTTATCTCTATCAGGGACGCATTGAAGAGCAGGGCCCACCTGCCGAGGTCTTTGGCAATCCAAAGTCGGAACGCCTGCAGCAGTTTCTCAAATCGGTCTCCTGACATTTTCATCAAAACCATACAACAACAGGGAAGAAAATCATGTCAATCAAAACACTACTGGCCACGGGCCTCACCCTCGCCACTCTCACCGCTGGGACCGCCCAGGCTGACCAAGTCAAAATCGGCATCGCGGCGGAACCCTATCCGCCTTTTGCATCGCTGGATTCTTCCGGCACCTGGGTCGGCTGGGAGATTGAGGTGATTGATGCGGTTTGTGCCGCAGCTGAGCTGGACTGCGTTCTGACCCCTGTAGCCTGGGACGGCATCATTCCTTCGCTTACAGGCCAACAGATCGACGCGATCATGGCCTCGATGTCGATCACCGAAGAGCGGCTTAAAACCATCGATTTCTCCGACGCCTACTACAATACCCCCGCCGTAATTGTTGCAGACAAATCCATGGATATCGCCCCTACTCCAGAAAGCCTGGATGGTAAGATCGTTGGTATTCAGGCCTCCACCATCCACCAGGCCTACGCGCAGGAGTATTTCAAGGGCGCTGAGATCCGTGTCTATCAGACCCAGGATGAAGCAAACCAAGATCTCTTTGCCGGCCGGATCGACGCAACCCAGGCCGACAGCATTGCCATGGCTGATTTTGTCGGCACCGAAGCCGGTGATTGCTGTGAGATCAAGGGGGCCGTTGCTGACGACCCCGCAATCCTGGGCCGTGGCGTGGGTGTCGGCCTGCGCAAAGGCGATGACGCCCTGCGCGAAGCACTCAATGCAGGCATCGCCAAGATCCTCGCGGATGGCACCCATGCCGAAATCACTGCGCGCTACTTCTCTGCCAGCATCTACTAAGGCACTGTTGTGACGATGATCCTCGAATGGCTCGGTCTGGCTGAGAGCGCGGCACTGCTGTCGCTCTCAGCCCCTGGCTGGGGCAGCAACCTGTTACGCGGTTTGGCAAATTCGCTTCAAATCGCTTTTGGTGCCTTTGGCATGGGGCTGGTAATCGGGCTTTTCGGGGCCTATGGGAAACTTTATGGCGGGCCAATCTTGCGGGATCTGCTCGCCATTTACACGACAGTGATCCGGGCAGTTCCCGAGTTGGTCCTGATCTTGATCCTCTACTACGTGGGCACGGATCTGATCAACAAACTGGCGCAGGTTCTGGGCTATGGGCGTGTCGAGATCAGCGGCGTTGTCGCCGGCATCTGGGTATTGGGCATCGTTCAGGGCGCCTATGCCACCGAAATTCTACGAGGTGCCATACAAGCAGTCCCTCCAGGCCAAATCGAAGCCGCCCGCTCCTATGGCATGCCCGCACTGATGACCATGCGCCGTGTGACCATTCCAGCCATGATGGCCTTTGCCACACCGGGACTGGCCAATCTCTGGCTGATTGCCACCAAGGACACCGCACTGCTCGCCGTTGTCGGGTTTAACGAACTCACGCTAGAAACCAAACAGGCGGCCAGCAGTACCCGCGCCTATTTCACCTTTTTCCTCGCAGCAGGTGGACTGTATCTGATGGTCACGCTCTGCTCTGGTGCCATCTTTGCCCGCATTGAGAAATGGGCGCGCCGCGGCCAGCCCTCGCTGAAGGAGGGGAGCAGATGAATGGTTTGAAATCTTTGATGCAGCCCCATCGTATCCTGCTGATGGCTCTGTTTGCCGGTTTTGTCCTCTGGTGTGCACTCACGATGCGCTGGGATTGGCTACCCAAATATGCACCGCTTGCCCTCGAAGGACTATGGACAACGATTTGGATTCTCGTGGTCACCACGACCCTCGGCTTCCTGCTGGCCATCCCCCTGGGCTTGGCCCAGGCCATTGGGCCCTGGTATCTGTCTGCACCTGCTCGGATCTTTTGTACCGTCATTCGCGGCACACCGCTCCTGCTGCAAATCTGGCTGCTGTATTATGGGCTTGGCTCCCTGTTTCCACAGTTTCCCTGGATCCGCTCAAGCGAGCTATGGCCCTATCTGCGTCAGGCCTGGCCCTATGCCGTATTGGCGCTCACCCTGTCCTATGCCGGCTATGAGGGCGAAGTGATGCGCGGTGCCTTTTCGGGAGTGGCCAAGGGTCAATTAGAGGCCGCCAAGAGCTTTGGCATGCCCCGTTTTACCATGTTCCGCCGCATCTGGTTGCCCCAGGCAATTCGCAATGTTCTACCCACCCTGGGCGGCGAGACCATCCTGCAGCTCAAAGCTACCCCGCTGGTGGCCACTATAACTGTGGTAGAGATATACGCGGTTTCCTCCCGTGTGCGCTCTGACACCTTTATCGTATATGAACCACTGCTGCTGCTGGCCTTGGCCTACCTGGTCATCGCAGGGCTTATCGGGTTTGCTTTCAAACGGTTCGAGACCCAAGTTCCCAATCGGCGCTGATGCCCGAACCACCTGCGCGGATCACGCACGAAATATGGCCCCTGCGTCAATCCACGGGGGCCATTTTTCCAATCACTCCTTCTAAAATCGACCTTTGCCCCCTTAATCCTGACAGGTCCGGTCGAGAGGGTTTTTCCCCATGTTGTTTGCAGGCAGAAGCTGTGATTAACTTTCCCCTTAAGGAAAGAGCACAATGCATCAGATCAATTCAGGCCTTTATATTCGGACACTTGGCAGCCCTGGTGCCAGCTGGGCTGGCAAGCCGGTGCTGCAGGGAAAGAAAAAGGCAACTGCGCTTTTGGTCTATCTGGCTCTGCAACCAGAACAGCGCGCCCTGCGCTCCAAATTGGCGGAACTGCTCTGGGAGGGCAGCGAGGAAGATCGGGCACGCTCCTCCTTACGCCAATGCCTCTCAGAGATCCGTCGTGAAGCCCCTGAGCTGACGGAAACAGCCCTAGAGGTCACGGCGACGGATATTGCGCTGCGATCTGACAGGGTGTCCACAGATATCGGAGATTTGATTGCGACGCTGGTGCAAAAGATCCCCGGTCAACATCTCGAAGGCGGGGCCGAGTTTTGTGATCTCTTTCTCATGGGGTTTGGCCATATTGGTCAAGGGTTTGAAAGCTGGGCGCGTGACTGCTGCCAGAGCCATGAAACGCAACTGATTGCGCGGCTGTTTGATCTGATGGAGGCTCCGCAAACCCGCGCCGCCGAAGCCCTGCGCGCCGCCCGTATCATCTGCCGCTTAGACCCTTTGAACGAGGCCGCCAGCCGCTTTGCCATGCGCAGCCTCGCGGAGCGCGGCGAAACCGGGGCCTCCTTGCAGATCTACAGTCAGCTCTATGAGCGCCTTGATGATGCCCTGGCGATGGAGCCTTCGGCAGAAACGCAGGCGCTGGTCGTTGCAATTAAAAATGGTGAGCTGAAAGAGGACCAGCCCAAGGCAGCCCCAATCCCAGCGCGCCCCCTCACCTCGCTGCCCCGCCCCACCCCCAGCGACGAAGGGCCACCAAAACTGGCGATTTTCCCGTTTGTTGATCTGGGTCCAGTTCCGGTTGAGAGCTATTTTCTCCATGGGATTTTAGAGGATACCGTCTCGCTTCTGGCGCAATTGCGTGAGCTGCAGGTCTATTCCAGCAACACCACCCGCCAATTCCAGGGTCTGCCCGGTTCCCCCGGAAGCCAGCCGCCAGAACTCAACGCCGACTATGTGGTGACCGGCAGTGTGCGCGGCGCGGGGGACAGGTTTCGCATCACGGTTCAGCTGGTCGACACCCGGACCGGGCTGGTGGAATGGGCCAACACCTATGCCGCCCATGCTTCGGAATTGTTCGACATGCAGACCGATATTGCCATCAATCTGACCCACCAACTGCTGCCCTCGGTCTCGGCGGCAGAGCTGCGGCGCACCGAGGGCAGCCTGCCAGAGGATCTGTCTGCATACCATCTGATGATCCGAGGGCGCGATATTGCGTTTCACCTAGATCCGGCGACCTTTATCACCGCAAAGTCACTGCTGGAAGAAGCCTGCGCCCGAGATCCGCGCTATGGAATCAGCCGGGTGGCGCTCACAGATTGGCATTCGGTGCTGCTGGGCCAGGGCTGGTCCAAGGATCCCGTGTCCGATGGCCGCGCCCTTCAGGCAACCACCGAAGAGGCCGTTCGGTTGAGCGGAGAGAGCGGTCGCGCTCTAGCGCGCTATGCCCATAATCAAACCGTGCTGTTTGGCTATGCGGAACAGGCCATCGAGATTTGCAGCAGGGCGCTACGCAACGCCCCCAATGATGCTGAGGCTCTCCTGTGGTCCTCCCCCACTTTGACCTTTTCCGGACAGCCAGAGGCAGGCATCAAGAACGCCCGCGCCGCCATTCAGCTGTCGCCTTGTGATCCCTACCTGTTCAGATCAGAGCATTTCCTCAGCATCGCCTATTTTGCCGCTGGCAACTACGCCGAGGCCGTGGCCGCAGGGCGTCGCGCCCAAAGGCTGAACCCTAATTATACCTCCAACCTGCGGATGACTGCGGTTGCCCTGGCCGAAACAGGAGAGGTGACTGAGGCCCGCAATATCGCAACCGAGATCAAGCGACTGGATCCGGGATTTCGCATTGGCCAGTTCTTGAAAAAGCAACCCTTCCAAGATCAGGCGACGGGTCAGAAATATGCCGCCCGCCTGCGCGAAATCGGCCTGCAAGACTAGGAGGTCTCACGGCGTCTTCACGCCGGGTTGACACCAATCACGCCAAGGTTGTTCGGTGAGGGAAAGCCAATCAAAGTGCATAGGCCCTGCGCGGGCTGAAGTGGAGGGACGCATGACAACAGGATATCGCGATGGCGCAGTGGACGGTGCAGTCGATGGGGCTGTCGACGGCGCGGTTGATGGGGCCGTGGACGGGGCCGTTGCTGCCGGGTCCTTTTCGCCCTATCGCTCTGCTGGGGCCGCAGCAGGCCTTCCCTTTAATGAACCTTTGGGGCGCAAAGGCGGCGCGCCTTTTGCCTATCTCGGTGGTCAGGAGTTCCCAGCCGATGCCTGGTCGCCGCAGCTTGAAATTAAACTTATCCTGCAGCGCTTTGCCAAAACCGGTTGGGATGAAGGCGATCGTGCCATTCAGGTCGAAAATCCCGATGACGGAGATCTGGCGCTGCGCCGCGAAGTGCATGACCTGATCACCCTACGCAACACGCACAGACAGCATCGAGCGGCTGAAATTGTAGCACAGGTGGGCAATAGCGAGGCCTATTGGTCCAACATGCTCATGATGGGCGCAGACAATCGCCCTGCCACCCAGAAACTCATCATGCTAGCCATGCAGGCCGGGCAAATGGTTGCGCTGCATTTCAAACACAAAATTGGCCGTGCCCGTCCGGTGCAGGTTTGCCCGGCCCTCATGCCTCTGGTGCCAACCCCACCGCATGCCTCCTATCCCAGCGGCCATGCGACCCAGATGACCCTCATCGCGACCATTATCTCCGCGCTGTTCGACGAAGGCGAAGACCACGCCATGGCGCGCTATGCCGCCGCCCTCGCCCAGCGCATATCCGAAAACCGCGAAATCGCCGGCGTTCATTTCCGCAGCGATACCCAGGCAGGTCAACAACTGGCAAAAGACACATTCCATGGCTTTTTGAAAGAGATGCCAGAGGTTAAGGCTCTGCTCACCGAGGCGCGCGCTGAATGGTCCGGGATCACCTGCAGCTTTGACCCTGACCCTGAAACCCTACCAGATCTGGAGGGCGGCACCTCTCTCAGCCGCAGAGTATCCAATGCCGTTGCCAACAGGTTAGCTAATGACCTGCCTGATCTGATCGCAGCAGCTTTGAATGATGAGAGTTCAAGCCCACAGGAAGCAAAAAAGCCGGGACGCCCCGACAAGCCCTTCGGCGGGAAGGGAAAGAAAACAACCTGACTTTAACGTAGAGATTATCGCCCCACTGGCTTTTCCCATTCCCCGATCATGGAGGCTGCCTTGACTGATCTGCCAACGCCCCTTGGAAGTTTCTTTGCAGGGTTTACCCCGCCTGAAACCCTAGACCGTGTGTTTCGCACCCCAGGATATGCTGAAGAGGTCCATCGCTGCGCCCGCCATGGGGCCCGGTCAGGTCGCAGCAGTGACCAGAGCGCCCTGCGCGATCAAGTGATTGATCTGGAAGTGGGCTTGTCGCGGCATTGGGATACCAGAGATCAGCGACCGCGGGGCACTTGCACGGCCTTTGCCGTTGCCGCCTGTGTCGATATCCTGCTGGCGCGTCGCGGCGCGCCCCCCGTTTTACACTCCCCAGAGCATCTGTATTGGCACATGCGTGCCGCAATCCCCCCTGAGGAAGCTGCCGTTCTGCCCGACTACGCCCTGGGCGCAACCAAATTAAAGCAGGCACATCAGGTGCTCCGCTCCCGTGGCATCAGCACCGAAGCCCTAGCCCCCTATCGGACCAGCGATCTACACCGTGGGCTGTTCTCCAAATCTCCCCCCTCGCAGGCTGCCGAAGCGGATGCTGCAACACGCCGCTTTCATAAGGTCAAGTATGAGGACTTTGAGGAAGGGCCTGTTCCAGACAGCACCGCCAACACTATTCTGCAAGAGCTGCATCAGGGCCGCCCTGTCGCGCTTGGCCTGCCGGTGTTCAAGCTGAAGGGTTCTCACAAAAACAACTGGACCTATAACGGCGCACTGAACTCAGGCATGGTGTTTGATCCAGTTGCTCGCCCTGATCTGGTGGACCGGGAAGTTCGGGTGTCAGGTCATTGCGTCTGCGTCACAGGCTTTCAACCCGGTCCAGAGGAGCTGGGCGGCGGTTGGTTCATTTTCCGCAACAGTTGGAATGGGGATTTTGGCAAATATCCAGACGTTCCAGTCGCGGGCTACCCAGGGATTGGTCGGCGCGGCAATGGCGCGGTTAGTCTGGATTATGTGAACGGCTACACCGTTGAATATCTGAGCCTGATCCCAGCGGATTGAGATCATGCCATATGATGCGGCGACACAGCTTCCAATGCCTCCTAGGCCCGACTGCGATCTAAGAAAAACCCTGCTTCGATCCAGTTGTCTCGTATTTCTGAGACCTCGCTCCAGGCGAGCTTAACCCGCGCCAGATCCTGCGAGAGCTGTTGCGACACGGCGCTCAGCGCTGAGCCTACGGTTCCGCCTCGGCACATCTCTTGCAGAAAGATAAAATGAGCAAAGCTCACTGGAACCGTATGGGTGACATAGTCTTTGCGCAGCACTGCTAAGTAGACTGGTTCTCGCTCCGGCGGCTGTGGCGATTTTTCCTGGCGGACAGCATGGTAATAGTCGCCAACAGGGAACCCATATGCCGCAACCGATAGACTGGGCTGGACACAGAGGTCTGGATCCGGCGTTGTTAGCTGCGCCAGATGCAGATCTTCCGCACCAGCGCAATCAAAGGTCGAAAAGATCTGACGCTCAAACCGGGCGAGATCGATAATAAAATCCACCCAGGGCTCTGATTCTGGCGCGTCCAGGTCAGGACGGTTTGCTTGTAAGAAACCCGCAAACCGCCGCCCCAGATCATAGAGGGTATAGCTTTCGGGTGGCGCCTGGCTGATGTATTCGGCGACAAAATCATTGAACAACCCCTCCCCCAGAGCATAGCACAGCGCTGGAAATTGATCGCGCATGCAGGCTGCGATGCGCAGGTGGTAGCTGTTTTGATAGATCCCCAGGGCCGCCACAGCCGATAACCGAGAGGTGGACCGAACCCGCGTTTCAATCTCTTGGCGTGACGTGGCTTTTGGCTCAATCAGGGCCGACTGCATCCATTGCTGCAAGTCGGAAAGCTCGATCGGTGCGCTCACCTGTCTTCCAGCTCCGCGGAGCCGGCCATCACGTCAGGCACCAGAAAATTGACGGGGTTTGACACCGCCAACGCGCCCGGCATTGGTGCATATCTGCCAGTCAACTGGGCCAAGCCCCCCTTCATATAGGCTTTGGCCTTGAGCAGTTCCCGATGGCATTCCTCAAACGAAGGTATATTTCCGTCCCATTCTAAAAGTGTCGAGGCGCCATTGCTGCGTTGCCAGGCCAGGGCAAAAAGCGCCCAAACCTCAGGGCGAACAGGTTGATCGTGAGTATCAATGAGATGGGTGCCGCAATCCGTGTGCCCCGCCAGGTGCATCTGCACCACCCGGCTCCAGGGGAAGCTGTCAAAATAATCAGAAGGGTCATTTTCGGTGTTGAAACAACTCACAAAGACATTGTTGACGTCTAGGAGCAAACCACAATCGGTACGCTCGCACAGAGCGCGCAGGAACTCCGGCTCCGACAGGGTGTTCGCGTGAAAATCCAGATAGGTTGAAGGGTTCTCTAGGATCAGCGGACGACCGAGAATCTCTTGGACTCGGTGCACGCGGGCCGCAATGTGATCAAGCGTGGCTTCGGTCAGCGGAACTGGCAACAAATCATGCGAATTCAGCCCCATGACACCGGTCCAGCACAGATGGTCACTGATCCACTGGGGCTGCACCTCCTGCGCCAGCAGCTTAAGCCGCTGCAAATAGTCCATATCCAAGGGATCACTGCTGCCAATGGAGAGCGACACCCCATGCAGTACCACCGGATAACGTTCTGCCACTTCACGGATCACCTGACGGGGGCGCCCGCCGGAATCCATAAAATTCTCCGAAATTGCCTCAAACCAATCCACATCAGGCCAGTGGTTCAGGATGTGATCAAAATGGGTATTTCGCAGCCCCAACCCGAGGCCAAGCTTGGGTAGGTCAGTTATTCCAGCTTTTTCTGCGGGCGCAACAGTCACGAACAACTGCCCCCGCCAGACAGCCCACTAGCGCCGCAGGCGGCAAAGCTGTTGCAGTTTTCGGTGATCCAAGAGGCCGTCGGACCGGTTTCACTAAAGGGTGCAGGGGCTGGGCCCGGAGTCTTGCCTTTGTTCTTTTCCGCATAAGCGGTTTCAAACACCTCGCGGGCGCGGCTCCAGACGCTCGTCCCCTTGCGATCGCCTTCGGTGATAAAGCGCTCTGCATTGATGGGCGCGGCACAGGACCCCATGGAGCGACATTCGTTCTGGCCTGGCTGATCCATATCTGGCCCCCATCCATACAGCCCGCAACCGCCCTGGTTGGCGCAGTTGTTGTTGGTATGGCAGGAATGGATTTCAGTGGTGGCGCAGAACCCCTGACCAGCACAGCTGTTTGGGTTGTTGCCATTGGGCCCGTGGATGCCGTAACGATCCTGCCCCTTACAGGAGTTCAATCCCAGGCAGGCGTGCAGTTCAGCGCCTTCAGGCAACTGTAACTGCGCCCCAGCCTTGCCATAGGGAGTATCTTTCCAATTAAACGGCGGCGGCACAACAGAGGGCAGCTCGGCTTGTGGCATGGATTGGGCGGCGGTGCTTTGCTTGGTATCCGACATGGGGTTTGTCCTTTCGGGCATTTTCAAATGGCGCAGAGGCCAAGTTGTTTTGAACCTTTTCAGGCTGAAGGAAGCGGTGTTCCAACGGCTAGTTTTGCGACCAATAGCTGCTGACATCAGGCAGGTGCATGCCCTCCCCATCCGCAGAGGTCTTGTTGATGGTCAGGGCCACCAGCGGTGCAACTGAGGCATTCAACGCACTGTCACCGGCTGTTGCGAGCAGTGCCTCTGCTCCAAGCTGCGCGAGATTGTCAAAGGCCTGATCCCGCGACCCCAGCCCCTGCCCGCCCAAGCCAAAGCCGCTATTGTCAAAACTGGGAGCCAGAGCGACGGTTGTTCCATCGCTCAAGGTCACCTGATAGCCGCGCATCAGGGCGATGAATTTGTCCAAAATCCAGATCATTGAGCGGTGCAACGCAATGTTAAAGAAGTACTTTTGATGGGGAACTGTACCCTCAGATGAAACCTTGTCAGCCCCGGTCTTATTGGGGTCCACATAGTTTGGCTCAATCTTGTAGATGGTTTCCGTCAGGATCAGCATGTACTGAAACAAGCCGCTGCAAAAATCATTCAGCGCGGTTGCTATTGGGTCATGCGCATAGTCTGCACGCGTTGGATTGGCTGGATAGTCAAACAGCATACTCTTGGCCTTCAACTCCTGCGCCGTCCATTTGTTTGCCTTGCCTTGAACCGCCTCCACGAGCCATTGCCGATCAATCTGTGCCTCCATCCAGGGCGGCAGGCTCTCCAGGCTATGCGAGAAGTCCTCAAACTGCATCTGCAATTCGAGGAACTTGTCAAAATGACTGTGCTCCGCTTCGGAATCGGGATCGTCCCAGATCGCTTCACCGCCGCCGGGTTTGGCTGAGTACCCCTCCCCTTGCTCGCAGATGGTTTCCAGCGCCAGCATGACGTCTTCCCGGCTAGCGATCGTCATCAGCTCAAAGGCGCCAGTCACCTCATGGCCTTTGCGATCCTCAACCGGTCGCGTCGGCGCAGCAGAGCTGTCATCGGCATCAGCATAAACAGTCACCTCTGCCGCCCCGGGCAACCCGCCCGGACAGCCCGACCCGCCACCAGAGGTTTCTGGCGCTGGTTTTGCCGGATCAAATGCCTGTTTGGGGTAGATGGTGTCGATGTTGTTTGGGGCATAGTTATAGGGTTGGATTTGCTGCTTGGGGTTGCCTGCCTGAAAGTCGCCATCGTCAAAATAGGCAGAGGCAATGATGCAGCGAATAAAGGAATAGAATTGGCCGATCGAGTTCCAATTCTGATCCGTGGGCCAGCCGTGTTCATTCAAGAACGCCTTGGCCTCATCGGGGGACCAGTGGGACAGATCACGCAACAGCTCTGGCAGAGCCTCGACAGATAGGTCGCTAAAGAAAGGGTTGTGGGGGTATTCGATCTGCAGGAAATGCCACATCTGGTCAGAACAGAAAGGCCGCAAGGGGATGCCGCCCTTGACCTGCGGATCTGGGCCTTCTGGCACCACCGGGTTATGATGTGGCAGCAGCGCCGGATAACTCCCGGGCGCCGCCTGGTAAAGTTTGGGAGGTTCCCCGGTTAATGCAAAAAAGATGTTGCTAGACAAAGACATATGCAACATTTCTTCGACAGCAACCGACATAATAACCCCGCCGGCCTCATTGGTAAATATCTGCGCTGGATCCAGATCACTGCCCTGCAGCTTGGTACGGTTGATCGAGTAGTAGCTGTATAGATAGAGTGGAATAGTCGCCAGTTCGACCTCGATCGCGGCCTGCAGATCCCCGATCAACCGGGTCTTTAGCGTGGCCTTGTCGCCCAGGAGCCCGGCATTGATCACAGTGACCATCACGACTTCTGCAGGCGATAAATCGAACTTCTCACGCGCCTCTTGCACGTATTTCAAATTCGCATCTATATCCATTTGGCTATCCCAATTCATCAAAAACAATTTGGTTTTGGCTACAGCATCACCCCAAAGGTGGCGCGTGAAGAGGTGGCGCGTGAAGCCCACACTTCCACCATGAGGAGAGCTAGTCAAACGTTTTCACACCCCTTTAAGGTGAGTTACGGGTAAGGCCTGCGTGCGAATACTGGACTGGGGTTTCAACATCTCAACGTTGGGTCTCGCTTCAATTCGATCGAAAACGAAAGCCAAACCTCGGTCCGCTCACTTTCGTGAGGCGGCCCTCATTAAAGCAAAAACATGGAGCCGCCGTAGCAGCCTCCCAAAACTATTATCCTCTGGCGCTATGCAACCGCTCATCCCCAATTAGGGCCCAGCTGGATCTCTGCCCTTAACGAGCAAATCCAGCATTTACTCCAGTGGCGAGAAGTGCGCTGCTGTCACCGTACCAGTTCTCAATAAGACACACCAAGCAGATGTCAGCACTGGCTTTGGATTGCATAGCAATGCCCATTCTGGCAGGCGATGAGCTGAGGTCGAGAAAATCAGAAGCTCCGTAGTGCACCTGGAAGATGCATGCAGGTGCTGCAGCCGCGTTTCCACCGAAGTGATATTCAACTTCTTGGGGGATGGTCACTGGTTTGGATATCACACTTGGCCTGTTTGCACACGAGCGGTTTTCCTGCGGCCAAATGACGGAAACCCTGGGGTTTTCAAACAACCGGGGCATGAAAGCTCTGAGCAAGCGGTTACCAAGAACGAAGACCTGCGGCTGTGAACCTTCTCGCGCGACGGGCCCCTACCAGGCATCTACATAGCGCCTGCCAGGAATGCCGGGGCCTGCAGTGGTCAGGACACGCGAAATCTCATCTCGGGTGTCAGCAGGGTCAATGACCGCATCAAACTCAAGCAGGCTCGCCGCATTCAAAGCTGAGCCGTTCTGATAGAGCTCGCCAACCAAACGCTGGTATTCGGCCTCGCGTTCTGCCGGATCCGAAATCGCAGCCAGATGGTCGCGGTGCCCCAGTTTCACGGCCCCCTCCAGCCCCATGGCCCCGACCTCGCCCGTTGGCCAAGCGCAGCAATAATGTGGCCGGTCAAAGCCGCCCCCCGCCATGGCCATTGCACCCAACCCATAGGCCTTGCGCAGGATAACGGTCACCAGCGGCTGACTAAAATGGGCGCCAGCCAGAAAGAGGCGCGAAATATGCGCGACCTGCCCCGTCTCTTCGATCTCAGGCCCGACCATGAAACCCGGGGTGTCACATAGGGTCACGACAGGCAGCCCCCAAGCGTCACATAGCTGCAGAAACCGAGCGCCTTTATCCCCAGCAGGCGCGTCGATGGCACCGCCCAGATGCAGCGGATTATTTGCCAAGATCCCCAGAGCCTGCCCCTTGATACGGACAAAACCGGTAATCATTCCCTGGCCAAAGTCTCGGCGCAACTCGAGAAAGCTGCCCGGATCAGCCAGCAGGTTAATAGCACTGCGCATGTCATATGCACGTGTACGATCCGAGGGGACCACCCTGCGCAGATCCTCTTTTGAGGGCGCCTCTTGGTGGCTTTCACCTGAACTGGGCAGTGCCAGTAGTACCTTGGCAGCGGCAACCGCTTCGGCCTCGTCTGCCCGCAACAGATCGATGACCCCATTTGCCTTTTGGACCTCTGATGGCCCAATTTCCTGCGGTTTTACAACGCCCAGGCCACCGCCCTCGATCATTGCCGGTCCCCCCATGCCAATCCAGCTGGCCTGCGTGGCAATTCTCACGTTGCAGAGACCAAACAGCGCCGCATTCCCTGCAAAACAAAGGCCGGAGGCGATGCCGATCTTTGGGCCCTTGTGCGCGGCAAAATGACGAAAGGACGGCACATTCAGCCCGGCAACCATCAACCGAGCCACATCATAGTCATTCGGCCGCCCACCGCCGCCTTCCGCAAAAAGCACGATCGGCAAATTGTCCCGCCCAGCCCGTTCAATCAATCGGTCCATCTTTCGGTGGTGATTGTAGCCTTGAGTGCCCGCAAGAACCATATAGTCCACGGCCATTGCTGCCACTGGCCGCCCCTGAACGGTGCCTGTCCCGCAGATGATACCGTCGCCCTGTGTCCGTGCGTGAAGCGCCTCCAGCGGGCGTTTGCTGCGTTGGGCAGCAATTGCGAGGGCACCATATTCGCTAAAGGATCCGGGGTCGAACAAGTCGTCGATGTTCTCGCGCGCGGTACGCCCCCCATTCTGATGCCGCTTGGCCACCGCGTTGAGTCTGCTGCTGTCAGCCAGCAGACGCATGCGTGCTTCAAACTCGGAAAACTCCAGCCGTTGACCCTCATCCTCTTGATGGGGCGACAACGAAACCTCCGCCGGCTCTAGGCTGACCAGGGGTTCGCCACCGCGCAGCTCATCCCCTGGGGAGACATGCAAGAGCTTGACCACTCCACTTTCATCCGCGCGGATCTCGTGCTGCATTTTCATCAGTTCTGTCACAAGCAAAACAGAGCCCACAGCCACCTCATCCCCCACAGATACTCGGATTTCAGAAACGATGGCGGGGTTTTCAGCTTTGATGGTTTTCACGGAAGTCCTCTTTGGAATCTGGCTTCTTAGGTCCTGCCCCTGCAAATGTCGAAAAGGGCCAAAACACAATATGCGCCAGTTGAGGTCAGCTTGGGAAAGGACGTCCCGTCACATCACAGCTCAATTTATCCAATACACCAAAAGCGCTGGCGCACTGTTGTCTATGCCCCTGTCAGACGGAAACGCCGTGCCCATCAGGCTCTGAGGTCAAACAAGCGGAAAGAGCACAAAAGCAAATGCGAGTTCTTTCATGCTCTAGCGCTTTCGGGGGGGATGATCGATGCGGTGTTGCATACGGTCCGCAAGCTCGCTGCGCTCTTTCAGGGACAGGCCTTCTAGGCGCTGTTCCCAGGCTTCTGCGACCGTCCGCATCAGGCCATTGTTCTCAACTATATGAGCCTCGACAATGGATCTGACCGCTGTCACGTCCAATTCTTTAGCGCGTATCAATGCGATGATTTGTTCCATTTCGGCGCGCCGTCGGTTACGCACATTCCCAGTTTCACCGGCCTGTTTTAGCACCAAACGGTGGACCTCACGGCCTCCCATATCTTTGAAGATGAACCGGCTTAACATGGGCGGGCCTTCCATCTTGTGGCCTGAACCGTGAAACCGCCAGGCCGCTCCGGCCCCTATACCAACCACAATCAGGTTCAACGCCAGCGACAGGGCCAGAACACCCTTTAACCAAGGGCGCATACCAGACCCTGGGGTCCTGTTTTGTTCACTCTTCATTCGAACACCTCATCACTGAGCAAAAAGCTCACGTCGTAATCAAGATCGGATAGCACCTGAGATCCGCTGGAATAAGAGGCAAAGCTCTCAATCGGGTCGGGCAAGAAAGAAGGCGGAGCCAGACCAATCCAAAGCCCCGAAAGACTGGCTGCAACCAAGCCGCCCAAAGCGGGCCAGCCGCCAACAGCGGAGACAAACTGCCGCCAAAGCTGCCGGGAAAGCTTCTTTCGGCTGGACAATACCCGGCCTGTTTCAGAGGCTACGGCTGTGTTTTTAGCCCTGGCTCTCGTCGCTTGGACCTGCTCCGCATCAGCCAACAGGGTGGCTTGCAGGCTATCCGGCAACTGGGCAGGGGTACTGCGAGCTGCGGCAAATAGATCCTCCAAGTGGTCCATTTCGCTCAAAGACTTATCTGTATCAGACATCGCTATACCCCAATTCCTCTCGGCGATTGGCCAGCGCTTTGGCCAAGGCCCGTTTTCCCCGTGCTGTCAGGCTTTCTACCGCCTCGACGCTAATCTCCATTATCCCAGAAATTTCCGGGTTGGTCAGTTCTTCGATGTGGCGCAAGACCACCGCCTGGCGTTGGCGCTCAGGCAACTGCATCAAGGCCTGCTGCAAGGCGTCCTGCCGAGCCACATCCTGCAACTTCTCCGCTGCAGATGAGGTGGGATCCGCAGGATCAGGAATAGCATCCAGATCCACATATCCGCCCCGCTGGCGCCGTTTCAGATCAATACAGAGGTTCATCACCACGCGGTACAACCAGGTGGAGACCTTGGCCTGCCCTGGCTGCCAATCCGGCGCCATACGCCACAGGCGCATCATCGCCTCTTGGGTGATATCCTCGGCCTCGGCCCTGTTGCCAAGAACCCGTATAGCGACGCCAAGAGCGCGCGGTGCTAGGCGCTGCATCAATTCGGCCGCCGCGCCAGGGTCACCATTGGCATAGAGCACCAACAACGCATCATCGCTGACGGGTGCCCCCGCAGATCCAACGGCCAGGCCGCCGTCGACCGCGCCCCTCACCGCAGACGCGCCCCGCGCTGGCAGCCCCTGAGACAGGGGCTGCGCTGGCAATATCGGTTTAGACTGCAACACAGGCGCTTAATCAGTTCTGCTCCATTTTCCCACCACGACCGCCGCAGTCGCCGTCAGGGCCACCGTGACCGTTACGGCGTTTGCCGCCGCGATGCTCTCTGGCCTGCTCGAACTCTTCTTTCGAGACCGCACCATTGCCATCGCGGTCCACGCGCTTGAACATATCCCCGTGGCGTCCGCCACGATTGGACATTTCTTCCGCACTCAACATGCCGTCGCCATCACTATCGAGGTGGCTGATCATTTTCTCAACCCGTTTGGCTGCATGTTTCTGTGCCTGTGCCACAAGTTCTTCTGCCGAGAGCTTCCCATCGCCATTGCCATCGGCGGTGCTGAACCGTGCCGCTTTGTGGGCTTCCATCTCGGCCTTGGAGATTTCGCCGTTACCATCGGCGTCCAGCTCTTCAAACGACATCTTCGCGCCCATGCCACCACAGCCTGGTTTAGCCATTGCGGTAGTTGCGGCCAATGCGCCAGCAGTTGCAAGGATCACGGCGAGGATTTTGGTCTGTTTCATATCTGCTCTCCTATGGGGTCCTAAAGCAGCCCTTTGCTGCCGGATACAGAGGCTAAACGAAGGCAGGCAATCTTTCCGTCGCAGGGTTTTCAAAAATTTTTCCCGCAGAATCTGCGCCATCTGAATTGCGGCATCCAGCCGCAGAGATTTCCTTTGGCTTTTCTTTACGTCACAGGGGGAGGATGATCGCCGCAAAACCATAGGATTTCCAATGACCGAGTCTCCGGCCCCTAGTACACAACTGCTTGCAGATACTGTTACGGATGAGAGCAATTGTGAGCGCGCCACCTGGCCCGCCCTTGCCAAGGGTTGGCGTCGCAAATGCCCGAATTGCGGCAAGGGCGATCTGTTGCACTCCTATCTTAAGGTGAATGCCACCTGTTCGAACTGCGATCTCGACCTGACAAAGGCGCGCGCGGATGATGGGCCCGCCTATTTAACGATCCTGCTGGTCGGCCACATCATGGCTCCGCTTTTGCATGTGGTCTATTTCACCTGGCGACCAGAACCTCTCGTAACGTTTTCTGTTTTCTCGATTGGCTGTATTGTCTCTTCTCTCTATCTTTTGCCGAGACTAAAAGGGGTTGTGGTCGCCTACCAATGGGCGCGCCGGATGCATGGCTTTGACAGCAAGAGCTGACATCCCCAAATAGCAACACACGGGAGAGGCTGGTCTATGAGCGATACTGCAATTCAAGGCGTGACATCAGAGGACCGCAGCGCGATCCGCAATGCGGCAACCATTATCGCCCTGCGGGACCGTATGAGCGACAGCCCCAAAGTACTAATGGGGCAGCGCGGTGCAAAAGCCGCCTTTATGCCCAATAAATTTGTCTTTCCCGGTGGTGCCGTTGATTTAGCAGATGCCACCGTTCCCTTAGCCCAGCCTCTGCCCGAGGTCTGCCGTGAGCGGCTTTCGGATCAGGCCATCGCCGGGCTGGACCATGCTCTGGCCATCGCCGCCATTCGCGAGCTCTGGGAAGAAACAGGTTTGATCCTGGGCCATCCCGGCGAATGGCAGCAAGAGATTACCGCCGATTGGCTGGGTTTTGCCGCCACTGGTCACCTGCCCTCTGCCCATGCTCTGCAATTTGTTTTCCGCGCTCTGACACCTCCAGGCCGTCCACGCCGCTTTGATGCACGGTTCTTCCTGATTGATGCCGATGAGATTGCCGGCGATCTGGATGACTTCTCCCAGGCCTCAGATGAGTTGTCACATCTGCAATGGATCCCCTTAAGCGAGGTGCGCAGTTTTGATCTGCCCTTTATCACCGAGGTTGTCCTGGCAGAGGTCACAGGCCGTCTAAAGGACCGAAATCCGCCAACCAGCGTGCCCTATTTCTGCAATAACGACGAAGAAAGCTTGTTTTTGCGCCTAAAGGGCCGCCCGATGCCTCAGGTTGACTGATCGTCTGGCAGATCGAACATGCGAGAATCTCAGCGTTAAAGCGCCAGTCCCAGTGCCAGTATTGATAGAACCAATAGCCCCATTCCGGCTATTTCACGGCGGCTGATTTTTTCTTTGAAGAACAGAATAGACGCGAGGATGGACAGGAGGAGCTCCACCTGTCCCAGAGCTTTGACATAGGCGGCGTTTTGCAGGGTGAAGGCCCAGAACCAGCAAAAGGATCCACCCAGGCTGGTGAGCCCCACCCAAATTGCGACACGCCGCGCCTGCCAAACACGGGTGATCTCGCCCTTCTCGCGCCAGGCCAGCCAGATGACCATCAACAGCGTCTGCAAGGAGACCACCGAGGCCAGCGTCACGGCAGCCCGAAACACTGGCGCGAGATCCCCCAGTTGCAACGAGGCCCCACGGTAGCTGACGGCGGAGAAGGCAAAGAGCACCCCAGCGCCCAGACCTAATTTTGAAGCCCGGTTTGTCAGATGCGTCCACCAGGCGCCAGTGGCCTCAGGCGGTTTGGACAGGGCCAAAACCGCACAAAGACCCAGCAAGATGGCAACCCAACCCCAAAGGCTAATAGCATCCCCCAAAACGACGAGCCCAACCAGTGCGGTCTGGATCACTTCGGTCTTTTTGAAGGTAATACCCACAGCAAAATTGCGCTGCTTAAACAGGGAAACCACACAGATCGTCGCCAAAATTTGTGACACACTGCCGATCAGGGCAAATGCCCAGAACTGCGGCCCCATATAGGGCAGGCTTTGCCCACTTACAAAGAGGTAGATTGCCAAGCCGCTGAGGATAAAGGGCGCCGAATAGGCAAAGCGGGCAAAGGTGGCCCCACCTGGGGACAGGGTGACCGTGCTCAGCACCTTCTGCAGCATAAAGCGCAGGGTTTGAAACGTGGCGGCGGCTATCGAGACGGGAATCCAGGTCAACATAGGCGCCTTTATGCAGAGCTACTCTCTGGAAGACCATAGTGGATGCGGCACCGGATCTTTTCTGCGCAACAGGTAACGAACAAAGACCTCTTTGTAGCTCTGATAGAAATAGCCTTGATTGACGTCCAGGTACCGTTCACGGTTTTCCCGGTACAGCCTTGGCAAGGCATACCAGGGCACACCTGGATGCAAATGGTGCACGATATGCAGGTTATTGTTCAAAAACAGCCAGGCCAGCGGCCCGCGATCTTCAATCACGACGGTGCGGCTATGACAATCCTCATGGGCGCGATGTTCCAGAAAGGTGCGGATCTTGACCAGGCCAAGCCCGATATAGGCGCCAAGACCAAGCGCCCAGAGCGGCGTTGGTGTTACCAGTATGATGCCAATCACCAGCGCAACGCCCAGCACATGTAAACACCAATCGCGGATCACGCCCCTGTCACCTGCCCGCGCCAACCGCCAGTCTCCCGCCATAAAACAGATCTGTCCCAACAGCGGTCCCAGCACCACCCGCCCCAACAGCGTGTTGTTCACACGCAAGACAAACCGTCGCCCTGCCGACATTTTCTCCCAGGCTGCGGGGTCCTGAAAATTCGTCTCGGGGTCGTCATAGGGATCCGTCAGCCGCTCATCGCGGTGATGGGCCAGATGGGTATCGCGAAACCGGCCATAGGGCACAAACAGAGTGAGTGGCAAAAACATCAGCGCCTCATTCAGCAGTCGACTGCGAAACGGATGCCCATGCAGCGCCTCATGGGTGAGGGAGGAGTGCAGCCCCGCCAGACACCCAAGGCACAGCACAGTCAGGACAAGGCTCACCCCGGGCAAATAAAATAGCACCAATAGCCAAAGACCGTAGCAGGTCAGGATCAGCGCCAAGGTCCCCCATTCCACCCCCTGCGGCATCGCCAGCTGGCAGTCGAAATCCTGTCGCGGATCAGACATTGGCCTGCCCTGTAACTCGCTCCCCGATCTGGCCCTGCCCAGCAAACTCACTGCGGAGCCCCCAGGAGATCCGGCTCCAAACCCGCTCGTAGATCACATAACAGCCAAATCCCAAGGCGGTATTGATCAAGGCCATCGTCCCGCCAAGCTTCGCCGATCCGGTCGCCAGAAATCCAACCAGCACCATGGAGGCAAAACCAATTGCGTTCCAGACCAAGGCCTTAACGAGGGATCGCTTGCGGGTTTCCATATGGGCTGTGCTCCTGTTGATGCCGTTAGACAATCAGTAGGGGGATCTGGTGCTGTGGAAAATTCTGAATATGGTTAACTTTTCTCATCATTGCTGTTATTTATCACCATATGCCGCAAAAAATAGACAAACGCCTTCGTGCCGAACAGTTCCGTAAGCGCCTCATTCGCGCCCTCAATGACAGTGGCCTCAGTCAAAGCGCCCTAGCGCGAGGCACCGGGGTTGATCGCTCAACTATATCGCAATTGCTCAATGACGACGGTGCCCGCCTACCCAACGCCCATGTGGTTGGCGCCTGTGCCTCTGTACTCGGGGTTTCCGCCGATTGGCTCTTGTCGCTGTCGGATCGGCCCGAAAGCGCGGCAGAGCTGATGGCTGCCAGCCTCTCCTTGAGCAAGGCACCACGCGCGCTGGTGGATCAGCGGATCTTTGACTGGCACCGCGAGGCAGCTGGTTACAAAATCCGTCATGTGCCTGCTGCGCTGCCAGATATGCTAAAGAGCCGCGCCCTGCTGGAATGGGAATATGCGCCGCATTTGGGGCGGACTGCCGATCAGGCAATTGGCGCCTCCGAGGATCGGCTGTCCTGGATGCGCCAGTCACAGTCGGACTATGAGATCACCCTGCCGATCTACGAGCTGGAGAGTTTTGCCCATGCCACCGGGTACTACTCCGGACTGCCGCTGGAGATCCGCCTAGAGCAGCTGGACCAGTTCGAGCGCCTCACCACCCAGCTCTATCCCCGGCTGCGCCTCTACCTGTTTGATGCCAAACGGCTGTTTTCCTCGCCGCTGACCATTTTTGGCCCTCTGCTCTGTGTACTCTATGGGGGAAGCCACTATATCGCCTTTCGGGATCGCGAACGGATCGAGGCCTTCACCGGGCATTTTGACCAGCTGGTGCGCGAAGCGGACATCACCGCACGACAAGTCGCTGGGCGCTTTCGCGCTCTGAAGGCCGCAATCAACAGCTAGTCCCCTTTACCGCCCCCAAGACGCGGTTGTGGTCTGCGATGGCCCCGCACCTTTCGTCAGGCGCGCATCAGCGCGCCGCTCAGGCTCAAGCCCTGGCAGGGGCTTGAGCCTGAGAAAAGTTCTGTCCTTCCCTAGACTTTGGGGTCGGGGTTCTCTGTATGACCGTCCACAGCAATCACCTGTCCCGAGACCAGCCGCGCTGCATCCGAGCCCAGAAACACAGCCATATTGGCAATATCCCTCGCCTCCACAAAGCTGCGCATCGAAGTGCCTGCTGCATAGCCATCATAGACCTGATCGCGTGTCATGCCCTTGGCCTCCGCTTCGCGCGCCAGAACCCCTTCCATGCGCGGCCCCTCGACGGCACCGGGACAGATCACATTGGCGCGAATGCCAAAGGGCCCCAGCTCCATCGCAAGCGTCTTGGTCAACCCCACCATGGCCCATTTGGCCGCCGCATAGGGGGCCCGGTTGGGATAGCCGTATTGCCCCGCCGTGGAAGAGGTCACAATGATGGATCCGGCCTTGGCCGCCTTCATCATCGGGGTAGCATGTTTTGCGGCCAAAAACGCCCCCTCAAGATTGACGCTGACACAGCTGCGCCAGTCTTCAAGTGCCACATCCTCGACCAGAGCCGTTGGCCCGGCAATTCCAGCATTGGCGCAAAGCACTTCCAAGCCGCCCCAGACCTCGCCGATCTCTCCAAACAGAGCCTGCACTGCGGCCTCATCCGCGGCATTTGCAACCGTCCCACGCCAGCCAGCGGGTAGATTGGCCACTGTGTCGGGATCAAGGTCGGTAATCCAGACCTCAAACCCGGCAGCGGAAAACCCTTCCGCCATAGCCCGGCCGATGCCAGAACCGCCGGCTGTTACCAGGACCCGCTTGGGTGCAGCGCTCACCTTGGTGCCCCAATCGCCCGGCCCAGCCCATCCGGCGCTTCCAGCGCGGCATGCGCTTCGGCCAGCTTCACCAGATTGGCCTCGATATGTGCGGCAGGTGGCGCGGAGCGGCGGGTTTTCAAATCCACATGCAAGAGCATATGCTCCCCGGTGGCCAGTAGGCGGTCGCCCTCATACATCTCATGCCAGAGATGCATTTTCTTGCCCGCCCCCATGATCACCCGCGTGCGGATCTGGATCGGATGCCCAGCATGGACCTCGTCGATATGGCGGATATGGGTTTCTGCGGTGAAGTAGCTGCCACCATTGGCGATGTACTCCGCGTCGCAGCCAATGATCGCCATCAACCGGTCGGTGGATTGGGCAAAGGCGTCCAGGTAGCGGCTTTCGGTCATATGTCCGTTATAATCCGTCCAATCCAGCGGCACGATCCGGCTCTGGGTCAGCACCGGCTGGCTGAGATCGGCAATGTCACCAATGGAGTTGACCAGTCCAGCCGCGCCCTCCAGGCTCTTGTCATGGGCGTTCTGCAGCGCCCCTGTACCCCAGTCATTGGCCCCAAGCGCACGCATCATACCCACCAGATTGTCGTCGCGAATGCGCTCCATCTCACGGATCGACATGTGGCCCGACTGCGCGTCTGACTGGCCTGCAATAAGATCCACCAGCTCATCGGTGAACTCTGGCACATCCATCAGCTTGGTCCAGGGCGAGGTCAGACAGGGGCCAAACTGCGCCATAAAATGCTTCATGCCCGCTTCACCGCCCGCGACCCGGTAGGTGTCAAACAGGCCCATCTGCGCCCAACGAATGCCAAAGCCATAGCGAATGGCATTGTCTATTTCTTCCGTGGTGGCGATGCCATCCTTGACGAGCCAAAGCGCCTCACGCCAGACCGCCTCGAGAAAGCGATCTGCTACATGGGCGTCGATCTCTTTCTTCAGGTGCAGCGGGTACATCCCAATGGAGGAGATGACCTCCTTGGCCCGCGCGATCACCAGATCGGAATTCACAGCAGTGGTGACGACCTCCGCTAGCGGCAGCAGGTAGACCGGGTTAAAGGGGTGCGCCACCACGATCTGGCCCGCATTGCCCCGCCCCTGTTGCAGCTCCGAAGGTTTAAAGCCCGAGGTAGATGAGCCGATCACCGCATCCGCGTCACAGTGTTGCTCCAGTTCGGCATAGACCTTCTGCTTCAGATCCAGCCGTTCCGGCACGCTTTCCTGGATCCAATCCGCGCCAGACACCGCTTCGGCTAGTTCCGCGTGAAAACTCAGGCGGCCCTCATCTGGCAGCGCCACATTGCCCAGCCCCGGCAAGGACCGGCGCGCATTCCCGAGCACTTCGCTGATTTTACGCTCGGCCTCAGGGTCCGGGTCAAACACCCGCACATCCCAGCCATTGAGCAAGAACCGCGCGGCCCAGCCGCCGCCAATAACACCGCCACCGATGATTGCTGCTGTTTTTGTCATAGATCGTTCCCGCATGTTTCGGGTCGCCTCACCTGCAAGTGCTCTGCCACTACTGCCAGGAAAGGAGACATTTTATGAGACTTGAATTTCACGCTTTGCCCAGCGAGGCGGTCGAGACCATCCATCACACGGGACTTGATTCCTACGGCAATCCTGTCGAACGCCACCCCTTTGCCGAAGCAGGCGGCGTACCCTGTCGCCATTGTCTGTGCCACGTTCCCGAGGGCGCTCCATATCTGACCCTGGCACATCGCCCGTTTCAAACCCGCAACCCCTATTCCGAAACAGGGCCGATTTTCCTCT
>CAJXIL010000049.1 GCA_913054455.1 uncultured Roseobacter sp.
CTTCGGTTGTTGAGAAAGAAAAGCAGGTTCAGATGGATATCGCGCGCGAATCCGGGAAGCCTGAGGCCGTCATCGAAAAGATGATCGTTGGTCGTATGAAGAAATTCGTTGCTGAAGCCACTTTGCTGAACCAGGCTTTTGTTGTGAACCCAGACCTGACCGTTGAAGCCGCTGCAAAAGAAGCCGGTGCAACAGTGACTGGTTTTGTGCGCCTGGAAGTTGGCGAAGGCATCGAAGTTGAGAAAGAAGACTTCGCAGCTGAAGTTGCAAAAGCGGCCCAGGGCTAAGCTTTTTTAGACTGACCAAGATTTGGGGCTGGCGGATGACCGTCAGCCCCTTTTTGTTTCTTTACCAAAGTCGTATCGTAGCTTTGCGAACGGACAGCAGGCGATCGGTTCTTGGCGCTGGCGTTTGCAATCCTTAACTCTGTGCCGTTTCTCGGGCTCCAATGTATTCCATGCGGCTCCAATGCATGCTCCATGCGCTTTACATGGATCAGCTTCCAGCTGCTGCAGAGAAACGGCTGACAAGACCGCTAAAACTTGCATTCATCTGAACCACTGAACACCAACTGTTGGCAGTGTTCTGAGAGCAGCAAGAAGCTATAACGGCAAATTTCGGAGAGTGTCTGAGAGGCCCCATTGATGGGGATGGATGGGACCTCTCTTTAACACGGTACTGGTGCGGAAAAATACACACCAGAAACCGAACAGGTCCGAGAGCCTTGATATCGCAAGGATCGTTCCCCAAAGTTCCTAGGCTAAAGCCACCACTCACGGAACGTATAGAGTGTGCCTCAAATGTCCGCGCAAGTGTAGTAGTGTTTTCCATACCCGAATAGCGAATACTAACCTAAAGGCAACTACATCCTGAGGGAGAGTTTCATAAGGATGAAGGTTTTGCACCCAGTAGAGTGAACTCAGCGGTGCAAATCACATTAGTTTTCAAGAACATACATTTGGTTTTGCAATGCGGCCTTAAGGACGGCTTGGGCCGTTGTCTCGACAGATAATGAAGACCGTGCCAAACGCAGGTGTTTTTCAATTGTCGCAGGGGTGAGCCCCATAAGCAGGGCAATATCCTGAGTGGTCTTACCGTCTCCGACCCATTCAAGGGCCTCCCGTTGTCGATTCGTCAGGCTGCGATTCGGCGGATCATAGGGCAGGGTGAGGATTTTGAGGTGAACCATATTGTTCATCAAAATGATATCTTCACCGTGCTCTTTCCACATCCCATCCAGGTCAGCTTGGGTGCTTCCAGATCGCCCCGCCAAAGAGATGGCGCCCTTATAACGTCTAGACGCCGAGAAGAAACTGATCGTATAGCCCGCGTTGAGCTGCATACGCTCGTTGAACTCAATAACCTGCTTGGACCTAGGGCTCAGTTGACCATCTTCGAGCATCTCCCGGATCATTTCCCAGCTACAGGCCCCCTCATTCTCCAGCGCCCAAAGCACCATCGGCGCTTGCCGATAGAGCCCCTGATGAAGAAACCCCGAGATGTATTTTTGATCATGGTTGGTCAGAATGACAAAATCGTCTGGATCCCCCAGCGAGGTCGCAGTCTTAAACCGAGTATAGCCATAGATCAGGCGGTCAAACCCATATTCCTCCATCTTCATCACATGGGTATGCCAAAGCTCTTCTAGGCTTTTTGCTCCAGAAATGAAGTGAAGATATTCGAGTATTGTCATCAGGTTACATCACTTGGTTGAGTCAACTCTTGCACCAAGGCATCAATGGCCATCAGATATCCCTGTCTGCCAAAGCCGCAGATTTGGCCGATGGCTGCCCGCGCGATATAGGATTGGTGGCGAAAGGTTTCACGCGCGTGAATATTGGAAAGGTGGACCTCAACGGTTGGGATCTCCACAGAGTAGATCGCATCCATCAGCGCAATGGAGGTATGGGTATAGGCACCAGCATTCAGAACAATCCCGCCATGTCGGCCTCGCGCGGCATGGATGGCATCTATCAGAGCACCTTCGTGGTTTGACTGTAAACACTGCACCTGAAATCCCGATTTTTGGGCATGTTTGGCGCAGCTGTCTTCCAACATATCAAGCGTGCCCGACCCGTAGACTTCGGGTTGCCGGGTCCCCAGTAGATTGAGATTTGGACCGTTCAGTATCAATAGGCTGTGCATCGCATATCTCCCCAGTACAGGTTTAAGCTGAAATGAAGATCTTGCACAGAGGAGGCGAAACCCGGCCCTGCGGATTTGCACCAACTATGTTGCTAATATCGCACGAAAAAAGACGGCCGACCAGAAATAGTTCGCCCGTCTTACTCGGTCCATGGGATTGCCCATTAGCTATTGGTCAGAATGACCTTTCCCATGACGCGCCGGTCCTGCATCATCTGCAGAGCCTTGGCAGCATCGGTCATTGGCAGGACCTCACAGATCTGCGGTTTGATCTTGCCGGTGCCATAAAGCGCCTGCAGCTCCGCCATATTCTCTGCATGGCCCTTGGGGTCGCGAAACACCGACGCACCCCAGAACACACCGCGGATATCACAGCCCTTTAGCAGTGGCAGATTCAGCGGGATTTCGGGAATGCCAGCAGGAAAGCCCACAACCAGATAGCGCCCCAGCCAGGCCATGGCGCGTAGCGCGGGTTCCGCATACATTCCCCCCACTGCATCATAAACGACATCGACTCCAGATTTGCCTGATAGCTCTTTGATATTTTTAGAAAAACCCTTCTGATCCTCCCGGCTCATGTCACGGCTATAGACCAGAGTCTCGTCGGCACCGATCTCGGCACAAAAAGTGGCCTTTTCAGGTGAAGAGACAGCTGCAATCACCTTTGCACCCATAGATTTTCCGAGCTCAATCGCCGCAGCGCCAACGCCACCAGCAGCGCCCAGGATCAACAGGGTTTCCCCCGGTTGCAGCTGTGCCCGGTCCTTCAGCGCATGATAGGAGGTGCCATAGGTGAACACAAACCCAGCGGCATCCTCAAACGGCATTGATTCAGGGAATTTCACAGCCTGATTGGCTGCCACACAGATCTGGGTTGCAAAACCTCCGTGGCCTGTAAGTGCCAGAACCCGGTCCCCGATCTCATAGCCGCTCACCCCCTCACCAAGGGCTGCGACAACACCGGAAATCTCACCGCCCGGTGCAAAAGGGCGTGGTGGTTTCATTTGATACAGATCGCGAATAATCAATGTATCTGGGAAATTGACGCCCGCAGCGCGGATGTCGACCAGCAGCTCTCCCTTGCCCGGGGTAAGGTCTGACTGCTCGCTCCAGACCAGAGTTTCAGGTCCACCGGGGGTGGTGCTTAGCATTGATTTCATTGTCTTCGCCCTTCTAGGTCGCGCGGTGGCAACCTAATGTTTCCTAAAATTACGTAAAGTCTTCTGCTGCTCAGCCGCGTTGTCAATGGCATAGCGAAATGTAATTCTACATTGTGAAACCGCCATGGCCACGGGAGGCTCTGGATGGCGGGCATGAGGAGAAACAGGATCATGGGTGAAGTTGACGCGGGGCAAGATCACGCTGAGTTTCGGCGCGACGTGCGGGAGTGGCTGGAGGAAAACTGTCCGCCAGAAATGCGTGATGGCGCTGCAGGGGAAGATTCAATCTGCTGGGGTGGAAGCAGTTGGACCTTTACCTGCACGGCACAGAAAGACTGGTTGGAGCGCTGTGTTGAGCGCGGATTTACTGTGCCTACATGGCCGAAAGCCTATGGTGGCGCAGGACTTAACCGCGATGAAGACAAGATCCTGAAGCAGGAGATGCAGGCCATTGGCGCGCGCTCACCGCTTGACAGTTTTGGTATATGGATGCTGGGGCCGGCGCTGTTGAAATTTGGCAGCGAGGAGCAGAAGCTGCATTTCCTGCCCCCAATCGCCCGCGGCGAAATTCGCTGGTGTCAGGGGTACTCGGAGCCCGGTGCTGGATCTGATCTGGCCGGTGTGCAGACCCATGCGGCGGATCAGGGTGACACCTGGTTGGTCAACGGGCAGAAGATCTGGACCTCCTATGCGGATCGCGCTGATTGGATCTTTGCGCTGCTGAGAACGGATCGTGAGGCCAAGAAACACCTCGGGATTTCCTTTGTGCTGATGGATATGCGCAGCCCTGGAATTACCACCCGCCCCATCCAGTTGATCTCAGGGGCATCGCCCTTCTGTGAGACATTTTTTGAAAATGTTGAGGTGCCAAAAACCCAGGTCGTCGGCACCATCAATCGCGGTTGGGACGTGGCGAAATATCTTCTCACTCATGAGCGCGAGATGATCAGTAATGGTGGCAACGTCATGGGATCAGGCCGCGCGTTGGGGGCTGTCTTGTCTGACTCCGACACCGGTCAAAGTGATCCTGTCCTGCGTGGCGACGCCATGCGGGCCGAGGTGGACAGCCTGGCCTTGGAAATGACGCTAGAGCGCTACAAAGACCAGGCCGAAGGCGGTCAGGGGGTGGGCGACGCCTCAGCCATGCTGAAATATATGGGCACCGAGCTGAATAAACAGCGGTTGGAGTTGGTCATGGCAGCCGATGGCGCGGATGCCCTGACCTGGGGCGAAACCCCGGCCTCCTCTTGGTTGCGCACCAAGGCCAACTCGATCGAGGGCGGCACCTCTGAGGTGATGCTCTCAATTATCAGCCGTCGTATTTTGAACCTTCCAGGATAAGAACCATGGCAAAACTCATTCAAACAGAGGAAGAAACCCTCTTGTCAGAGGCGGCCCATGGGTTCCTCTCCAAATCTGCACCTGTTTCCCGTCTGCGCGAGATGCGCGACGCAGGAAAACGTAACGACCCAGAGCTGTGGCAGGAAATGGCTGCGGCCGGCTGGGCTGGCGTTTTGGTGCCCGAGACAGCAGAAGGCTCCGATATGGGACATGCAGCAGCCCATGTTCTGGCCCGCGAATTGGGGCGCAACCTGACAGTTAGCCCGTTCCTAAGCACCGCCGTGATGGCCGCAACGCTGCTGCGCCAATTCAGCGATGAAGCGACCATCGCAAAGCTGAAGCAGATCGCTGAAGGGGCTATAACCTATGCGATGGCCATCGACGAGAATGCCAAATTTTCACAGGAACGGGTTGAGCTTACCGCTGAAAAACGCGGCAATGGGTACATCCTAAACGGCAAAAAGAGATTTGTTGTAGATGGTTGCGAGGCGGATCGCATCCTTGTTCTGGCCAATAGCAATGAGGGTCTCTGCCTGTTTGATCTTACCAATAAATCCAAGGGTATGACCCAGGAAACCCTGGCGATGATCGACAGTCGGGACGCGGCAGATCTGATCTTTGACGATGTTGAGGTCTCGGGCGAGTCTTTGCTGGGCGAGGTCGGGGCAGGCTATGAGCTGCTGAAACCTGCACTCGAGGCCGGTCAAGCTGCGCTGGCGGCTGAAACCACCGGGTTGGCAGAGGCCGCCTTTGCCCTCACCACGGACTACCTGAAAGAGCGTAAGCAATTTGGGATTACCATTGGAAGCTTTCAGGCCCTGCAACACCGCGCGGCGCATTTGTGGTGCGAGATCGAGCTCACCCATTCCGCCGTCCTGAATGCAGGTCGTATTCTGGACGAGAGCCCAGAGCAGGCGACGCTTGCAGTTTCGGTCGCCAAGGCCCGTGCGACAGATACAGCGCAAAAATCTGTGCAAGAAGGTGTTCAGATGCACGGTGGCATAGGCATGACAGACGCCTTTGACATGGGGTTTTATATGAAACGCGCCCGGGTCGCAGCCGAATGGCTGGGGGATTATGGCTATCATGCGGGGCAGGTTGCCCAATTACGCGGGTTTTAAGGAGAGATACCGATGCAGGATCTATTTACACTCAACGGAAAGACCGCGCTGATCACAGGCGGTGCCACAGGAATCGGCCGCATGGCAGCAGAAGCCATGGTCCGGGCCGGCGCGCGGGTCTTGATCGCATCTCGCAAAGGCCATGCCTGTGAAGCGGTGGCGGCAGAGTTGAACGCACTGGATGCGCCAGGTTCGGCCGAAGGCTTTGCGGGCGATGTGGGTACGGAATCGGGGATTGAGGCCCTGGTGGGTGAGGTTAAAACCCGAACCCAACAGCTTGATATTTTGATGAATAACTCTGGCATCACCTGGGGTGCAGAGCTGAAGGACTTCCCACATCAGGCCTGGGAGAAGGTGATGAATGTTAATGTCACCGGCGTCTTCGATCTGACCCGCCGACTTCTCCCAATGCTGATTGAAAGCGGTGACCTAGGAGACCCGGCACGGGTCATCAATGTTGGCTCCGTGATGGGGGAAATCCCGATGGGGGATGGTGCCTACAGCTATGCGGCCTCGAAGGCAGCAGTCATCCATATGTCCAAAATTCTCGCCAAAGAACTTGCGCATAAACATGTCACTGTGAACGCACTGGCCCCTGGTCCGTTTGTGTCCAAGATGACGGCCTTTGCCACCGGTGACGAAGAAAAACGAGCGAAGGTCGGCAAAGATGTGCCCCTGGGCCGGGTGGGCTGCTATGAGGATATTGCGGGATCGGTTTTGTTTCTCAGCGGCAAAGGCGGCGCCTATGTCACCGGCTCCGTGGTACCGATCTCCGGAGGGATCAATGTGATGTCTGGTCACAATATTTTTGCCAGCGCACTTGAATAATCAGATCAAACTTGTCCTTATAAGATACTGAAATAGGAACTAAAATGACCTCAACCCAAGACCACTTGCCCAAAGCCCTGCAAGGCCTGCGCATCCCGTTGATCGGCTCGCCCTTATTCATTATCTCGGTGCCTGAACTGGTTATCGCTCAGTGTAAGGCGGGGATTGTCGGTTCCTTTCCGGCCCTTAATGCGCGCGAGAGTGAGGGGGATCCGATCCTTTTGGAGGCCTGGCTCAAGCAGATCACCGAAGAACTGGATCGCCATAATCAGGAGAACCCGGATCAACCGGCCGCACCCTTTGCGGTGAACCAGATTGTGCACCGATCCAATGGTCGGCTGGAGCGCGATCTGGAGATCTGCAATCGTTGGAATGTCCCGATCTGGATCACCTCCCTTGGTGCGCGACCAGAGGTCAATGAGGCCGCTCATTCCTGTGGTGGGATTGTGCTGCACGACGTGATCAACGATACCTTTGCCAAAAAGGCGATTGAAAAGGGCGCGGACGGTTTGATTGCCGTGGCGGCCGGCGCTGGTGGCCATGCTGGGCAGCAGTCCCCCTTTGCTTTGATCCGCGAAATTCGCAGCTGGTTTGATGGGCCTTTGGCGCTTTCGGGGGCAATTGCCAGCGGCGAGGCGCTTTTAGCGGCGCGTGCTCTGGGGGCAGATTTTGGCTATGCGGGCTCTCCTTTTATTGCCACCCATGAGGCCAACGCCCAGCAAGACTATAAGCAGATGATCGTTGAGAGCGGTGCTGATGATATCGTTTATTCTTCATTGTTCACGGGCGTTTCTGGGAACTACTTGAAGAAGTCTATCGTCAAGGCCGGCCTGGACCCTGACAATCTCGAGAGTGCAGATTCATCTTCGATGAACTTTGGCAGCGGTTCCTCCAAGCCCAAAGCCTGGAAAGAGATCTGGGGCTCTGGCCAGGGCATTGGCGATGTCAAATCCATCTGTTCTGCCGGTGAACTGGTCGACCGCATTGCGACCGAATATCAGGCAGCGGGCAAGAGGCTGGCCAGCGAGTTTGACAGCTAAAAATGGCGGAATTGCTGATCGTCCGCCACGGCCAAGCCTCCTTTGGGGCGGACAACTATGATGAGTTGAGCGACCTAGGGCGGCAACAATCGCGTGCCCTAGGTGAAACCCTGCGTGGCCTCGACTGGATCCCGGATCGGATGATCACCGGCAGCCTGATGCGGCAAAAGGAAACCCTGGAGGAAATGGGGTTTGCAGGCACTGGTGAGGTGCATGACGGATGGAATGAGTATGATTTTCACGATCTTCTTCACAGCCGCTATGGGGGGCAGGCGCCAAGCGATGTTATCACTGATCGAAAAACCCATTTTCGGGCGCTGAAGGAAACGTTGGCCGAGTGGCAGCAGGGTGGTATCTCCCAGGCGCGCGAGAGTTGGGATGAGTTCTGCAATCGTGTGGAGCAGGCGCGCCTTTCGGCCATATCAACCGGGGCTGAACGCGTCTTGGTTGTCAGTTCCGGTGGCGCCATCGCCCGCCTGGTTGCCGCCAGTCTCGCCATGCCAAATGATCAGATGATTGCCTTGAACCTGCAGATCAAGAACACGTCGACCAGCCGGTTTGTGTTCTCAAAAGATAAGTTTTTTCTTCACGAATTCAATTCTGTGCCGCATTTTCATAATCTCGAGCGTGCGGCTCTTATGACCTATAGCTGAGGGGAGCAGAAGATGAGCACAAAGACCCAGACCCTGGATCAAGAGGCCGTTGGCGCCTATCTCCGCGGGCGCCTGCCCGGATTTGACAGTGATTTTGAGGTAGTAAAGTTTGAAACCGGGCAGTCAAACCCCACCTTCATGCTCAAAACCTCTCAAGGGAACTATGTGCTGCGGCGCAAACCTCCGGGCGTGCTGCTGAAATCCGCGCATGCGGTTGACCGGGAGTTCCGGGTGCAACAGGCGCTGGCGGGAACCGAGGTGCCGGTGGCCAAGATGCATATCCTCTGCGAAGACGATGATGTAATTGGATCCGCTTTCTATGTGATGGATCACGTGCCAGGGCGCAATATTACCGACCCACGGATGCAGGATCTAGACGCTGAGACGCGCGGCGGCGTGATAGATGAAATGAGCCGGGTACTGTCGACGCTGCATCAGGTCGATATCGAGGCTGTCGGCCTGTCGGATTACGGCCCACCCGGGAACTATTTTGAGCGCCAATTGGCGCGCTGGACCAAACAGTATCGCGCTTCGGAGACCGAGACGATCCCTGAGATGAACGAGTTGATCCAAGCTCTTGAAACTGCAATGCCAAATGACGACGGCCAGCGCGGTCTTGTGCATGGGGACTACCGGATCGACAATATGATTTTTGCCGCCGATAGCGCCACCTGCAAAGCGGTTCTTGACTGGGAACTGTCAACCATTGGCCACCCTTACGCAGATCTTGCCGGGGTAATTATGCAGTGGCAGATGCCCCCAGGCACAGAAGGACGCGGGCTCGCCGGTGTTGACCGCGTTGCCTTTGGCCTGCCGTCAGATCAAGCCTTTATTGACAGCTACTGCCAACGCCGTGGATTGGCCGGGATTGATGATTTTGGCTTCTACCTGTCGTTTAGCTTTTTCCGTATGGGAGGCATCTTGCAGGGCGTTTTGAAACGGGCGCTGGATGGCAATGCCTCAAACCCTGAACGCGCCGTGAAACTTGGGGGCTTTGTCTCTCTGTTTGCGCGCAGCGGACTAGATGCGCTGAAAAAGTAACGCCCTCGCACTCGCAGGAGATGCTGTCAGGATAGCCCCACATCTGTTCGCGGGCGCACGGCTAAACAAAGTTTTTCATGCCTTTATGCGTGGTTCTACGTAGTTTTTTGCTCTCGACCAAGACGCCTGGTACTGCGCAATATGTCAACCAAAGCCTTCGGCAACAGAGGGCAGTTTCTGAACGAAGGAGAGCCTGGATGACAGAAAGTGACACCCTTAGCACACGTGATCTTGGGGATGGGATTGTTGAGCTGCAATTGGGCCGGGGGCCGGTCAATGCGCTGAGTGCCGACTTCCTAATGGACTTTGCAGATTTGATCACTCGGTTGGGCAGTGATGATGCTGTGCGTGCGATCATTTTGACCAGTCCTTTCAAGGTGTTTTCCGCCGGTCTTGACCTCAAAGAGGCGCAGGGTTTCGATCTTGAACAGCAGCACGCCATAGTGCAGGGGCTGAACGAAGGCTTTCTTGCACTTTATGCTTGCCCCAAACCTGTAGTTGCCTCTGTGGCGGGGGCGGCCATCGCCGGTGGCCTGTTCTTTGTGCTGGCCAGTGATCGACGGGTTGCCATGTCAAAATCTTCCTTTGGCCTTGCTGAAGTCCGTGTCGGCGCAGATTTCCCGGTGGGGCCGCTGGAAATTGCCAAGGCCTCCCTGGATTCTGATAGCCAGCGTCGACTGATGCTGACAGGCCAGCCTATTGGCCCCATTGCTGCGCGCAATTTTGGCTTCATCGATATTATCGCAGAGGACCGGGAGGATCTGGTTGCTTACTCTCTGTCGGAGGCGCGCAAGTTAGCTGAGCTGCCGGCAATGGCCTATGCCTCTATCAAGCAGCAGCTGAGGGGGGAGGTCATCACCAAGATCAAAGCCTCCATAGCGAGCGGTGGCAACGCGCCAGAGGGTGGCTGGTTCAACAGTGAAACCAAAGAAGCCATGCAGCGCATGTTGGACCAAGGCTAAACCGATAAGGGCACAGAGGAGGGCAGAGGCAATGGATCAGTTTAGTCTTGAGAACTTGAAGCGGTGGCAGCAACGTTATGTGGATCAACGAAAATATGCAGGCAGTTCGCTCCTGATCAAACAGGGTGGAGTCGAGAAATATTTTCACTCAGCTGGTTTGCGAAACCTGGAAGAGAATCTCGACTTTACCCGTGAGACTCTGGCGCGGATATACTCCATGACCAAACCGGTGACTTCGGTCGCGCTGATGATGCTGGCCGAAAAAGGCTTGTTTCATTTGGATGCGCCAGTGTCGGACTTTATTCCTGAATTCTCGCAGATGCAGGCGCTGGTTCCAGGCGCCATCTCGCTCGATCATACGGAACCTTCGCGGGCACCAACCCTGCACGAGTTGCTGACGCATACGGGGGGCTTGAGCTACCCTTTCAATCCCGGCCTGCTGCCTAAGGCGATGGACCGCGAACAGCTGATGTTCAAACCAAATCAAGGCGATTTGGGAAAGATGGTGGCCCATCTGGCCAGCTACCCCTTGGCCTTTCAACCTGGCAGTCGCTGGGAGTACTCTGTTGGCATTGATGTGCTTGGTCGAGTGGTTGAAATTGTTTCTGGTCAAACACTTGGAGAGTTCTTTGAAGCCGAAATTTTCCAACCATTGGGAATGGGCGAAACCGGGTTTCGGGTCCCGCGCCAGGCGGGTAATCGCTTTGCCTCGCTCTATACACCGCTTACCGGGGACGCCATGGCGCTGAACTCCGCAAAGGCAGGTGTCGAGACGCTGCGCCTCACAGATCTCTATGGGGGATCGCCTTTTGAAACCGCAGATATGATGTCCGGCGGCGGAGGTTTGGTCGGCACCATTGATGACTACATGCTTTTTGTGGAAATGCTACGCCAAGGCGGCCGTGCGAAAGATGGCTTTATTATTTCGCCCAAAACTCTTGATTTTATGATGAAAAATCACCTCCCGGGTGACATTGCATCGATGGGACCACAAAGCTTTGCTGAGCAGCCTATGGAGGGTATGGGCTTTGGCCTGGGCGGTGCTGTGGTGCTGGATCCGGCCCGTGCCCGATGTCCCGGATCTGTTGGTGATTTCAGCTGGGGGGGGATGGCCTCGACCTTCTTTTGGATGGATCCCAAGCTGGACCTATCGGTGGTCTTTTTCACCCAGCTATCGCCCTCCAGTTCCTATCCCGCGCGCGCCGAACTCAAAGCTCTGGTGCATGGAGCCCTTTTGCAATGAATGAAAACCCTATCCTTTGGACCCCAACACCAGAACGCGCGGCGGGGAGCCAGCTGGCGGCCTACCAAAACTGGCTTAAGCAGACCAAGGGGCTGGAGTTTGACAGCTACAACGAACTTTGGACTTGGAGCACGACTGATCTAGAGGCCTTTTGGCAATCAATTTGTGACTATTTCAAGATTCAGTGTTCTGCACCAGCAGCGACAGTATTGGCTGAGCGTAAGATGCCAGGGGCAAAATGGTTCCCTGGAGCGAAACTCAATTGGGCAGAAAATATCCTGTCTGGTCGCGGCGTTGACGATGAAAATCAAGCTCTTATCGTTCACTCTGAGAGCTTTGACCGGTCTGAACTGAGCTGGGGCGAGCTGCGCGCGCAGGTTGCGAGTTTAGCCTCGCATCTGCGAGGGATGGGAGTCGGGCAGGGGGATCGGGTTGCCGCCATTCTGCCCAACACTGAAAGCGCGATTATTGCCTGCCTTGCAGCGACCAGCCTAGGCGCCATCTGGTCCCTCTGTGCGCCGGATATGGGACATGTTGCGATTTTGGATCGTTTCCGCCAGATCGAGCCGAAGGTATTGATCTGTCAAGACAGCTATCAGCATGGTGGCAAAGTGATCAGCCGCCAGGATGAAATGGCCAAGGTTGTGGCGGATCTGCCCAGCCTTGAACAGCATATCTTTGTCTCAACCAAGGGACAGAGCCTTCCATCGGGGGCTGTTGCTTGGGAGGGGCTGCTGGATACCCCGGCTAACCTGAGCTTCACCCAGGTGGATTTTGATCACCCGCTCTGGATTGTTTATTCCTCTGGCACCACGGGCAACCCCAAGCCCATCGTTCATGGCCACGGCGGGATTTTGTTGGAAGGGTCGAAGCAATCGCTGCACCTTGATCTGGGGCCTGATAGTCGTTTTTGCTGGTTGACCTCCTCTGGCTGGGTGATGTGGAACTTGCAATTGGGCGCATTGGGGCAGGGTGCCACTGTGATGCTTTATGATCGTGCCCCTAACTATCCGGATATGTTGGATATTTGGCGTCGCGTGGCCGATGAAAAGATGACGTATTTTGGCGCTGGAGCTGCGTTTTTTACTGCCTGTGCTAAAGCCGGTATCGAGCCTGGTGCCAATCTGGACCTCTCTGCGCTGGTGTCTCTGGGGGCAACCGGATCGCCGATGACCTCGGACGGTTATGATTGGGTCTACCGCGCGGTGAGTGCTGACATCTGGTTGGCGCCGGTCTCTGGCGGCACTGATTTTTGCGGTGCCTTTGTCGGTGGCAATGTCATGCTGCCGGTCCGTGCCGGTGAGATGCAGGCCCGCGCACTTGGCAATGCGGTGCGCGCCTATGACCCCTTTGGTAAAGAGCTGACAGGCGAGGTCGGGGAATTGGTCTGCACCGAACCTTTGCCTTCTATGCCATTGTTTTTCTGGGGAGATGAAGAGGGCTCGCGCCTGTATGAAAGCTATTTTGACACCTATCCCGGTATCTGGCGCCATGGCGATTGGATCTCCTTCACCGCTGAAGGAGGATCTGTGATCTACGGTCGGTCAGACGCCACGATCAATCGACGCGGCTTGCGCCTTGGCTCATCAGAGATTTATCAGGCGGTCGAAGCCTTACCAGAAATCCAGGACAGCCTTGTGGTGGATCTCGAATTCCTTGGCAAAGATGGCTTTATGCCGCTTTTTGTGGTCCTGACACAGCCTGGCAGCCTGGAGGATGGGTTGAAAGACCAGATCAAATCCTCCATCCGTCAATTTGTCTCCGCCCGTTTTGTCCCGGATGAGATTATCGAGGTGCCCGAAATACCGCGAACTCTCTCTGGCAAAAAGCTGGAAGTTCCAGTCAAAAAGCTGCTACTTGGTGGAGACCCTACAAAGGTAGTGAACCGGGACTCGATGGTGAATCCTGGCAGTTTTGACATCTTCATAGCCTATGCAAATGACCGAAATGAATCTTAGAAAGACCTGCTAAATGACTGATGCTGGGAGCGTTCTTCTCAATCTTCTCGACCTGGAAGAGCTCGACACCAATCTCTACCGTGGGATTGGGTCTGGCGGAGAAACGCCCATGCGTATCTATGGAGGGCAGGTCATCGCACAGGCTTTGGCAGCCGCTTATGCCAGTGTTCCTGAGCGGCTGTGCCATTCTCTGCATGCCTATTTCATTCGCCCCGGCGACCCCAGCAAGCCAGTGATCTATGAGGTCGATCCAGCCCGCGATGGCGGTAGTTTCACCACCCGTCGCGTGACCGCGATCCAGAATGGGCGTCAAATCCTGAACCTTGCGGCTTCTTTTCACCATCAAGAAAGTGGCTGGGAGCATCAGCACAACATGCCGGATGTGCCTGCACCGGATGGACTATTGTCGCGTGATGAGGTGCATTTGCAGAATGCCCATCGGATCGCAGAAGAGCACCGGGCTGAATTTATCCGTCCCCGTCCGTTCGAGATACGAGATATCGAACCGAGAGATCCGTTAAATCCTGATATTACCAGCGATATCAATCATATGTGGATCAGAATGGAAGCTGCCAAAGGGGCAGGGCCGCAATTGCAACATGTTCTGATGGCCTATGCTTCTGACTTTGGCCTCCTGGGGTCTGCGCTGCGCCCTCATGGGCTGACGTGGTATAAACCAGAAGCCATGACCGCCAGCCTAGACCATGCGATGTGGTTCCATGCGCCGGTGCAATTCGACCAGTGGCACCTCTATACTATGGATTCCCCATTTGGTGGCGGTGGCCGGGGCTTCAATCGCGGCTCCATCTATACACAGGACGGTCAGTTGGTCGCCAGCGTCGCTCAGGAAGGTTTGATGCGTCCTATCAAACGATGAAAGAACGCATCCGTGTTTTATCGCTTTTCACCGGCCGCCGAAGCGTTGGCGCAGCTTTTGCATTCCGGTGATCCAGCGGCCATAGTTCGATGCTTTGGCCTGCATGTAGTCTTTTACTTGTGGATGCGGAAGGACCAGGAACTCATTGTTCTCAATTGCCTTTACACAGAAATCCGCCACTAGATCCGGCTCGAGCATACCGTCGAGGCTGGCCACGCTATCCTCAAACCCGCGGGTCATTTCAGAGCGTACCGCCTGTGGGCACAGCACAGAAACACCAAGCCCCTGATCACCATAGGTAATGGCCAACCATTCGGCAAAACCAACGGCGGCATGTTTTGTGACCCCATAGGGAGCCGCGCCGATCTGGTTCAACAGTCCTGCAGCTGAAGCGGTGTTCAGCATATAGCCACCACCGCGGTTCATCATCCGCGGCACCAAATGGCGCGCTGCCCAAACATGGGACATCACATTGATATCCCAAATCTTTTGCCATTCATCATTAGAAACTTCAAAGCCACCCATAGTCAGAATACCGGCGTTCGAGCAAAACAGATCGATCGGGGCGATGGTGTCTTCGACCGTCTCAATCAAGGCTTTGATGCTGTCCTCGCGAGCTGCATCAAGATGGAGCGCCACGCCGCCGATATGGGCTGCGGTTTCCTTGGCACCCTCCAGATCAATGTCCGCACAGATCACATGGGCAGCGCCCAGATCTGAAAACTTCTGCGCTAGTCCCTTGCCAATGCCCTGTGCGGCACCGGTAATAACTATGCAACTACCCTTGATATCCATCTCTGTCGCCTTGTCCCTGGTATTGTTGGAGAAAGGCTACTGCGCTTTCCAGGGTCTGCCAATCCAGAGTGACGGAACGGAAGTATTTATTCAACATAATACCAATTATGGGTTTTACGTATCGTAGCCTGCAGCAGTTAGGTCCAGCTACGTTTGCAGCGATAGAACAAGCCTATAGAGGCTTTTCCTCTTGTCCCTTGGTCAGCTTCTCAAACGCGCAGTTTTGCGACAGGAAGACCTCCCCAGTGAGCTCTTGCAGAAAATGGCTCCGCATTAATCGGTCCATCACCGGGCCCTTTACCTCAGAGAGATGCAAAAGCACACCGAGATCTGAAAGCTGGTGATTGATCGCTTCCAATGACTCCAAGGCGCTGAGATCAATTTCATTGACTGCGGAGCACATCAGGACGACGTGACGCAGCTCACCCTCAGCGCGGTGCACGCGCTCCAGGATCAGCTCCTCCATCCGGCGTGCATTGGCAAAATACAGGCTCTCGTCAATTCTGAGCGTGACCAGCATAGGATCGGTTTTCACCTCATGTCGGTCGATGTTTCTGAAATGCTGGCTGCCGGGCACCTGCCCGACCTCCGCCACATGGGGCCGTGAGGTTTTCCACAGAAACAGCGCGATTGATGTCAGAACCCCAGCGCCTACACCGGTTTCCACTCCGATCAGAAGCGTCAGGACAACGGTCACAAAGACAGCTGCAAAATCTGCTCGGGAATAACTCCAGGCGGTTTTGAGGATTGAGAGATCAACAAGCGAGAGAACCGCCACAATGATTGTCGCTGCCAATGTCGCTGTTGGTAGGAAATAAAGATATGGAGTCAGATAGATAGCGGCCAAAGTTAAACCAATCGCCGTGAGGGCGCCGGCTGCGGGTGTCCGCGCGCCTGCATCAAAATTCACAACGGATCTGGCAAAACCGCCGGTGACCGAATAGCCGCCTGAAAGACCAGATGCGATGTTTGCAGCTCCGAGGGCGGTAAGTTCCTGATTGGGATCAATCTTTTGACGGCGCTTTGCTGCCAGGGTCTGCGCCACCGATACGCTTTCCACATACCCGATGATGGTGATCAAAACCGCAGGCCCGAGCAACGCCGTCAAGAGTGAGCTGTCCAATTGTGGCATCCCAATGGGCGGCAGCCCGGTTGGAACCTTGCCAACAACCGAGACCCCAAGGGCGGGCAGATCAAATCCCCAGGATAGCGCAATGGTGCCCAGCACAGCAAAAACTGGGCCTATGCGCACGAGCGTGCCTGCTAAATGTTTGGACAGGCCAAATTTGTTTTGCAGCAGGTTTGACAGCCCCAGGCGCAGCCAGAACAGGAAAGCTAAAACGCTAAGTCCAAGAAGCAGGGTAACAAAATTCACTTGCCCCAGCCCCTGCCCCAATGAGCCCAGGATCTCTAGCAGATTGTGTCCTGAAGCCTGGACGCCAAGAATATGCTTAGCCTGGCTGATGGCAATCAGGAGCCCCGATGCGGTGATAAACCCGGCAATGACAGGATGAGAGAGGAGGTTTGCGACCACCCCCAGTTTGAGCGCTCCCATCGCCACCAGCAGCACACCGGACATCAGAGCCAAAACAGCTGAAGCCGCCACATAGTCCTCTAGGGATTCCAACCCCAAAGAGGACAGCGCTGAGGCCGACATCAACGAAACCACCGCTACCGGCCCCACTGCCAAGACCCGCGAGGTACCAAAGATGGCATAGGCGACCAGAGGCAGGATCGAGGCATATAGCCCAACCTCCGCGGGTAATCCTGCGAGCAAAGCATAGGCTAGTGATTGCGGGATCAGCATGATGGTGACGATCACAGCAGCGGTTAAATCGCCACCTAGATCCTGGCGGCTGTACGCGGATCCCCAATTTAGGATTGGGAAGAGCTTTTTCCACTGCGGGTTCGGTAGGCTGGTTTTAGTCATGACTGCTTTCATCATCGCAACGGGCGCAGGGCTGTATGTGTTTACATATTCATGTATCTATATGTATTTTTGGGAGAGTAAACCCCTGGGACAGATCAAATTGAAACAAACGCCTTTCCATCTCTCCGAAACTGCGTTAACATATTGTAAAGGTGCATTTATGTTGGATTGAATGCCAGGTTGTGTGCCGACGTTTTGCAGTTTTTGATCGGCACCAGTGCAAAGCAGTACGCTCATTTATGCAAGCCACTCGGGATCTTTGTTTAATCCTGTCACCAGCCTCTGGTGACCATTTGCATCTCTGCAAGATCCCCCTGCCCTAGGTTCTGAAGTTCTGCCATTGCAAAGTCATCTGTATGCAGGGTGTTTTTTCGAGAAGTCTTTTGCGTTTCTTCAATAGGTCGGCCTAGAGATTAACCCCCTGTGCTGTGTGCTTGCTGGGTGTTCTTGCGCCTTTTCTTCTTCCGCCCCAAATTTTTTCTGAGGTTGGTTTGCGGGATATTAGGTCATCTCTGGTCACACTAAGGGTAAGGAATTTGGATCCAAAAGCACATGCGCCGGAAGGAAAACCATCCCAATTGTTTTGCATGGCTACCGGGGCGCTGCGGAAAATCGACGGGGCAGCAAATTTGCAAGACCGAATTGCATTTTCACAACCGTTGACCAGAAAAGGGCGAGAGATGTTGCCTCATCCCTCGCCCCGCTTCAGGCCCCAAAGGCCCAAAATATGTGTTTCAAATGCAGGATCGGTTTAGAAAAACGCCTGCAAGCCGGTCTGAGCCCGACCCAGGATCAGCGCATGGACGTCGTGGGTGCCCTCATAGGTGTTAACGGTCTCGAGGTTCACCATGTGACGGATAACGTTAAACTCAAGGCTGATGCCATTGCCACCGTGCATATCGCGGGCATTGCGCGCGATCTCCAGTGCCTTACCGCAGTTGTTGCGCTTCACGATTGAGATCATCTCGGGGGCGGCATTGGCCTCATCCATTAAGCGACCGACACGCAGAGAGGCTTGCAACCCGAGGGTGATTTCCGTTTGCATATTGGCGAGCTTGAGCTGGAACAATTGTGTGTTGGCCAGCGGGCGACCAAACTGGGTGCGGTCCAGACCGTATTGACGGGCGGCATGCCAGCAGGCCTCTGCCGCACCCATAGCGCCCCAGCTGATGCCGTAGCGCGCACGGTTCAGACAGCCAAAGGGCCCTTTCAGCCCCTGCACATGTGGCAGCAGTGCGTCATCGCCAACCTCAACGCTATCCATGACGATCTCACCGGTGATCGAAGCCCGCAGCGAAGCCTTGTTCTGGATCTTTGGCGCCGACAGGCCTTTCATGCCTTTCTCCAGCACAAAGCCACGGATCTTGCCGCCATGTTCTTCTGATTTGGCCCAAACAACAAAGACATCCGCGATAGGCGCGTTGGAGATCCACATCTTGGACCCAGTCAGCTTATAGCCCGTTGCGGTTTTCTCGGCGCGGGTTTTCATGCCTGCGGGATCGGACCCCGCATCTGGTTCGGTCAGACCAAAGCAGCCAATCCATTCGCCGGAGGCCAGTTTGGGCAGATATTTCTGACGCTGTTCTTCGCTGCCATAGGCATAAATAGGATACATCACCAGCGAGCTCTGCACCGACATCATGGAGCGATAACCGCTGTCGACGCGCTCTACTTCGCGGGCAACCAAACCGTAAGAGACATAGCCGCCGCCCAATCCGCCGTATTCTTCGGGAATTGTGGTCCCCAGCAAGCCCATTTCGCCCATCTCGCGAAAGATCGCTGGATCTGTCTCTTCGTTTTCATAAGCGGCGGTGACCCGGGGTTGCAGCTTTTCTTGTGCATAGGCGCGTGCAGAGGCGGTGATCATCCGCTCATCTTCTGTCAGCTGATCTTCCATACGCAGAGGATCTTCCCAGGTGAATCCTCCCAGATCAGGTGCATCTTTGGCGCGTAGGCTTGGCTTGTCAGTCATTGAAAGACCCTCAGTTTTGGAGATGTGACTTTTGTTGACCAATGATTAACAGTGAGACGGGCAAAAAAACAGCGAGACTTTGGCATTCAAATATGCATAAAACTCATACATGCAGCATCCTCGTCGTTTTCTCCCCTCAATTTCTGCTCTGCGCGCGCTCGAAGCGCTGGATCGCCTCGGCAGTGCCTCGGCCGCGGCAGAGGAGCTGTGTTTGACTCAGGGGGCGGTTAGTCGGCAATTACAATCGCTTGAAGCCCAACTCGGGGTTTCGCTTGTGCAGCGTGATCGCAAGAAACTTCACCTGACTCCAGAGGCTGAAACCTATGCGCGGGAAATCCGCGAGGCTTTGGACAAGATCACTCAGTCCACACTGCGGGTGCAGACCGCCCCCATGGCCGGAACACTCAATCTTGCGATCCTGCCTGCCTTTGGCATGCGTTGGTTAATGCCACGTCTGCCAGAGTTTGCCCGCCGTCATCCGGATATCACCATCAATATGACCACGCGGTTGCAGGCTTTTAGTTTTGGGAGCGAACCTATTGATGCCGCAATTCATTTTGGCACTGCGGATTGGCCCGGCACTGAATCCATGTTGTTGAAGTCTGAACAGCTATTGCCGGTTTGCAGCCCACAAATGATCCCTGTCGGGACCTATCTTGCCCCCCAGAACATATTGGAAATGCCGCTGTTACATATTCAGACTCGGCCCAAGGCCTGGCTGGATTGGTTTGAGCAGCATGGTGTCTCGGTCAGCCCAGACGATCTTGGCGGGACAATGTATGATCAATTCTCAACCATTACCCAGGCTGCACTGCACGGGTTGGGGGTGGCATTGATGCCGGATTACCTTGTGGAACAAGATATTGCCACCGGCAGGTTGGCTGCGCTGCAATCGCGTCCCAGTGAGGCCGCAGGCGCCTATTATCTGGTTTGGCCCAAGAATAAATCGCGTGATCCGGCACTCACAAAGTTTCGGCTCTGGCTTGAAGGTCAGGCACAGCCTGAAGATCCGCTGCCTAGATAGGCGCGGTCACTGGATGAACGGGAAAGCAAATGGGCGCCTAACGACGCCCATTAGAGTTTTTCATATTGTCTAGGTGGCCTAGCCCAATGCGTAGCCAGCGCCGCGCACCGTGCGCACCGGATCGGCACCGCCAAACTGGGTCAGGGCCTTGCGCAAACGACCAATATGCACATCAACCGTCCGCGTATCGACGTAGATATCACGCCCCCAAACCCGATCCAGCAACTGCTCTCGGCTCCAGACACGACCAGGTTTCTCCATAAAGGTAGAGAGCAAACGGAACTCGGTGGGGCCAAGCTTCAGTGAATTGTCTGACCGGCTGACCTTATGGGTTTCTGCATCCAAAATAATGTCGTCAAACTCCAGACGCACGCCAACGGTAGAGGGGCGCACCCGGCGCAGCTGCGTGCGGACCCGCGCCATCAGCTCGATTACCGAATAGGGTTTGACCACATAGTCATCGGCACCAGTCTCAAGCCCGCGCACCTTGTCGACCTCTTCCGATCGAGCCGAAAGCATAATGATCGGGATCGCGCGGGTTTCTGGCCGAGTTTTTAGACGCCGACAGACTTCGATCCCGCTTAGGTTTGGCATCATCCAATCCAGCACGATGATATCAGGCATGTCTTCTTCGACAAGCAGCAGTCCCTCTTCGCCGTTTTCAGCCCGGATGACGCGAAAGCCATCGGCCTCAAGATTATAGGCTAGGACCTCACGCTGGGCCAATTCATCCTCGATGATCAGAACTGTTGGCTGATCGGCAGTCATGGATCAGACCTCCTCGGTCAACATTGAGGTGAAATCGGCTTTGGGCCTCTCATCCTCTGGGCGGTTGCCTGTCACCAGGTAGATCAGTTCTTCGGCAATCGAAGTGACATGGTCGCCCATACGTTCGATGTTCTTTGCAATGAAGTGCAAATGCATGCAGGCAGTGATGTTACGCGGATCTTCCATCATATGGGTCAAGAACTCGCGGAACAGGGCATCGTACATCTGGTCAACTTCGCGATCGCGGGTGATCACATCTGCGGCCAGTTCCGTATCGCGTTGGATATAGGCGTCCAAAGCGTCCTTGAGCATTAGCTCGACTTCACGGGCCATTCGGCGCAATGCAGCGGAGCTGTCGGTATTGTCATTCCACTGCACTAAAACGCCAGTGCGTTTGGCAATGTTTTTTGAATAGTCGCCAATACGTTCCAGGTTGCCGGCAATCTTCATCACCGACAAAACCACCCGGAGATCAACCGCAGCAGGGGCACGCGTGGCAATGACACGAGCGGATTCTTCGTTGATCAGCTCTTCCAGACCGTCAATGGCCTTGTCGCCAAGACGGACCTGTTGCGCCAGCTCCTCGTCGCGGGTTTCCAAAGCCCGTGCCGAGTTGACAATGGCCGCTTCGACCAGGCCACCCATCTTCATGATCTGGGCTTGAATGGCTTCGAGGTCCCGATCAAAGGCGGAGGCAATATGTTGTTCTACCATGGTATTTTCCTTTGTGGGCGTTAGCCGATGCGGCCAGTGATATAGCTCTCGGTGCGCGGATCCTCGGGGTTGGTAAAGATCTGTCCAGTGGCGCCAAATTCAACCAGATTACCGAGGTGGAAAAAGGCCGTCTTCTGGCTGACCCGGGCCGCCTGTTGCATCGAGTGGGTGACGATCACCACAGAATAATTTGCGCGCAGTTCATCGATCAACTCTTCCACCTGGGCCGTCGCGATGGGATCCAGCGCGGAACAGGGCTCATCCATTAACAGTACCTCCGGTTCGGTGGCAATGGCGCGGGCGATACACAGACGCTGCTGCTGGCCACCAGACAGGCCGGTGCCCGGCGCATCCAAGCGATCTTTGACCTCTTCCCAGATGGCAGCGCGGCGCAGGGATTTTTCAACGATCTCATCCATTTCGGACTTGTTTTTCGACAATCCGTGAATCCGGGGCCCGTAGGCGACATTGTCGTAGATCGACTTTGGGAATGGATTTGGTTTTTGAAACACCATCCCAACCTTGGCGCGCAGCTGTACTGGATCCACACGCTTGTCGTAGATGTCTTCACCGTCCAGCAGGATGTCACCGGTCACACGACACACGTCAATTGTGTCATTCATCCGGTTGATACAGCGCAGGAAAGTCGACTTGCCGCACCCAGAAGGTCCGATGAAGGCTGTGACTGTGTTCGCGGCAATCTCAACATTCACGTCCTTGATGGCATGGGTATCCCCATAATAGACGTTTACATCCCGTGCGGTGATCTTGGTGGTGTTTGTATCCAAGGTTTTATCCAACATATTCATAGTGTTCATTTCCTCACCTCCGGCTACCAGCGACGTTCAAAGCGACGACGCAGTATTACGGCCACCGTATTCATGGTTACAAGAAAGATTAGCAGAATAATGATCCCGCCCCAGGCGCGTTCATAAAAGGCTGGGTCGGCACGTTTGGCCCATTCGTAGATTTGAGCAGGCATTGCAGAGTTCGGTGACAGCAAGCCCTCACCGATGGTTTCCGGTGCGTTCGACGCGATAAAGCCAACCATGCCAATCAACAGCAGCGGTGCGGTTTCTCCCAGCGCCTGAGCCAAGCCAATGATGGTCCCGGTCAGGATACCAGGCGCGGCCAGTGGCAGCACATGATGGAAGACCGATTGCATCTTGGAGGCGCCTACTCCCAGTGCGGCGTCCCGGATCGAGGGGGGAACCGCCTTCAGAGCTGCACGGGTCGAGATGATGATCGTCGGCAAGGTCATCAGCGTCAGAACCAGGCCACCAACCAAGGGGGCCGACATGGGCAGGTGCATGTAGTTGATGAAAACGGCCAGGCCAAGGATACCGTAAACAATCGAGGGCACTGCCGCGAGGTTTGCGATATTGACCTCAATCACATCGGTGATCCAGTTCTTAGGCGCGAACTCTTCCAGATAGATCGAGGCGGCAACCCCAATTGGCAAAGACAGGGCCAGCACCACCAGCATCATAAACAAAGAACCCATCATCGAGACCCCCATCCCAGCGGCCTCGGGGCGCTGATCCGAAGCATCTGATCCAAGGATAAAGTCCAGGTTGAAGGTCTTCTCAATCACTCCGGCCGCAATCAGCGCATCCGTCAAATCCAGTTGTTCTGCCGAGATGTTCTTATCGTTTTCGATGCTGTCGCGGGACACACGCCCCTTGAGGTAGCCATCGACCCGGCTTTGAGCCAGGAAGCGGAACTCGATGGTTTCGCCAATCTTTTCTGGATTTTCCAACACAAAGGCACGCAGCTGCGCCACAGCGTTCTTGGACAAGAGCCCCGCCATGTGTTTCGACTTCAGATTGGTTTCGATACCCAGATCAGAAATGGTCTGCTGCATCGCTCCTTTGATTAGCGGCGCATAACCAAAGGTGGTGACGCGTTTGATGTCTTCGATATTCCGCTCACCGTTTTTGTCCAGCTTGCTTTCCAGCAGTTCGACATTCACGGTGATGAAGGTTTGCTGAAAGGCGCCGGTGCCGCGACCAACGATCGTGGTGACCAGAACCAGCAGCATAACAAGTCCGACGGCGATGGCGGCGATGCCATAGGCTTTGAATCGTTTCTCGGCAGCGTTGCGCTGAATAGTCCGCTTAGACAGGGTGAGCAAGGAGCTCTGCGCTGCTGCGGGCTGATCCGGGGTTGGGCTGAAATCGGTCATTAGTCGTACTGCTCCCGATATTTGCGCACGATATAAAGCGCCAGGACGTTAAGGCCCAGTGTGAGGACAAAGAGGGAAAGCCCGAGGGCAAAGGCGACCAGCGTTTCTGGGCTGGCAAAGTCGGTATCACCGGTCAGCTGACTGACAACACGTGTTGTGATTGTAGTCATGGATTCAAAGGGGTTGGCGGAGAACTTAGCGATTGCCCCTGCCCCCATCACCACGATCATTGTCTCCCCGATGGCCCGAGAGGCTGCCAGCAAAATGGCCCCGACGATCCCCGGTAGCGCCGCAGGCAGAACCACCTGACGAATTGTTTCCGACCGGGTGGCACCCAGCCCCAGCGAGCCATCACGCAGCGATTGGGGAACCGCGTTGATGATGTCGTCAGACAAAGACGAGACAAAGGGGATCAACATGATGCCCATCACCACCCCTGCGGTCAGAACCGAGGTCGCACCGGTCATCCAGCTTAGCCCAAGAATGCCGTTTTCGCCCTGACCAAAAAGGTTGAGAAGCAGCGGGCCAACGGTCAGAAGCGCAAAGAGGCCATAAACGATTGTCGGAATACCCGCGAGGATCTCCAGCAGTGGTTTGGCAAGCGAGCGCACCGCAGGTCCGGCGTATTCAGAGAGGTAGATCGCCGCGAATAATCCCACTGGGACCGCAACCAACAGCGCAATGGCTGAGATATAGAGCGTGCCCCAGAGCAGTGGCAGCATCGACAACTCACTGTCGCCGCGGAAGTTGGGCGCCCAGGTGCTGCCAAAGAAGAAGTCCGTCCAGGCATGAAGCCCAAAGAAATTCACGGTTTCAAACAGCATCGACAAGACGATGCCAACCGTGGTGAGGATTGCCAGAGAGGCCGCCAGGATCAACAGGGCCAAAACCCCGCGTTCAACAACGTTTCGGGCGCGGAACTCTTTGTTGGTGTGGCGTGCAGAAAGGCCAAAACCTACCAGGGCCAAGACCAGGCAAACAACCGCCATTGCGGTCGACCCTGTGCTAGACAGCTGCCGGTAGCTCTGAGCTGCTGCGAGCACCTCAGGGCGCACTTCGGAGCCCAGAGCGACGCCCACGGTGCCGAGTAGTTCACGCACGTCGGTGGTGCTCGCATCCAGGGCAAGCGTCTCAGCGGTGGTCATCACATTTTGGTCTACAGCCTGATCCAGCCCTTCAGCGAGGCGACGCACATCGCTCATCACCAGGCCGATGCTGGTGTTTTCGGGGATCAATTCCTGCGGAATGGTTGCCGACACCCGATTTTCAATCAAGAGCGGCTGGGCGAGCAGCCAAATCACCAAGATCAGCAGGGCTGGAATGGCGATACTCATGGCTACATTTGCGCCGTAATAAATTGGCAAGGAATGCAAATGGCGCGGATTTCCCTGCACCGAGGCCAAGGCGCGGCGGCGCCCAAACCAAAAGCCAAGCGCGGTAAGCGCCAGCAAGACAACGACAAGCCAGAATGTTGGCATCAAAAGCTCCGGTGTGACAGCAGCGAAAAAGACGGGCTGGATCTGGTCCAGAAACACGACTGGGGCGGATGATCCGCCCCAGCCTATAGACTATATGCGGGGGCTATTAGGAGTTGCCGCCCATGGTGGCTTCGTCAGCAACCGCGTTCTGAGTGTCGCTCAGCTCAGGGTCGGCAACCAGGCCGTATTCGGACAGAGGGCCATCGGGGCCGGCAACTTCATCGGAGATGAAGAATTCAGCATATTCTTTCAGGCCAGGGATCACGCCGATGTGGGCTTTCTTTACGTAGAAGAACAGTGGGCGCGACACAGGGTATTCGCCGGTTGCGATGCTTTCAGTCGAAGGAACGATACCGGACATGGTTGCAACCTGCAGCTTGTCGGTATTGTTTTCATAGAAAGCCAGACCAAAGACGCCGATGCCGTCTTTGTTGCTCTCGATACGGGCCAGGGTCTCGGTGTAGTCGCCGTCGATGTCGACAGAAACGCCATCGGTCCGCAGAGAGATACAGGCTTTTTCAGCTGCTTTTTTCTGGGCCTTAGGCGTGTCACCTTCGGCGTGGGCCAGCAGGTGCTCAAATGCGCCGGTGGCTTCACAGCCAGCCAGGATCACTTTGTCTTCGAACACTTCACGGGTGCCGTGCTTGGTGCCTGGGATAAAGGCCTGAAGGCTCTGTGCAGGGAAAGACGCGTTCACGTCAGCCCAGGTTTTGTTTGGGTTTGGAACCATTTTGCCGTCAACCAGGATCTCGTCGGACAGAGCCA
>CAJXIL010000050.1 GCA_913054455.1 uncultured Roseobacter sp.
TCAGGCTTTAGCCAAGCCAAACTCAGCTCTGTCGCTCGTCAGCTAAACGAGCGACCTCGAAAGACCCTGCAATACCAAACGCCAGCAGTGAAATTTGAAGCCTGTGTTGCGGCGATCAGTTGAAACCACACGACAGAGTGCGCTTTTGAACCCTTTCAGAAAAGCCATCGCGTCCGAACCGAAGAGTGGCAAGCAAAGCGCCCGCCCCGTGAGGGCGGTTTGGGCGCTGCCAAAGCTTCGCTTTGGCAATTGGCGCATGGGCCGGTTTCTGCGGACTTTGAAGGGCCGCTATGCGGACAAAGTGAGCTTTCGCTGTGGCTGCGCCAATGGCTGTTCTGAATCTGTCTAGCCAATAATTCTCAGCGTTATGGCCGCGCCATCTCGGCGATAGGCGGCACGACATCTTTGGGAAGGGGGGATATGTATCCATCCGAACCCACGTGGCGTGCCAGATCCTCCTGAGCGCGCACGAGCACATCTGGCTGCATCAGGACATCCGCCGCCGTTGCCGCCATGATGGTTGCGGCATGGGCCATGCCCTTGAGCGCGGGGCGACCTTTGCCCTGTGCCACCGCCTGCCAAGAGTGCAGTTGCGTGCCGATGGCATGGGTTGCCCCCCACATCTGAACCGTGGGAACAACCCAACTGACATCTGCCACATCTGTCGATCCGCCAAAGGGCATGGCCGGTATGCTTGCAGGCACATTGAAGTCGGCCAGCGCCTTTCGGTCAGTTTCAACGATCCCCTTGGCGACATAGGATTGCCGGATGTCCTCTTCACTTAAAGTGGATTGAAAGCGCGCGGCATAGGCCTTGTCTTCTTCTGAGAAAGGCGGAGGGCCGAACCGGTCAAGATTGCGCTGCATTAGATCGCCCAGCGTTGCATTGTAGACAAGGTTCGACACACCGCAGAGCACTTGGGATGACATCCGGGTTTCGCTCATCAAAGCGGCCCCCTCGGCGGTTTTTACCACGCGGCCCAGCAGCTTGAGCATCTCTGTGGTCGTGTCTGCGCGCACCACATAACAAACCTTGGCATGCGCCTGCACCACATTCGGAGAAATTCCGCCGCTGTCCAGGTTCGCGGAATGTATCCGCGCGGAATCCGGAATGTGCTCGCGCATATAGTTGACGCCAACGCTCATCAACTCAACAGCGTCGAGCGCACTGCGCCCCAGATGCGGGGCATCAGCGGCATGGGCAGCGCGCCCCTCAAAGGTGAACTCAACACGCACATTCGCCAATGAACTGCCTTTCACAACGCCAGCAACATCGCCCGGATGCCAGGTTAAAGCGATGTCCACATCATCAAACGCCCCCGCGCGCACCATAAAGGCCTTGCCAGCGCCGCCCTCTTCTGCGGGGCACCCGTAATAACGCACCGTTCCCGATGTTCCGGTCTGTGCTAGCCAGCGTTTCAGGGCTGTTGCAGCCAGCAAGGCGGCGGATCCAAGCAGATTGTGCCCACAGCCATGCCCGTTCGCGCCGGGATCCAGTGGCTCTTTCTGGGCAACATCTGCCTTTTGACTAAGACCGGCCAGCGCATCATATTCGCCGAGGAAAGCAATTACCGGCCCTCCGCTGCCTGCCTGACCCATCACCGCAGTCGGTATCCCGGCAAGCGCTTCATGCACCTCAAAGCCCTGAAACCGAAGCTCTTCGATATGCGCCGCAACCGAGGCGCTTTCCATGTAGCACGTCTCTGGCGTGGACCAGACCCGATCACTCAACGCTTCGAATCTATCCTTGCTATCCTCGACGTATGACCACAAAGGGTGTGCATTCATGGTTTCGGCTCCTGCGTAGCAACATTGTTGGGTTTATCCGACATTGGCCGCATCGCAGCAACTCTGCAAGTTGGACTGATTTCGTTGAAAAACTCTTTGGGTTTGACGTGTCTTTTCATGCAATCGCTTTGATTTCTCTTAGATGTGGAAGTGCTGATCGCCCTTGATCCTATGGCTGGCACTATCGGCTTGAGTTACGCCGGTTTTCGGAGGTTCTGAGCGGTTGCGGCGAGGGTAAAATCATCTTGAACGCCACATTGGCCGCGCAATCGCAGCCGTCCGAGACCGAGGGTGCGCTTGAGATGAGCAGAGAGTATTTCGACCTTCTTCCGGCGCGCCTGAGCCTTCGGATTGAAGTCTGAGGCGGTGCATTGGCGGGCAAACTCCCTGACGGCTTCGTAATTCTCGCGGTGGATCGCGCGGGCCTCTGAGTACGGGCAGTCTTTGGCTTTCAGCGCGCAGCCCGTGCAATCCGACTTCCGCGCCCGATATTTGCGGGCTTTCCAAACTGATGCATTGCGCGCGGGATCGGAATAGGTCCACCAGGTGTGGCACATCTCCTATCCACCCGGGCAAATGTAGCGGCCATTCTCGTCATCCCACGTGAAGTCGGATCTAGGGAAGGTTTCATCGGTCCGTTCGCTTTTGTCAAAGACGGGAATGGAGGGGAGCATCTGCCGCTTCAACGCCATCCAGACCAGATTACCGGACGACCCGCAGGCGGTGTCAGCGGCGACCCAATCAGGCTTCACGCCAAAACGCTCTTCAGTGCGATCGAGCATCTTGCGCATAGCACCGACTTCGGCGGTCTTGTTCGACCGGCTGGCGTCGACATCTATGATGACCCCGTGGTCTGTATCAATCAGGTAGTTGTCAGAATACGCAAAACGCAGCAGATCGCTTTCGCGGACCCGACCATGACGGTTCTTAGAAAAGCTCGAGTGATCAGGGATGCGATCCGCCAGATCGAGGCAACAAAACCATCGATACGCCAGGTTGAGATGTGCCTCTTCGCAAAGCTGTCGCCCGGATCGAATGCCGAAGCAATGACCGATCAAAAGCATCCGGATCAGAAGTTCAGGATCAATCGACAGGTGGCCAGTGTGGCTGTAGAACTCCACCAGATACGCGCGAACGCTGGTCAGATCAACAAACCGATCAATCGACCGCAAACCGATCAATCGACCGCAATAAGTGATTTTGGGGAACGTGTTCTTCCAGCGAGAACTCGTAGAACAAGGCCGCCTGCCTTGGCCCCATCATCCCCAACCCTCCCGCTCCTTGAGAGAATTGAATCAGCCACTGGCGACAAGATCAGGGAAGAGTTTTTCAACACAATCAGCCCGAAGAGGACATTGCCCTACAGTCCCCGCACCCCGTTCAGGGTCAGGTTGGCGACCAGATCGGCATAGTCCTCGCGGGCCTTTGGGCCGGCGCCGGAGTTCCACATGTAATACCAGTTCAGCATGCCAAAAACCGACATGGTGGCAGAGCGTAGTTTCTCGGCGTCATTTTCAAACACCTCTGGGGCCACGGCCCGAAGGGTGTCATTGAGGAACTGTACCATTTCACGCTGATAGGCGCGCAGCAGTTTTTGCTGCTCTTCCGGGAGGGCGCCCATAGCGCCGGACTGGACTTTGTGCTCGTAATCAGCGCCCTGATAGGCCAGCAGGATCTCTGCCACGACCCGGCGCAGGCGATCATCGGCAGAGACCCCCTGAAGATCCACACCGCAGACGCGGTCCCGCAGCTCGCGAAGGTAGGTGTCAAGAAGGCCGAAAAGCACGGCCTCCTTACTGTCGTAGTAGTGATAGATATTCGCCTTGGAGATCCCACATTCGCGCGCCAATTGGGTCATCGATGCACGGTCATAGCCAGCCTGCGCAAAGACCTTGGCCGCAGATTTCAGAATCTGTGCGCGTTTTTCATCGTGGTCTTTTGCAATGGTGCGGGCCATGGGGTCAGCTCTCTCCTTGGTTATTCAGCGTCGCGGTTGTCGACAACGCGCTTGGCCTTGCCCTGGCTGCGCTCGACTTCGCCGGGCTCGCCTACGATGATCTCGGTGGAAACGCCAACCATATCCTTGATCCGCTTGGTCAGCATCCGCGCCGCGGCTGTTTTGCTCAGCTCATCGGTGGCATCTGGGTTGGCCTCGACATAGACCCGCATCGCATCCATGCGACCGGCCTTGTAGAGCTCGATCTGATAGTGCGGTGCCAGGCCACCCGTGGCCATCAGCTGCTCTTCGATCTGGCTGGGGAAGACATTGACCCCGCGCAGGATGATCATGTCATCCGACCGACCGGTGATTTTTTCCATCCGCCGCATTGTGCGCGCAGTGCCGGGCAACAAGCGGGTCAGATCGCGGGTGCGGTAGCGCACCATCGGCAGGCCCTCTTTGGTGAGGGTGGTAAAGACCAGCTCTCCCATTTCGCCGTCTGGCAGTACTTCACCGGTCACCGGATCAATGATTTCTGGCAAAAAGTGATCTTCCCAGATCACCGGTCCGTCTTTGGTCTCGACGCATTCGCTGGCCACACCCGGCCCCATGATTTCGGACAATCCATAGATATCCACCGCATGCATATCAAAAGCGGCTTCAACCTCGCGGCGCATGGCATCCGTCCAGGGCTCAGCCCCAAAAATGCCCACCTGCAGGGAACTCTCGCGCGGGTCCAGGCCGACCTTGTGATATTGTTCCAAAATGTTGAGCATATAGGACGGCGTCACCATGATGCCATCGGGTTGGAAGTCGGTGATCAAACCGACCTGCTTTTCGGTCTGCCCGCCGGACATGGGCACCACGGTCGCGCCCAGGCGTTCAATCCCGTAATGCGCGCCTAGGCCCCCAGTGAACAGCCCGTAACCATAGGCATTGTGCACCATATCGCCCTTGCGCAGCCCCGCCGCCCGCAAAGAGCGCGCTACCAGATCGGCCCAGTTTGAAATGTCATTGACGGTATAGCCCACGACGGTGGGCTTGCCTGTGGTACCGGACGAGGCATGCAGGCGGATGATTTCCGAACGCGGCACCGCAAAGAGCCCAAAGGGATAGTTGTCGCGCAGATCGTTTTTATATGTGAAAGGAAACTTCGACAGATCCGACAGCTGCTGCAGGTCGTCCGGATGTACGCCAGCTGCATCAAAGCGCTCTTTGTACATCGGCACATTGTCATAGGCGTGGCGCAGCGACCACTTCAGGCGTTCCAGCTGAACTGCGCGGACTTCATCAATCGAGGCAATTTCAATCGCGTCGAGCTCGGCCTTGTTAGGGGTAAGATCTTTCATGGCTTCCTCCGTCGCCTATTCGTCAAACAACTGGCCCTTGATCGCACGGGATAGCCCACGAAAGGCTGCGATCATCTGGCCGGTTTGGTTTTCAACTGTCACATCATAAATGCCGCTGCGCCCGGTGAGGGAAACCTCAGTGGCGCGGGCAATCAACCGCTCGCCCAGCTTGCCGGGGGCAGTAAAGGTGATGCTGTTGCTCTGCGCCACCGTGGATTGATTGCGGCTGTTGCAGGCAAAGGCAAAGGCGCTATCTGCCAGCATAAATGTCACACCACCATGGCAGATGCCATGACCATTGCAGTGATGCGGCGCGACCGTCAATTCTAGCGTCGCTGTGCCTTCATCAATCGCAGTGATCTCCATCCCCGCCCATTTTGAGGCATTGTCGCTGGCCCACATGGCCTCGGCGGATTTCTCGGCGCGTTCTTGGGGAGTCATGCTCATTTCCCCTGAAACTTTGGCGCGCGTTTCTCCAGAAAGGAGGCCACACCTTCGGCATAATCGGCGCTTTCACCGCAGGTCTTCATCGCGTCAGCTTCTTGCTCCAAATGATCCTGCAGCGTCGCAACGGCAGCGTCCTGAATGCAATGCTTGCTCAGCCCCAGGCCTAGGGTTGGGCCATTGCCCAGCTGTTCAGCCATCGCACGGGCCGTTGCTATCAGATCAGCATCCGGTACCGCCTTCCAGATCAGCCCCCAGTCTTCGGCCTGTTTGGCGGGCAGGGGCTGCGCGATAAAGGCTAGGCCCTTGGCGCGGGCCTCGCCCAGGAGGCGTGGCAGGTGCCAGCTGCCGCCGGTATCCGGGATCAGACCAACCTTTGAGAAAGACTGGATGAATTTGGCGCTTTCCGCCGCAAAAACCATGTCACAGGCAAGCGCGATATTGGCGCCAGCTCCGGCGGCAACACCGTTGACCGCGCAGACCACTGGAAACTCGAGCGAGCGGATCAGATTGACCAGGGGCGCGTAGAAGGTCCGCACCGTGTTGCCCAGATCCGGTGGGCCATCCATCTTGCTGGGGTCGCGGTCACCCAGGTCCTGACCCGCGCAAAAGCCCCGGCCAGCGCCCGTCAGCAGGATTGCCCGCGCGCCACCATCTCGCGCGGCCTCGATTGCGGCGCGCAGGGCATAGTGCATTTCATCATTGAAACTGTTGAGCCGATCCGGCCGGTTCAGGGTGATCTCCACCCAAGTGCCGTGATCCGCGACCAGAATTGAATCGCTCATGTCTTTCTCCCTCATGCAGCCCCTGCCTGTCTCAAACCAGCAGGCTGCAAAACTCCGTTGACAAATTCCTTGCATAAACCGACCGGACGGTCAATATATCATTCAACGCGAATTTGAGGCCCCAGCGCGGCGAGTCGCCTCACTGCCCAGGGAACCACCCTCAGCCAAGGAATGAAAAGGACAGAGCATGAGCCTTCTAGACGTATCGAGTTTTGCCGCCGGTGAATGGATCGCCCCCGGCGCTGGCGCCCGCAACATTGCCAGTGCGGTGACAGGCGCGCCGCTGGCGCTGGCCGGCAATGACGCGCTGGATGTGCAGGCCATGCTGGCCTATGCCCGCGACACCGGTGGTCCCGCCCTGCGCGCGCTGACTTTCCATGACCGCGCCCGTATGATCAAGGCGTTGGCAACGCATCTGGGTCAGCACAAACAGGCGCTTTATGATCTGAGTTTTGAGACTGGCGCCACCCAGGCAGACCACATGATCGACATCGATGGCGGCATCGGCACCATGTTTGTGTTTGCCTCCAAAGGTCGCCGCGAAATGCCCGATGCCAAGGTCTATCTGGATGGCGAGGTTGAGCAGCTATCGCGCAACGGCACCTTCCTCGGCCAGCACATCTGTACGCCTTTGCAGGGTGTTGCGGTGCATATCAATGCCTTCAATTTCCCGGTCTGGGGCATGTTGGAAAAACTCGCCCCGACCCTGCTGGCCGGTGTGCCCGCCATCGTGAAACCCGCGACAGCCACTTGCTATGTCACTGAACTCGCCGTGCGCCTGATGCTCGACAGCGGCATCCTGCCCGCCGGTGCGCTGCAGCTGGTGTCTGGTGGCTTGGGCGATATGCTCGACCATCTGACCATGCAGGATGTGGTCAGCTTTACCGGCTCGGCCCAGACCGCGCTGAAACTGCGCCAGAACCCGGTGATCCTGGAAAACTCTATCCGCTTTGTGGCTGAACAGGACAGCCTGAATGCCTCGATCCTGGGGCCGGATGCTGTGCCTGGCACACCTGAGTTTGATCTGTTCATCAAGGAGGTCAGCCGCGAGATGACCACCAAAGCGGGGCAGAAATGTACCGCCGTGCGCCGCATCATCACGCCCGAGGCCCAGACCGAAGCGGTGATCGAAGCCCTCTCGGCCCGCCTGGCCAAGACCACTATCGGTGATCCCCGTCTGGAAAGCACTCGCATGGGTGCGCTGGTCTCAAACGGTCAAAAACGTGACGTACTGGAAAAGGCCGCAATCCTGGCGACTGAGGCCACCCGCGTCTACGGCAACCCCGATGATTTTGAGGTAAACGGCGGCGATGCCGAAAAAGGTGCCTTTGTACCGCCGATGCTGTTTCACTGTGAAAACCCGGATGCCGCAAGCCGGGTGCATGACACCGAGGCCTTTGGCCCCGTTTCCACCGTCATGGGCTACCGGGATCTGGACCATGCCGTAACCCTGGCCAACCGGGGCGAGGGCTCGCTGGTTGCGTCCTGCATCACCAATGACCCCGCCGTGGCCCGCGAGGTCGCTCTGGGGTCGGGCGCCTATCACGGGCGGATCTATTTCAACAACCGCGCCTCAATGAAGGAAAGCACCGGCCATGGCTCCCCCCTGCCCCATATGGTGCATGGTGGCCCCGGTCGTGCGGGCGGCGGTGAAGAGCTCGGCGGCGTGCGTGGTGTCAAACACTACATGCAGCGGACCGCCATTCAGGGCAGCCCCGACATTCTGGCTGCCATCGGTGAGCAATGGGTTCCCGGCGGCACGGAGATCGCCGCCCCGGCGCATCCCTTCACCCGCAAATATGGTCAGCTGGCCATTGGCGAGACGCTGAACAGCCCCGCACGCGAGGTAACGCTGGAAGATATCGAGCATTTTGCCACTTTCACCGGCGATACCTTCTATGCCCATATGGATGACGCTGCCGCCAAGCGGAACCCCTTCTTTCCGGGGCGTGTGGCGCATGGCTATCTGCTGCTCTCCTTTGCGGCCGGTCTGTTTGTCGAACCCAATGAAGGGCCAGTGCTGGCCAACACTGGGCTTGATAACCTGCGCTTCATGAAGCCGGTCTCGGCGGGCGATCGCATCAAGGTGCGCCTGAGCGTCAAGAAGAAGACACCTCGGAATGAGGAATACGGCGAGGTCCGCTGGCATGTCACCCTAACCAATCAGGATGATGAAAAAGTTGCCGAATATGAGCTGCTGACTATGAATGCCTTCTAAGGCGTCAAAACAGCCAAGCCATTTCGCTCTGGGCTGGCCTAACTGGCCCGGAGTGCCTATCTTGCTGCTATGACAGCAGTACCTTCTCAAACCTTCGAGGCGAGCCTCGCCCAGCTCACCGATCTGCAAAACCTGCGGGTTTGGTCGATCATCGTCTCGCTGTTTGGTGATTTAGCGCAGAAAACTGGCGATCAGATCAGCGGCACCGCCCTCACCCAGATCATCACCCCAATGGGGATCAAACCCGAAGCGATCCGCGTGGCGCTGCATCGACTGCGTAAGGACGGCTGGATTGAGAGCAGCCGGTCTGGACGTGCCTCGGTACATTACCTGACGGAGTTTGGCCGCAATCAATCTGCCGCCGTAACCCCGCGGATCTATGCCCGTACCCCAGAGCCGCCGCAGGACTGGCACCTCTTGATCGCGGATGACAGCGCCGGCCAGGCAGCCCTGGAAGAGACCTTACTGCTGCCGCAGTATACCCAGGTCAACCGCCGAACGGCGCTGGGCTATGGCGCAGCCCCAACTGGGCTGGACGATCTGCTGGTGGCACAGGTATCTGAACTATCACTGCCCAGTTGGTTACAGGCCCGCCTCTTCCCCCAGGACCTGATTGAGGCCTGCCAATCCCTGCAAGACGCCCTGATCCAGATCCCGGCTCCCACAGCGGCTCTGACGCCTGTGCAGGTGGCCTCTCTGCGCACTCTGGTCGTGCACCATTGGCGCCGCATCGCTCTGCGCCATCCGATTTTGCCATCTGGTTCACCCCCAGAGGCCTGGTGTGGAGAGTCCTGCCGGGCCCATGTTTTTGAGCTGTTGGACAGGCTGCCGCGCCCGCAACTTCAAGATCTGGAGCAATAACCCTCGGCCTAGCGCCCCCCCTTTTCCTTTGGAGTATTTTTGATGTCCGCCCTTAGTAGTCTTGCCCTGATCGCCCTTGCCGTCCCTGCAGCGCTCATGGGGGCCTCGCATCTCAAAACCCGCAAGCTTGCACGCGATGCCCGGCAATTGGTGCCTCCTGTTGGCCAGTTCTGCACCACAGTACAAGGCAAGATCCACTATATCGATATCGGCCCACGCGATGCCCAGCCCCTGGTGCTGATCCACGGCTTAAGCGGCCAGCTGCAACACTTCACCTATGCCCTGGCGGAGCTGTTAGCAAAGGACCACCGGGTGATTGCCCTGGACCGGCCTGGTTGCGGTTATTCCACCCGCGCCAGTGATGCCCTGGCACGCCTGCCCGAACAGGCAAAGACCTTGTTAAGCGTTCTCGATCAACTGGAGGTCGACCAGCCCGTTCTGGTAGGGCATTCCTTGGGTGGCGCCGTCTCGCTCGCCATGGCACTACAAGCTCCTGAAAAAATCCGTGGTCTGGCTTTGCTGGCCCCGCTAACCCACCCTTCGCCACAGGGGGCTGAAGCTTTTAAGGGTTTGATCGTGCATACCAGTGTCATGCGGCACCTGATGGCGCAGACCGTGGCGGTTCCAACCGCGCAACGCACCGCTGAGCCGGTTCTACAGCAGATTTTTGCGCCTGAGACCTGCCCCGATGATTTTCTAGTCAAGGCAGGCGGCGCATTGGGGCTGCGCCCCGAGAGCTTTGTCGCGGCCTCGGCGGATGCCTCATACCTCTACCCAGCGATCGAGACTCAGGCCACCCGCTACGCAAAGGAGCTGCGCACCCCTGGGGCGATTCTCTTTGGCGACGAGGATGCTATTCTTGCGCCCCAATCTCAGGGAAAAGCGATGGAGGCCTATGGCTTAAACTGTCAAATCGCCCCTGGCCTTGGCCATATGTTGCCCATCACCGCGCCTGATCTGTGCAATGACTTCATCCGCGCCACGGTACAGGCCTTGCCCAACGACGCGTAACGGGCTGAAAAGCATAGAAACTGACAGCAGCAGCAAAAAAACATCCGCGAAAGCCGGTTTCTCCTGCATTTGCGCCTTGACCCCAGAGGCCCCATTCCGTAAATCGCCCCTCACAGAAGATGGCGCGGTAGCTCAGTTGGTTAGAGCGATCGACTCATAATCGATAGGTCGGGAGTTCAAGTCTCCCCCACGCCACCATTTCTCTCCTGTAAGTCAATCCAAGCGACCCGAACCTCATCAGACAGTTGCGCACTCTGTTCAAACGCGAGTCTTTTGCCTGCTCCGACAAACAATCTGGGACTGGCCCCCTTCTGATCGGGCACTTATACCTATGCCCATGACACAGCCCTCCTCACCTTCAGTTCTTGCCATAGATGGTGGTGGAACCCGCTGCCGGATAGCACTGGAACGCGAGGATGAGGTCATCAGGGTTGAAAGCGGCGCGGCCAACGCCTCCAGCAATTTTGACGGGACAGTGGCACAGATTCGTGTCGGGCTGGAGCGGCTCAGCGCTGCGGCGAAGCTGCCGTGGGCAGAACTCACCCAAGTGCCCGCCTTTCTGGGGTTGGCTGGCGTTGTAAGTCCCGAGATAGCACGCCGTTTACAACGTGCCCTCCCCCTCAGTCGAACCCATATTGAAGACGACAGACCCGCAGCCCTGCGCGGCGCGCTTGGTGCCGCTGATGGGGCAATTGCCCATTGTGGTACAGGCTCTTTCTTGGCCAGCCAGATCCAAGGCAAGCGCCATATTGTTGGCGGCTGGGGGCAGCAGCTGGGGGACGAAGCTTCAGCCCAGTGGCTGGGCCGTCTGGCCTTGGCCCGCACCCTGGATGTGACCGACGGTCTGACCACGGCTACGGGTTTAAGCGCCTCCCTGATTGACCGTTTTTCCGGCGCTGCTGAGATCGTTGCATTTGCCAGTCAAGCCAGCCCGATGGAGTTTGGCGCCTTTGCCAAGGATGTCACCCGCCATGCCAAAGAGGGCGACCCTCTGGCAAGGAATCTGATGCGTCAGGGCGCTTGCTATATAGCCGAAACCCTACCGCGGATCGGCTGGACCCCCGGTCAGCCCCTTTGTCTAACGGGGGGGCTGGCGCCAGAGTACCACGCCTATCTACCACGGCAGATGCAAGAAGATCTGCAAGCCCCACAGGGCGACCCGGTGTACGGGGCCCTGGCGCTGGCACGAGAATTCGCGGCCCAATCGCACACTGAAACACAGCCCCGGCCAGGACAGAGCCATGAATAAGCCAACCACTCTCTATGGCGGTGGTCCTATTTTTGATGGCCATAGCCTACAGCACGGCGTTAACGCGCGGTTTGAGGCTGGCAAGCTGGTTTGCCTGTCGCCCGACAGCCCCCCAGCAGCCAATCTGCGCTATGTGGATTTGGCCGGGGATATCCTCAGCCCTGGATATCTGGATCTTCAGGTCAATGGCGGGGATGGCATCATGCTGAATGCCGTGCCAAACGGCACCGGGCTCGAGCGCATTGCCAAGGCACATCGGCAGCTTGGGGCGGTGCAAATTCTTCCGACACTGATCACCGACACGCCGGAAAAAACCTCCAAAGTGATTGATGCGACAGTGCAGGCGATCAAGGCTGGCGTGCCCGGTATTGCGGGGCTGCACCTGGAAGGCCCGCATCTGTCGCAAAACCGCAAAGGCGCCCATGACGGAGCGCTGATCCGGGAAATGACGTCGGCGGATCTGGAGGTGCTTCTGGCCGCAGCAGCGGTGCTGCCGGTGCTGATGGTGACCCTGGCCCCTGAAAGCACCAGTCTGGAACAGGTCAGAGCCCTGCGCAGTGCCGGAGTGATCTTATCCCTGGGCCATACAGATGCGACCTTTGAGCAGGCCATGGCCCATGCCGAGGCGGGCGTAACCTGTGTCACTCATCTGTTCAACGCCATGAGCCCGCTGGGCCACCGCGCCCCCGGTGTCGTCGGGGCTGCGCTCAACAATCCCAACCTCAGCGCCGGCCTGATTGCCGATGGCATCCACGTCCATCCTGCGGCTATGCGCGCGGCCTGGGCTGCAAAAATGAGAAACCCAACCACTAAAGGCAAAATCTATCTGGTAAGCGACGCCATGGCACCGGCTGGCAGCGACATCTCCTCGTTCGAGCTGGAGGGGCGTCAGATCCTGCGCAAAAACGGGCGTCTCACGCTAGAGGACGGCACCCTCGCAGGGGCTGATCTGGACCTCACCACAGCCCTGCGGGTGCTGGTCTCGCAATGCGATATCCCGCTGGAAGAGGCACTGACAGCCGCCGTCACCACGCCGCGCCAAGTGATCGGACAATGGTCAAAGAAAAATTCCGCCCTTGGCCTGGCTGAGGCAGAGTTTATCCGCATCCAAAGCGACCTCAGCTCCGCAAGGCCACTCATTTAACGCTCCCAAGACCAGCTCCAGCCTGATTAGGACCCCCAGTGATTTTGCTCGGTGGACTGAAACCACTGCGCCAAGTGTTCGATCAAAGCACGAATGCGCGCGGTCAGGTGGCGGCTGGGTGGATAGACCACATAAAGCGGCAAAGGCGCATCTTCACGGTCCGCAAAAAGCAGCTGAAGTTGCCCCGCCTCGACAAAGGGTTTTACCGTGTAATAGGGGCAGCGGGCAATTCCCTGACCGTCCACCGCCATATGGGCTACCGCGCGCGGGGAATTGGCACGAAAACTGCCGCTCACTGCCACTGATGTGACCTGTCCCGCCTCGCGAAACCGCCAAAGCTCCGGCTGCGCCGAGGATTGCAACAACAGGCAGTTATGGGTCGCCAACGCCTTTGGGTGACCCGGTTCGCCGAACCGTTCCAGATAGTCCGGCGCCGCCACCACAACCAGGCGCATATTGCAAAGCTTGCGTGCCACCAGGGTTGAATCCTGCAGCTTGCCAAAGCGGATAGCCAGATCAATGCCCTCTTCGACGATGGGCGCATGATAGTCCGATAGCAGCATTTCGATCTGCACCTTCGGGTGGTTTTGCTGAAACGGTGTCACCGCTTGCACCAGCTCGCGACTGCCAAATCCGGTGGGCGCCGTGAGCCGAATGGGGCCGGCCAGCTCGGATTGGCGCTCCTGAATGACCCCTTCCATCTCGTCGATCTGATCCAGCAGAGGCAGGCAGCGTTCTAGGTAGGCCTGGCCGGTATCGGTCAGGGTGACGGAGCGTGTGGTGCGGTTAAACAGCTGAGCCCCAAGCCGTTCTTCCAACCGGGCAACATATTTGCTGGCCAGTTTGGTGCTGATACCGATCTGGCGAGCGCCCGCAGTAAAGGAGTGCTGTGCCGCAACCGCAACAAAGGTCCGCATACAATCTAACGTGTCCATAGCCTGCTCCTTGGCCCTTACCCCACCCAGTCAGGATAGCTAATTATCTCCAATACGTACATACTCACTCCACATAAATGATTATTATCACCCATTCGTTCTGAATGTATCTCTTCCTCACCGAAACGGCGGTTCTCATCAACCGCTTCCCACTCCCGCCGCGCCAGCGGTAAACCCCTGAGGAACATCCAATGTCCAATACTCTGCGTATTCACAGCTTCCCCCTCTCCGGTCACGCGCACCGGGTTGAACTCTTCGCCAGCCTGGCTGGTATCGCCCATGAGGTGATCACCGTCGATCTCGCCAAGGGCGAGCAAAAAGGCGAGGCCTTTTTGGCGCTGAATCCTGCCGGTCAGGTGCCCGTCATTGAAGACGGCGATACCGTGATCACCGACGCCAATGCCATTCTAGTATATCTTGCCCGCAAATATGCCCCCGCCTTTCTGCCCAACGACCCAGTGGCAGAGGCCGAAGTGCAGAAGTTCCTGACCCTGGCCGCTGGCGAAGTCGCTTTTGGCCCTGCCGCCGCACGGTTGATCAACGTCTTTAATGCCCCGCTGGATGCGGAATTCTGCAAAACCGTCGCCGAACGGGTTTTGGGCAAGCTGGACGCCCACCTGGAAGGGCGCGACTTCCTGGTTGGGACCGCCCCCAGCATCGCGGATGTGGCGATCTACTCCTATGTGGCCCATGCCCCCGAAGGCGATATCTCGCTAGAGCCCTATGCCAACGTTCGCCGCCTGCTCGCCAATATCGAAGGGCTGAAAGGCTTTAAGCCCATGCCGGTCACCCCGGTTGGCCTGTCTGCAGCGGCCTGATTTTCGCCGCCCACTCACGCCAAGGTTCGGGGCGGCGCGCCCGCCCCGGACAACCAACCGTTTTCCAATCCGCACTGTTTCCTTTCAGTATCTATCTGTGATGAGGTCCGCCATGTCTCCTGCCTTCCCCGTCCTGTCTGACGACAGCCACGCCTCCTCCCCCTTCCATGCCGGCGAGCAGAAACTGCAAAGCGAAAACGGCAGCCGCGAGATGATGGAGCAGTTTGGTCGCAAAGTGATCCGCCCCTATATGCCAGAGCAACATCGGGCGTTTTTTGCCCAACTGCCCTTTCTAGTGGTCGGTGCGGTTGACGCCGAGGGCTGGCCCTGGGCCAGCCTGTTTCCCGGCGCTCCTGGTTTTGCCCAAAGCCCGGACAACCGTCATATAGACATCGCTTTGAATGCCTCCACCGCGGATCCGGTGCGTAGCGCCCTGCACCCGGAGGCTCCGCTAGGGCTACTAGGAATAGAAATGCACAGCCGCCGCCGCAACCGGATGAATGGACGCGTCTCTCGCGTGGGAGAGGACGAGATCCAACTGCGGGTCGACCAGTCCTTTGGCAATTGCCCGCAGTACATCCAACACCGCGACATCACCTTTCTGCGCGATGCCACAGACAGCTCCCCAGCACAGGCCTCGCTCCCTTTCACCCAGCTGGACGCGGAGGCCCGTCGCAGGATCAAGGAGGCGGATGTGTTTTTTGTCGCCAGCGCGGTAGAGGCTCAGGATGACCCGAGCATCGAAGGCGTCGATGTCTCTCACCGGGGCGGGCGGCCTGGCTTTGTACAGATCGACGGCAATAGCCTGATCGTTCCCGACTTTCCCGGAAACAATCACTTCAACACCTTTGGGAATTTCCTGCTCAACCCCAAGGCAGGCTTAGTGTTTCCCGATTTTGAAACCGGCACATTGTTGATGCTCACTGGCACAACAGAGCTGCTGTCAAAAGAGGCTCCGGAAATCAGTGGCTTCCATGGTGCCGACCGAGGTTGGCGCTTTACTCTGCATCATGGCCTCTGGCTGCGCGACGCCCTGCCGTTTCGGGCCAAGCTTGGTGCCTTTTCCCCCCATTCTCTGATGGCAGACACCTGGGCAGATCGCGCCGCGCGCGCCGAACAAGAGCAGAGCCGCAATGCCTGGCGCCAGTTCCGCGTGGCTCGGGTCCAGCAGGAAAGCTCGGTCATTCGTTCCTTTTATCTGGAACCCGCTGACACTGCGCCGTTGCTGCCTTTTGAGGCAGGGCAGTTCCTGACGCTGCGCGCCAGATCGAAGGATCAGCCAACCGCAAAGGTGCTGAGCCGAAACTACACGGTCTCCTCTGCCCCAGGCGAGCGCTACTACCGAATCTCTGTCAAACGAGAAGAGCGCGGGGATATGTCACGCCTGCTGCATGATCATATCACGCCAGGCGACATTCTGGAGGTAAAAGCACCGCAGGGCTCCTTCTATATCGACCCCGCGGAGCGCCGCCCTGCTGTGTTGATCGCAGGGGGCGTCGGCATCACGCCGGTGATCTCGATGGCCAACCACGTGTTGCGCGAAGGCAGGCGCACGCGTCACCTGCGACCGCTGACCATACTGCATGCAAGCCGCGACAGTGCCCAGCGCGCCTTTGCAGATGAATTCCGCGCCCTGCAGCAGGCCACCGAGGGACAGATCCGTTACCTCTCCCTTATTGGCAGCGCCACTGAGAGCGAAACACCTGGCGTCGATTACAATGGTACCGGCCATATCACCGATGAGACCCTGCGGCAGGTGCTGTCCCTGGATGACTATGATTTTTTCCTCTGTGGCCCGCCGCCCTTCATGCAGGCTCAATATGACAATCTGCGCCGCCTCGGCGTGGCGGACGCCCGCATCTTTGCCGAAAGCTTTGGCCCTGCGGCCCTCACCCGCACTCTAGACACCGCTGCGCCGTCTCAGCCTGCAGATCAACCGGCCAAGGACGAGGCAGAAACAGCCGAGATCAGTTTTACCAGTCTAGAGGCCACGAGCACATGGCGCCCCAAAGACGGCACCCTTCTGGAACATGCAGAAGCCCAGGGCCTGACCCCCAATTTCAGCTGCCGCTCAGGCTCATGCGGCAGTTGCGCCACCCGTCTGACCCAAGGCGCTGTCAGCTACCGCAGCCCACCCGCAGCCGAGGTGCTCCCCGGCGAAGTACTGCTGTGCTGTGCCCGTCCGGCCCAGAGCAGCGCACCTCTGGAACTCGACCTCTAACCCCATTCACACTGCTTCTTCAAAAGGATTTTGACCATGGACACCCGCCCCCCACTGCCGCCCTTTACCCGTGACAGCGCCATCCACAAGGTGCGCCTGGCCGAAGACGGCTGGAACAGCCGCGATGCCGCCAAAGTGGCGCTGGCCTATACGCCAGACACCAAATGGCGCAACCGTGCGACATTTGTCAGCAACCGCGCCGAGGCGCAGGCCTTTCTCGAGGCGAAATGGGTTCGCGAGTTGAATTACCGCCTAATCAAAGAACTCTGGGCTTTTACCGAAAACCGTATTGCCGTGCGATATGCCTATGAATGGCACGACGACAGCGGTAACTGGTATCGCTCTTATGGCAATGAAAACTGGGAATTCGCCGAAAATGGCCTGATGCAGAACCGCTTTGCTTGCATCAATGATCTGCCCATCACGGAAGCGGACCGCAAGTTCCACTGGGCGCTTGGGCGCCGCCCCGATGACCACCCTGGCTTGTCCGATCTTGGCCTCTGACCTAACCTAGAGCGGCTCCTTTATTAGAGGTGCCGCCTGATTTTTTGGCGTTCTTACGTCTTACAAAACATTCTCGCTGCGCTGGAATTGATCCACCCATTTTCGCACATCAACCAGATCAAAATAGACGGAAATTAGCGCGGGCAAAACCAGCAAGACCAAAACCATCGAGGCCAACAAGCCGAAGGCAACCGAGACCACAACGGGAACCAATGTCTGCACCTGTGGGCTGGTTTCAAAAAGGATCGGCACCAATCCGGCAATGGTGGTTGAGGTCGACAGCAGGATGGGGCGAAAGCGTGCCCGCACCGCATTCAGAGAGGCGGACACATAGTCGTCTCCCTCGAGGTGGGTTTGGAAAAACGTCAGGAACAGGATCGCGTTGTTGACCACAATCCCTGCGAGCGAGGCAAAACCGATCAGACTGGGCATCGAAATATCCATCCCCATTCCCCAATGGCCAAGAATGGTTCCCACCAAGGCAAAGGGGATCGACAACATCACCACAAAGGGCAACGAATAGGACCGGAACTGAAAGGCAAGAACCATAAAGACGCCCAAGAGCCCCAACATCATAAGTTTCAATAAGGAAGCCTGTGATTCAGCCTGGTCGGCACTCGCCCCCGAAATGCCAATCTCGACACCAGGAAAGCTCTTTTGCAGCTCGGGCCCAAGTTCACTGGTGATAACTGCCGAAATCTGCGCCGAGGTCACAGTGGCATTGTCGATCTTGCCGCGAATGCGTGCCAAGGCCTTGCCGTTCTTGCGGGCGATCGTCGGATAGCCCTGCGACAGGGTCATCTGAGCCACTGCTGAAAGGGCCACAAGTTTACCCTCCCCTACCAGGATCGGGAAACGTTCCAGCTCCACCAGATTGGTCACGGTGTCACCCAGTTTTACCCGCACCGCCATATCGGATTGATTGGAACGGAAACTGTCCGTCTCAGTGCCCTCAAAAGCGCTGCGCAGCTGGTCTGATAGGGCCTGCGGTGTCAAACCGACAAGATAGCCATATTCATTCAGCGTGAGCTGCACTTCCTGTCGGCCACCATAAAAATCCTGAAAGGCTTCAACCACGTCAGCGCGGGCCAGCAAGTCATTGCGCAGCACCGTCGAGGCCGCCTCTAACTCTTCAAGGTCATAGCCGGTGAGTTCCACATCCAAATCAAAGCCCCCGGGGCCGACCTCGGATTGCGAGAAAGACGACTGAACCATATCCGGGAGTGGCCCCGCAGCCAGACGCCAGGCTTCAAGCACTGCATCTGCGGTGACATTACGGGCAGAGCTCGTGAGCAGATCCACGGTAATTGTGGCCGTGTTGGAACCGTTGTCATAGACCTCGGAATTGACCGCGTAGCGGACCAAAACTCGCTCCACCAAAGGAGCGCCTCCCTCGGTATTTGGAGTGAGGTTCTCATCCACCTGCCGCAATCCCGCCAGCAATTGCTCTACGGTCTCGACGGTGCGGTCCCGGCTGATCCCGGAAGTCAACGAAAAGCGGATGGTTAGCGTGTCGCTCTCGGTAGAGGGAAACCCGATCATCTTCACCGCACCAGAGGCAATCAGGCTGATCGACAGGATCAACACGGCAAAGACCGAGCCCATCGTCAGATAACGCCAGGATACCAGCCAGGTGGCAACAGGCAGTACACATCGCTCCTTTACCCATTCCAGGCCGCGTTCTGCCAGGCGAGGCTTTTGCGCCTTAGATTGTCCCGCTTTGCCCTGACTGAGGTGGTGCGGCAGAATAAAAAAACCTTCAAACAGCGAAATCGCCAGAGTGATAAGCAGCACCATTGGGATAAACCGCAAAATCTGCCCCATATCACCGGCAAGGAACAGCAGGGGACCAAATACGCAGGCGGTGGTCAGAAAGGACGAGGCGACTCCGGGCAGAACCTCCAGCGCCCCCCGCGCCGAAGCCTCCGAGGGACCGACACGGCGGCGCCATTTGTCGATGTTTTCTGCAATCACAATGGAATCATCCATGATCAGCCCAACCGCCATCAACAGCGCCACAAGGGTGATCATATTGATAGTAATGCCCAGTAGGCTCATGACAAACAGGGTGCCGAGGAAAGACACCGGCAGAGCCGCAGAAATCCACAGCGCCTCGCCTAGGGAAAAGAACAGCCACATAGTAAAGAACACCAGAACCAGGCCAACTGCGATATTCTCAACAATCAGGTTCAGGCGCTCTTCGACCAGCTCGGTCATATTGTTGGTTACAGTCAGCCGAAACGGATCGGGATAGGCCGCACGTTCAGCGCTTAGGATCTCGTCCACCGCTTCAAACACTCGGATGCTGTCGGTGTTCTTGGATTTGGAAACAGACAGGATCGCCGCCTGATCCCCATCGATATAGGAAGCGATGTTTTCGTCGGAATCCATCATCCGCACCTCGGCCAGATCGCGCAGTCGGACAAAGCTACCAGAGGCATTTTGCAAAACGATCAGGTCTTCGAGATCCGCAACCGAACGCCGGGTATCCGCGTAGCGCAACACCAGACTGTTTTCGTCCAGATCGGCACTGCCCAACGGTTGGCTAAGGCTGCGCGCCGTGATTGCATCCACAATATCGCGCGGCGATAAGCCAAACCTGTACAGGGCCTCTTGATCAAAGGCCACTTGCAACTCACGATCCGTGAGACCCGAAACAGAGATTTCCGCAACGCCAGGCACTCCGCGCAGCCGATCGGCCAGCTGGTCAGCATATTCGATCAACCCCTGCTTTCCCGCGATCCCGGAGACGGCAACCAAGGCAACCAGGTCGCTGCGCGCCTGGATTTCCACTGTGGGTGTTTCAGCATCCGCTGGGAAATCATTGATGCTGGAAACCGCAGAGAAGACATCGTTGAAAAACAGTGTGATGTCACCGCCCTCCTCCAACTCCGCTGTGGCCGTTGCCATCCCGTCAACAGAAAGACAGGTCAGCTCAGTCATGCCAGAGGTGCCGGTGAGCGCTGCCTCAAGCGGTGTGCAGATTTCCTCGTCCACATCTCGTGCCGAGGCGCCCGGATAGATAACCGAAGCGGCCACTGTCTTTGCGGTGAACTCAGGGAAGGTCTCACGCTCAAAATTGCTGAGGACTCCGACCCCCAGCACGCAGAGCAGCGCCATAATCAGGTTGGAAGCAACCGGGTGGCGCACAAAATAGGAGATCATATCAGTTGCCTTCCCCGGCATCCGACACCGGGCTTGGAGTCCGCAGTGGCACTGGAGCCAACTTCAACCCTTCAACCGGCGGAGTCGGCAACCCCAGAACCAGGCTCTCTCCGCCCGTTAGGCCAGACTGGATGATGACATCACTCCCAATGACCTGTCCTGGCACGACCTCACGTATGGCCAGGCGGTCCTCTGCATCGGCCAGATAGACAAAGGGCTGTCCCGCATCAGTGACGTGCAACGCATGGCGTGGCACAGCAATACTGTCCGGCCTAGGGGCACTGGAGAAAACGACACGAACAAAGCTACCCGCATGCAGGGGAGGCCTGCGTTGGCCGGGATGTAATACCAGAGGATTCGCAACCCTTACAACAATCCCCATCGTTCCGGTATCGGCATCCATTGTGCCCCGCAGCCGGACGATCTCTGCCTCCCAGGCCGGAAAAGGCTCTGGGGTCGAGAGCTCCACAGCAGCGCTCACACCGGCTTGTTGCAGGGCCTTCGTGAACTGGCTGGTGTCGAAACTGGCATTCTTCGGAAACATGCTCTGAAAGTCTGAAAAGACGACCGGCCCAAAACTGCTGGGCTGAACCTCTGCCGTCACTTGGGCGGCGGCGGTACTGTCCAGAGACAGCAGCGTATCGCCGGTTCTGGCGAATTGCCCAACCTCGATATCCTTGCTGGCCACCCGCCCGCGGAATGGCGCCGTGATGACAGATTTTTCCAACGCCCGGTTGGCCTCGGCGAGCTCCGCCAGCCGCACCGCCTGCGTCGCTTTCAGCGCATCGCGCTGTGCCGGGAACAACGACAGTGTATTGGTGAGGTTGGTCACCGAAGTCTGCTGCGCCAGATAGGACTTTTCTGCGGTATCAACCGTGGCCTGCGTACCTGCCCCCCGATCCAGCAAGGCCCTCACCCGTTCCAGTTCCGCCGCTGCCACGGTGAGGATCCGTTGCTCCACCAATAGCAGTCGTTTCGCGTTCTCTTCCTCGCGGTCCAACTCCGCCAAATCAGCCTCAACCGCTGCAATATTGGCCAGTGTCTTTTGCCGAGACAGCTCATTGTCGGTCTGGTCGATCTCGACTAAGAGGGTTCCTGCCTCCACGATACTGCCAGTGTCCAACCCAGAGGCCACGCGTAGTACACGGCCCTCAACCTCGGCAATTGCGGTCCAACTGTGTTCGGCCTCAACCCGGCCAAACCCCTCAGCCTGCGCCACAATTTCCCTGCGCTCCACCGGCTGTACCCGAACGGCCAGCTGAAACTCAGGCGGGGTGGTCAGGGCAGGCTCTGGCCTAGAGGTCATCCAAACAAAACCCAGAACCCCCATAGCAAGAGGCGGCAAGAAAAGAAGAGGGCGAAGGTTCATTTCAATTACCTTTTTAACAGGCTCATATTTGGCCAGGCGCGCGGGTCCCAAAAAAAGAGACACAGAGTCCTAAACGCAACCCCTTGCAGTTTCCGTTGCAGAGAGTTTGACTTTTTTATCTGAAAAAGCCCAACAGTTAATCCGCTTCTACTGACCGTAGCCTAGAGCCAGACGGTTAGAGCATGCCGCATGGGCAGACAACGTGAAGTGCCGCGAAGGGCGAATTTTGGGGTGGCAGATCATGGGCGCGGTAGATGGTGCAGCCGGCTCCCTGGCAGTCAATGTCAATCCAGAGGCGTCCCACCCAGAGCGGCGCGACCAGCTTGCAAACACTCTCCAGGGCGCAAAACAGATCTTCCAAAGGGCCTCTTCGACAGAGGCGATCATGAAAATTTGACGAAAAAGTTTGTAAGGCGCACCAAATTCCTAATTCTGTTTAGAGATGTGTAAAAAATGGTCAATCTTCCCAATAGACTACCAAATCCGGGAATGCGTCCTTGCCAGCGGGGAGTAGAATTTTTACCCTTTGGACAAGATCCGCCAAGGATCGTCTTTTCAACTCGGGGGTAATTTGATGACCAAATCCACTTTCGGCGGGCTGTCGCGCCGTCATTTTCTGACCACCAGCGCCGCAGCCGCCCTCACCGTTGGGACCGCGCTCTCACCGGCGAAACTGCTGGCAGCGGAACCGATCAAAGTCGCAGGCATCTACACTGTTCCGGTCGAGCAACAATGGGTCAGCCGCATCCATGTTGCCGCGCTTGCTGCCCAGGATCGGGGCGACATCAGCTATACCTATTCTGAGAACACCTCGAATTCCGACTATTCCCGCGTCATGCGCGAATATGCCGAAAGCGGCTACAAGATGATCATCGGGGAGATCTTTGGCGTCGAGGCCGAGGCCCGCGAAGTCATGGCCGACTATCCCGATGTCGCCTTCCTGATGGGCTCCTCCTTCAAGGAAGACGCCGCAGTGCCGAACCTGTCGGTCTTTGACAACTACATCCAGGATGCCGCTTATCTGTCCGGCATCATTGCAGGTGCCATGTCCAAATCCGGCAATATCGGTATGGTCGGGGGTTTCCCAATCCCCGAGGTCAACCGGTTGATGCATGCCTTTATGGCCGGCGCGCAGGAAATGAACCCGGACATGAAGTTCCAGGTCTCCTTTATCGGCTCCTGGTTTGATCCGCCCAAGGCCAAAGAAACCGCCTTTGCCATGGCTGAAAACGGCGCCGATATTCTCTATGCTGAACGCTTTGGCGTCTCGGATGCCGCCAAGGAAAAGGGCCTCTTGGCCATTGGCAATGTGATCGACACCCAGTCTGACTACCCAGATACGGTTGTGGCTTCGGCCATTTGGCATTTTGAACCCACCCTGGATGCCGCAATTGCCGCTGTGCAGACCGGGAGTTTCACCGCCAAGGACTACGGCACCTATTCCTTTATGAAGGAGGGCGGCTGCTCGCTGGCGCCCTATGGCACCTTTGAGGGCAAGATCCCGCAGGCCGCCCTTGATCTGGTGGCCGAGCGCACTGCAGCGATCAAGGATGGCTCCTATACGGTTGCCATCAACGACGAAGAGCCCAAATCCTCTTGATCCGGGCCTGATCGCATGAGCACAGAAAACGAGGCGCAGGTTGTCCTGCGCCTTCAAGGCATTACCAAACGCTTTGGCCCGGTAACGGCCAATGAAGAGGTGAGCTTTGACCTGCATCGCGGTGAAGTCATCGCTTTGCTGGGTGAAAACGGCGCGGGCAAGACCACGCTGATGAATATCCTCTTTGGCCAATATACCGCCGATGCCGGATCGGTTGAGCTGTTTGGCCAACCGCTGCCGCCCGGCGCGCCCCGTGCCGCGCTGGATGCGGGCGTCGGCATGGTGCATCAGCATTTTACCCTGGCCGACAATCTGACCGTTTGGGAAAATATCGTTCTGGGCGTTGACCACCTCTCTGGGCTCTCACTTAAGCCCCGGCAGGTCAAAGCTCGCATTCGCGCCCTGTCGGAGCGGTTCCATCTCAAGGTGGATCCAGAGGCCAAGGTTGGCCGCCTGACAGTGGGGGAACGCCAGCGGGTCGAAATCCTTAAGGCGCTCTACCGGGACGCCAAGATCCTGATCCTGGATGAACCCACCGCGGTGCTCACCCCGCAAGAGGCCGAGTCGCTGTTTGCCACCCTGGAGGAAGCCATCGCCACCGGGCTATCGGTGATCTTTATCAGCCACAAACTACATGAAGTCATGGCGATCTCACATCGAGTGCTGGTGCTGCGCCATGGCAAGCTGGTTGCCGAACGCACCACAGACGCCACCAATCGCGAAGAGCTGGCTGCGCTGATGGTCGGGGCTGAGGTCTCAGCGCCCAGCATCGAAAGCTGCGCGCCAGGAGCGCCGCTTTTGTCATTGCATCAGGTCTCAACCCCCGATCAAGGCGCAGCCCCAGGGCTAAAAGCGCTGGACCTCACCCTGGCGGCAGGCCAGATCACCGGATTGGCCGGAGTGTCGGGCAATGGTCAGGCGGCGCTGTCTGATCTGCTCTCTGGGCTGATCAGCCCCACAAAAGGCGAGCTGTTGCTGGCTGGCGCGCCGGTAGCCTCCTGGTCGCCTCGTTCGGCCATCGCCCAAGGCATCGCTCGCATTCCCGAAGATCGCCACAAAACCGGTACCATTGCCGATTTTGACCTGACCGAAAACGCCATTCTGGAAACCTATGCCACCCGTTTTAGCCGGGGTGGCTGGATGGATTGGGCCCGTGCCCGCGCCTTTACCAAGGATCTGATCCAGACCTATGACGTGCGCTGCCCCGGCCCTGATATCCGCATTCGCCTGCTCTCAGGCGGTAATATGCAGAAACTGATCTTGGGGCGCGTATTGGAAGAAGAGCCGCAAATCATTCTGGCCAATCAACCCGTTCGGGGCCTGGATATTGGCGCGGTGAACTACGTACATGGGGAACTGGCCAAAGCCCGCGATCGCGGCGCCGCTGTTTTGCTCATCTCCGAGGATCTGGACGAAATCATGCAATTGTCGGATGTGATCCATGTGATCTCAGAAGGCCGTCTCAGCCCGGGCTTTGCCCGGGGCAGCATGCGCCCCGAAGAGTTGGGCGGCTGGATGGCCGGCCAAGGATTTGACGCGGAGGCCCCTGATGCGGCTTGAACCTATTGTAGCCCCCAGCCCAGCGCGCCGGATTGTGCCGCCAGCGCTGGCCATGGCCGCGACCTTTCTGGTGGCCGCCGTTTTGGCGCTGATTGCAGGGGGCAATCCCTTTGCGGTCTTTGGCCTGATCCTAAAGGGCGCCTTTGGCTCCAAATTTGCCCTGTTAGAGACGCTCAACAGCGCCACGCCGCTGATTTTCACTGGGCTGGCCATTGCCGTCGCCTTTCGCGCCAAGCTGTGGAACATCGGCGCCGAAGCGCAGCTATACGCCGGGGCGGTGCTCACCGTGATCCTTGGCACCGGAGCCCTGGGTCTGCCCAGCTATCTGATGCTGCCGCTTTGCGCCCTGGCCGCCATGCTTGCGGGCGCCATGTTGCTGTTGGGGCCTGCCTTGCTGAAAACCCGGCTGGGCGTCGATGAGGTGGTGACAACCCTGTTGTTCAACTTCATCTTCCTGCTGTTTGTCTCCTACCTGCTCGAAGGTCCGCTCAAGGATCCCATGGGCATGGGCTGGCCCAAATCTGCCCGCCTGACATCAGAGGCCCGGCTGCCGCGTATCGTCGACGGCTTGCGCCTGCACTGGGGCTTTGCCCTGGCTCTGGTCGCCGCTTTGGTGGTCTGGGTGATCAACACCCGCACCACCCTGGGCTACGAGATGCGCGCTGTCGGCCAAAATGCCGAGGCCGCAGGTTTTGCCGGCATCCCCGTCACCCGCGTTATCCTGAAAACTGCGCTGCTCTCTGGCGGCTTGGCCGGGCTTGCGGGCTTTTCCGAGGTCTCCGGGCTCAAAGGCGCACTGACGCTCGATCTGTCGCCCGGCTTTGGCTACACTGGCA
>CAJXIL010000051.1 GCA_913054455.1 uncultured Roseobacter sp.
GGATCGTGATCATCGGCATGGCCTTGGGCAGTTATGTGCTGCGCTTTGCCTTTATAGGATTTATGGGCGGCAGACAGATGCCGGACTGGCTGATGCGGCATCTGCGCTACACAGCAGTGGCCATCCTGCCGGCATTGGTCACGCCCCTGGTGGTCTGGCCCTCCCCCACAGGCGGAGAGACCAGCCTGCCGCATCTGGCGGTGGCGGCGCTGACCTTTGCTGTGGGCTACCTCACCCGAAATGTGCTTTGGGCGCTGCTCAGCGGTGTTAGTGGGTTTTTGCTGCTATTTTTGCTCGGTTAAGCAGAAACCAAAACGGCTGAGCCGGTTTCCCAGGCTCAGCCGCTCCCATCTTTGGTCGCCCCCAACGAGCGTTACTCGCTCTGCGTGGTCTCGTAATTCAGGACCACATTGCCCTCTGCCAGGGCTTTTTGCAGGTCCGCGTCGTCATCCTCATAGTATTTTGTGGTGACAACACCAGGGAGCGCACCAAACTGTTCGGACAGCTTCACCGGGTAGAATGTGGTCTTTAAACCTTCCAGCCCTGGAATTTGGCGCAGGATGGAGGAGGTGGAATTGGCGCAATAGGCCCCGGGCACCCGACCATTTGAGACCGCCAGTTCATAGGCCAGCTGCGCCTGCGCAGGGGTGACTTCGAGGCGCTGTACCACCACATGGTGGGTGCTGCGGGCATGGGCGCCGCGATAGGCCAGCACAACAGGCGGAGTGATGCCAAACAGCACATCATTCCGTTCTGGCACCACATCGGCATAAAAGGATCCGGCAGGGTCAAAAATCACCCGCTCAGAGGCATTGATCATCAGCGATGTATGACCACCGGAGCCCGTCCGGTTGTTGACCATGGTGAACAAGGTCAGCGCCGGAGGGCCGCTATGCACATAGCGCGCGGCTGCCAGCGTCTGTGCATCGGCATTGGGCTTTTTCTGATCGGCGCAGCCCGCGAGCGCAACACACCCCGCAAAAAGAGCCGCGCGCACAGCGATAAGGCCCGGCGCCTGAGGCCCAAACAGCTTACCAAATGTCATTTGCTAGCTTCAGGTCGCAAAAACGGCGAGAAACAGCGCCAAGACCACCAAAAAGATGGTGAAACGCGTGGTGAAGGTGATGAAACCTGCATAGGTTTCTTCTTGGACTTTGCAGTCCATGGTGCCGTGTTTGTGTTCAGCCATGACGGATCTTTCCATTCGCGAATGTTTTTTGCTGAATACTGGATTTCAAATTCCCTGTCACCACGTCATTGGCGCGCAGGGGGGCAAAAACTCCAAGCTGCGCCCTATCAGCCGCGCCATTTACAATCGGCTCAGCAATTTGAAAGACCATAACCCTGGTGGAGCGCCACACGTGCCGGAGCAGATCAGAGACAGATCTCACCGCCGAATCGCGGCCAGTGCAGTGCCCCAAGGCAAGATCAGGCGGTCAAATCACTGGCGAGACGAAAACCGATGCGATTTGCGGGAACTTCTTCGCGGGGTTTTGGCAGGGCGCGCAGCATCACGTTCATCTGGCTGACATGCTGCACCAATTGGGTTTTGCTGCCCGTGCCATCGGTGCCATAGAAGGTCACGATATCAGGGTCGTAATAGCCCATGCCTTCGATCCGCAACACACCTGCGTCACCACCGACAAAACCCATGGCGATCTCATGCTCGCTATCCAACTGCTTCTCAAAGTTCTGGATATAAAGGATCAACCGCTCATAGGCCCAGCGCGCCTGGCTCTTTCGCTCATCCGTCTTTTTCAGGGGTTCCGGTACCTCGGTGAGACCATTCTTGGCCTCGGGGTCCGCGTGGACCTCGTGCACACAGGGCATTGCCGCGGCCTCAACGGCCTCGGCGCTGGTTGAAATCTTGTTGTCCATGGTCACTCACTCCCCAACATTTTCTGGCCGGGAGCTGCCCCGACACCTAGTCCTTACTCTGATACAGCCAGGCGTCGTTGTCTCCTTTGACACGGCTGACGCGGCCTGTGCGGTACAGATGATTGACATGGGCCACGGCCTCCACCAGTGCAAGCCCATATTCGCCTTCGCCGATCTTACGCTTGAACAGTGGCGCAAAACAATCCGCCGCCGTCTGAGGTGTTTCCAGATGGTTCATCAGCCGGTCCAGCGCCCCGTGGTGATTGTCGATCAACTGCCGCATACGCAGCGGCAAACGGGTAAAGGGCAGCTTATGCCCCCCCAGTGCCAGATGATCCGGGCGGGATAGCGGTGCCAGCCGCTCGCAGGCCTCCAGCCATTCCCCCAGAGGATCCGCCATAGGTTCGGTGGCATAGACGCCGATATTGGGGCTGATCGAAGCTAGGATCTGGTCGCCAGTGATCACGAGATTGTCATCGCGACTCCAGAAGGTGGCATGTTCGGGCGCATGGCCATTGCCCATATGCACATCCCAGTCGCGCCCTCCCATACGAAAGACATCGCCCTGTTGCACGCGGGTAAACCCCAGTGGCATCGGATAGACCATATCGGAGAAATTGAACGGCCGATCAGCGACGCGTTTGTCATAGATCTCTGCATCCATCCCCGCAGAGCGGTAATAGGCCAGGGTCTCGGCGGGCCAGGTCTCTTGCACATCCAGTGTTAGCATCCGGGCAAAGAGCCAGGCGGTGCGGCTGGTGACCAGCTCGGCGCCATGTTCCGACTGGAACCAGCCCGCCAAACCGATGTGGTCAGGGTGATGATGGGTGCCAACAACCCGGCTGATTGGCTTGCCTTTCAACGGGCCTGCCATCAGGCTCTCCCAGATCTCGCGAGTTTTGCGGGTGTTGAACCCGGTGTCGATCACGGTCCAGCTGTCGCCCTCATCCAGGGCGTAGATATTGACGTGATCCAGCTTCATCGGCAGCGGTTGCCGCATCCACAGGACTCCCTCCGCGACCTCGATCGCTTCGCCCAGTGCGGGCGGTTCGGTCCAGGGGGTACGGGGGCCTACTTCGGGGACACTTGCCATGATCAGCCTGCCAATTCTTCGAGGGTAAGCGCCATGGTGCCAGCGGCACCTTCCTGCACATGGGTCAGCAGACCTGCATGTTCCGGCAGCATCCGTTTGATGTAAAAGCGCGCCAGTTTCTCACGCGGTCCACCCTTGTCGGCGATGGCTGCCGTGAGGTGGTAATGCCCGCCCAACACCCGTGCAAAGGCGCGCAAATATGGCACCGCCCCGGCAAAGCGATCCTGCAGGTCGTCCTGCTCCACCAGCCATTCGGTCGTTTCGCGCAGCGACTCGCAGGCCTGCCAGACGGCCTCGCCCATGTTGGGATGGGTCGCCCGCGCACCCTCGGCCTGGGCCTCGATCTCATCAATGATACGATGGGCCATGTCGCCACCATCCATCATTTTCCGCGCCACCAGATCCATCGCCTGAATGCCATTGGTGCCTTCATAGATCGAGGTCACCCGCACATCGCGCAAAAACTGCGCCGCGCCGGTTTCCTCGATAAAGCCCATACCGCCATGCACCTGGATGCCCATGTCAGCGATCCGAATGCCTGCATCTGTGCCAAAGGCTTTGGAGATCGGCGTTAGGAAAGCAGCCCGCGCCTTCCAGTCGACCTCATCGGTGGCATTACCCATATCGATGGCATGGGCGCAGGCCAGCATGATAGCCCTCGACGCATAGGTATCCGCCTTCATTTCCATCAACATCCGGCGCACGTCAGCATGATCTGCGATGGACCCCGAAGGTGTCTTGCCCTGTTTACGCTCCAGCGCGTAGGCGGTCGCCTTTTGGAAGGCCCCTTCGGCGACGCCGACGCCCTGACCACCTACACCCAGACGCGCATTGTTCATCATGGTGAACATGGCCGCCATCCCGGCGTGTTCGGCTCCGACCAGCCATCCCCTGGCACCGTCAAACTGCATCACGCAGGTCGGGCTGCCATGCAGGCCCATCTTATGCTCCAGGCTGACCACACCCAAAGAATTGGCTGCGCCCAGGGACCCATCCGCATTGGGAATATATTTTGGCACTAGAAACAGCGAGATACCCTTGGTGCCGGGTACCCCATCGGGCAAACGCGCCAGCACCAGATGGCAGACATTCTCGGCAAAATCATTATCCCCCCAGGAGATATAGATCTTCTGGCCGGTCACCGCATAGGTGCCATCGCCATTGGGTTCGGCCTTAGAGCTGAGCGCGCCCACATCAGAGCCCGCCTGCGGCTCTGTCAGGTTCATGGTGCCGGTCCACTCGCCCGAGATCAGCTTTGGCAGGTACATCTCTTTCAGCGCGTCACTGGCGTGATGTTCCAGCGCCTCAATCTGCCCCTGGCTCATCAGTGGTGCAAGCTGCAGCGATAGGCAGGCGCCTGACATCATCTCGTTTACTGCGGCGGTCAGGGTCATCGGCAGCCCCATGCCGCCATGTTCGGGCGCGGCACTCATACCGATCCAGCCGCCCTCTGCGATGGCCTTGAACCCTTCGCCAAATCCAGGCGAGGTCCGCACCACCCCGTTTTCCAACTTCGCTGGTTGCAGATCACCACCACGTTGCAGCGGTGCCATGACCTCATCACAGAGTTTGCCCGCCTCGGTCAGGATAGCGGTGACCAGATCACTGCTCGCCTCGCTGAATCGATCCGTCTGGGTGATCTGGTCAAAGGCAATCACGGTATTGAGCAGGAATTCATATTCGGTCACGGGGGCACGGAAGGTCATGGGCGTCCTCTTGTCGGCCTTTGGGATAATCGCGGGCGCAGGCTTGGCATTGCCCAAACCGCCCGGTATGTCTGTTGCGTTGTCTGTTGGTTTAGCTGACCGATTACCTAACCTCCGCCCTCCTACAATCAACCAAAACGCCGCGTCACCGAAAATGCCTCAAGATACTGCCAAAAATGCAACGCAAGTGCTGGATGCCTCCGCCAGCGGCATTGCCCGCGCAGCGCAGCTGTTGCGGCAGGGAAAGCTGGTCTCGTTTCCAACAGAGACCGTCTATGGCCTCGGGGCCGATGCCCGGAGCGGCGATGCGGTCGCGGCGATCTATACCGCCAAGGGGCGTCCCAGTTTCAACCCACTGATTGCCCATATCTCCTCGGTTGAAGCCGCAAAGCGTCACGTCATTTGGAATGCCTGGGCCGAGACACTGGCGCGTGCCTTCTGGCCCGGCCCCCTGACCCTAGTACTGCCCCTGGCCCCCGATCATGGCATTTCCGAGCTGGTCACCGCAGGGCTCGACACGCTGGCACTACGGGTGCCTGCCCATCCCACCGCCCAGAAGCTTCTGGCAGAGCTGGACGGCCCCGTGGCCGCACCCTCGGCCAATCCTTCGGGGCGGATTAGCCCCACAACCGCAGATCATGTCATGGCTGGGCTTGCGGGGCGCATTGCCGCTGTGGTGGCGGACGGCGCCTGCGGCGTTGGTCTGGAATCCACCATTGTCGGTCTTGCCGGTGCCGCGCCCATGCTGTTGCGCCCCGGAGGCCTCGCCGCTGAGCAGATCGAGGCGGTCCTAGACCAGCCCCTGGCGAACCGCGACATCCACGACCCCCTGACAGCGCCCGGCCAGCTTTTGTCGCATTATGCGCCACAAGAGCGGGTGCGGCTCAATGCAACCTCGCCCCGCGCGGGCGAATGCTACCTAGGATTTGGCCCATACAGCGGCGCCCGCGCCTGCGATCTCTCTCTGTCAGACAAGGGCGATCTCGCACAGGCGGCCGCCAATCTCTTTGGCCATCTGCATCGCCTGGATGCACAGGGGCTGCCCATCGCCGTCGCCCCGATCCCAGAGACGGGTCTGGGAGTCGCCATAAATGACCGACTGCGCCGCGCCGCCGCGCCACGCGACACCCCAGCTGAAACATAATCCGCGCGCAGAACTCAGGCCGTACCCGCACTGGCCGAGAGCGACAGCGGATCAATCCCCAGTGAGCCCAGCGCCGCGCCCCATTTGTCGCGATCTGCCGTATCAAAGATCAGCGCATCCGTGCTTTCCGCGGTGAGCCAGCCATTGGCAATGATCTCCGCTTCCAACTGTCCAGGCCCCCAGCCAGCATAGCCCAGCATGATCAGCAGCTTCTCCGGGCCATTGCCCTGGGCAATGTCCTCCAGAATATCCAAGGTCGCGGTCATGCCATAGCCTGGCGGCACCACCAGAGAATTGATGCTGGATTCATACTCCGGTGAATGCAACACAAAGCCACGCTGGGTCTCCACCGGCCCGCCAAAGCGGATTGCCTCTTGGCCTCTGTCCTCTTCCACCACAGGGATTTCCAACTGCTCGAGCAGATTGCTCAGCTGCACCTCGGGAGCGACCTTGTTGATGATCAGCCCCATGGCCCCTTCGTCGCTGTGGGAGCACAGAAATATAACCGAATGCTCAAACCGAGGATCGCCAATGCCCGGCATCGCGATCAATAATTTCCCGGTGAGATCCATATCTGCGCCCTTTCCTTGGTGCCTACAGCCTTTCCCAGCATGCCGCCCTGTTTGCCAAGGTGCAAGAGGCTCCGACCGATCCGGTCACAACAGCGCAGCTGGTCCTTTAACCAGATCGTGACTTGGCAATTGCCCCGCAAGAGGCCATGTATATTCCTATGACCGCATATAACCCAAATCTCGCCGCTACATCTGCCGCACCACATCCAGCCCTTGGCCTGCGCGGTCTGATGACCGCTGCTGTTATGCTGCTCGCCTCGGTGGTTACACCCGTTGCCGCCCAGGCACAAATCGCCCTGCCCGCCAGCATGGATGAGCTGGTTCAGGTCGAAATTCTCGACGGCGGTCTCGCCTCCGACGGGACCTATACCGGGGCGCTGCGTCTGACGCTTCAGGAGGGTTGGAAGACCTATTGGCGTGCTCCTGGCGAAGCGGGCATTCCGCCACGTTTCACCTGGCGCGGCTCACGCAATGTCGGCGAGATGTCGATGACCTGGCCCGCACCGGAGGTCTTCTCGACCTCTGGGTATCAGACCATCGGCTATCATGATCAGCTGGTGCTCCCCATTCGGATAACGCCGGAAAAACCCGGTCGCCCGGTGCGCCTGAAAGGGCGAATGGAGCTGGGCATCTGCAAGGATGTCTGCGTCCCCTCTGAACTCTCGTTTGATCACCAGCTTGATTCCGGTGCCAGTCGCAATCCGACGATTGTCGCCGCCCTCGCCAGTCGCCCCTATTCGGCACGCGAAGCTGGGGTCTCTGCCAGCACCTGCCGCCTGAAGCCAACAAAATACGGCATCGAGGTTGAGGCCCGCATCACCATGCCTAGCGCCGGCGGCACCGAAGTTGCGGTAATCGAGGCAGGCTCGCCTCATCTCTTTGCTGGGGCCACCACGACCCGGCGTAGCGGTGGCACCTTGGTTGCCACCTCCGAGCTGATGCCAGCAAAAGTTGGGGCCTTGCCCTCGGTGGATCGATCTCAATTGCGAATAACGGTTTTGGGCCAGAAACATGCGGTGGATATTTCCGGCTGCAGCGCAGGATAGGTGCAGGGTGGCCCGCAGATGCCCTTGATCCCCCCCACCCGCCCCGTGCTTGGGGCCATTGCCGTGGTCTATCACCAGGGCCAGGTCATTCTGATCCAACGCAAAACCGAGCCCAATGCCGGCTGGTGGGGTTTCCCCGGCGGCCATGTTGAGCTGGGAGAGACGGCCATGCAGGGCGCCACCCGCGAGCTGTTTGAGGAAACCGGCGTTATTGCCCGTCCCTTGGAGTATCTGACCAATATCGATGTGCTGTTGCGCGATCCAGCCGGCGCGGTGCAAAAGCAATACCTGCTAACGGCAGTGCTCTGTGCTTATGAAAGCGGCACCCCTGTGCCAGATGATGACGCCCTGCAGGCCCGCTGGCTGCCTGTGGATGAGATCGACAATCGAGGGCTAGAGCTGATCGACCAAGTCGGTGACGTCGCCCGTCTGGCCCAGCGCAAGATGCTACTTTAGTCGGGCCAGCGGCAGGCGCGATCTAGGCAAACTAGGCCACCCTGCGATGGCGGATGCCATAGACCAGCGCCGAGAGCAGATAGGCCAGCAGCGATAAGACCGTGATACCTGCCAAGGCCAAGAGCAACCCTGCCCGCAATGGCTCTACCGTATCGAGACCAGGTAAGGCAGTGCGCAACACAGGGTGCAGGGCACCAGTTGCCATGGCCCACCCAAGACTGATACCCAGCCAACCCAACTGCACCACTGCGGTGCCCAAGACCAGCCAGCGCAGCGGGTTTGCGCCTCCACGCAATGCCCGACGCAGGGCCGTCACGGGCCGCGCCATATCCCGCTGGATCGCCACCAGAGCCGGCACCACCAACAGCACCAGCAGCATGCCAAAGCCCAGACCATAGACCAGCGTAATGACAGTTGGTTTCAGGAATTGCGCCTGCTGCGAGCTTTCATACATCAAAGGCGCCAGCCCCAAGACCGTGGTCAGGGTCGTCAACATCACCGGCCGCAGCCGGTCTGCCGCCCCGTCAATGATCGAAGGCACCAGTCCTCGGGTTTCGGCATATTCGTCAATGGTGGTCACCAGAACAATGGAATCATTGATGATGATCCCGGTCATCCCCAACAGGCCAATCACCGTAAACATGCTCAGCGGCACACCCCAAAGGTAGTGCCCCCAAATGGTGCCCACCAGGCCAAAGGGAATGATCGCCATAACCACCAGCGGCCGGGTCCAGCTGGCAAAGATCCAGGCCAGCACCAGATAGATCCCCGCAAGGCAGAGGATCAGCCCGGTGCGCGCATCATTAAGAAACTTATCTTCCTGCTCGCTGAGGCCTGAAAGACGCCATTCCACCTGACGGCGGCTGGCGATATCGGGCAGGATCTCTTCCTCCAGCGCCTTGCCAATATCGGCGGCACGGGCAGGATCATCCTCGGAGATATCCCCGGTGACGCTGATCAGGCGAATGCCGTTTTCACGCCGCACGGTGGAAAACCCGGTGCGCTGCTGCACCGAAACGATATCCGACAGGGGCACATAGATGCCCCCGGGGCTGCGCATCAGAGTGCGTTCCAGAAAATCCGCCGACAGCTCATTGCGGGGCAGTTCCACCCGGATTTCAGCGCTGCGCGGACCATCCGGATAGGTGGCCGCCTCAATCCCGTTCAGCCGCGCCCGCAAGGCCCGCCCCAGGGTGTCGATGGTAAAGTTCAGCGACTGCCCCTGCGGTGTCAGCTCCAGCACCACCTCTTCTTTGTCATAGGCGAGGTTATCCTCCATCGCAGACACTTCGGGGTAGCGCAGAAGTGCGGTTTTCAGATCCTCAGAGGCGGCTTTTAGGGTCTGCACATCGGCGCCATAAAATTGCACATCCAGCGCGTCGCCACCGGGCCCCGAGCGCCAACTGCGGAAACTGACGGCTTCGGCCAGCGGGTGGTTTTGCACCTCCTCCTGCAGCTCCGCCACAAAGGCAAAGCTGGAGTACTCAGGTCGCAGATCCGCATCGATCAGCTCGATCGAGATGCCGCCCAGCAGATCCTTATCCTTGGCATCCACCCCAGACATGCCGCGCCCGGCATTGCCGCCGACCTCGGCGATGACAAAATCCACCGGGTTGATGCCACCATAGCGCTCTGCAAAAGAGGCCCCGGTGGCGGCGGTGGCGCGCTGCATCTCGGCCATCATCCCCAGGGTATCGGCGCGGGTGGCGCCTTCAGCCATGGCAAAATTACCGGTGACCGAGCCTCGTTCCGGCGCGTTGAAAAAACGCCACTTCACATCGCCGCCAATGAACAGCGCCATCTGGCTGGCCAAAATGGTTACGGCGCCAGCCAGCACCACATAGCGCGCCTGCACCACCAGCGACATCAATGGGCGGAAAAGATGATCCCGCACCCAACGAAAGCCACGATTGACCATGCGGTTTGGCCAGTCATACCAATGGTCCTTTTGGGCATGGGTCAGCGCATGGGCCATGTGATGGGGCAGGATCAAAAAACACTCCATCAGAGAAGCCGCCAGCACCGCAATCACCGTAAAGGGAATATCGCGGATCAAATCGCCGAAGCGCCCGCCAATGGCCGTGAGCCCAAAGAAGGCAATGATGGTGGTCAGAGTAGCGGCAAAAACCGGCATTGCCATACGCCGGGCAGCATTTTCCGCCGCCTGCATCGGGGTTTCATTTAGCCGGCGCACCCGAAAATCGGCGTGCTCGCCAACCACGATGGCATCATCCACCACAATGCCTAGGGTGATGATCAAACCAAACAGGCTGATCATATTGATGGTGATGCCAGCGGCATACATCAGCGCTACGGCGGCAAACATCGCCGCCGGAATACCTGCGGCCACCCAGAATGCGATGCGGCTATTGAGGAACAAGAACAACAGCGCCATGACCAGGCCCAGCCCCATCAAGCCGTTGTCGATCAGGATATTCAGCCTGTCAGAGATCGCGGCAGCGCGGGTGCGGATCAGCTCTGCGGTGACGCCCTGCGGCAGGGTGGTTTGCAGGGCATCAACCACATCCTGCACCTGGGCCTGAATGGCAATTGCATTGCCCTGATCCGAGCGGTCCACCCGGATCGACATGGCCGGGTTTTCCCCGACAAAATAGGATCGATTGCGATCCACGCCTTCGCGGGTGACCTGCGCCAGATCGCCAATGGTCAGCACCGATCCATCGGCCTGGGTGCGCAGCACGATGCCTTCGATCTCTTCCGGGCTGCGCTTTTCGCGCCCGGTGCGCACCCGCGTATTGGCACCTGTCACATCGCCAGCCGGATCCGCATCGACCTCGGCAGCGATGGCGCTGGCGATATCGCTCATGGAGATATCATGGGTGATCAGGCTGTAGGAGGGCACCTCCACCAGGGTTTGCGGCGCGGCAAGCCCGCGAATTGTCGTGCGGGTGACGCCGACCTCAAACAGGCGCACCACCAACTCATCCGCAAAAAGCCCCAACTGATCCGGCGCCAGCGGCCCGGTGATCACCACATCCGTCACCCGATCGCGCCAGGCGCCGCGCCGGACCCTGGGCTCTTCAGCCTCTTCTGGAAGGGTGGTGATGGCATCTACAGCCGATTGCACATCATCCGCCGCCAGCGCCATATCCCAGCCGGGTTCAAAATCAAGCACAATCGAGGCGCTGCCTTCGCGGGACGAAGCTGCGCTTTCCTCGACGCCATCCACCGCCAGCAGCGCGGGCTCCAGCAGCTGCACAATGGCCCCGTCAACGTCTTCTGGCCCGGCCCCGTCCCAGGTCACATTAACGGTGACGGTTTCCACAATGACATCGGGAAAGAACTGCGCCCGCATCTTTGGGATCGCTGCAGTGCCCAGCAGCAAGAGCACCAGCAACAACAGGTTGGCGGCGGTGCGGTGGCGGGTAAAATAGCTAAGCAGGCCACCAGCCGGACGAGACAGATCACGCATGGATTATCCCCCCATCCGGGATTCGATCCTATTGACAAGTTTGGCGGGAACCTGCGCCTTGGCCAGGGCCGCCAGCATCCGCTCCTTAGCAGCTTCTGGCAGACGGGCGCTGTCTTCGATGGCGGCCACCAGTTTAGCTCGTCGCTCTTGCGACAGCTCAATCATTTCAGGCACTGGCGCAGAAGCGGCTTCGGCGCCCTGATGCAGGGGACGCACCCGAATGCCAGCCCCCAATAGCGGCGTGCGCCCTGTGACCACCTGACGCCCCGCAAGGCCAGCCCCCCGGATCAGCACATCATCGCCTTGACGACGCATCAGCTCTACCGGCAGCGCCTCCAATCGGTCCTCTGCCCCCAGCACCAACACAGTCCCGTCCGAACCCAACGCAGAGGCCGGCACCCGCGCCACGGCCGCGAGCGGTGGCTCGCTCACCTTGACAGTAACAAAATCGCCCGGCTTGAACCCCGGTGCCAGATCCAGGTTGGCATAGAGCAGACGTCCGGTTTGCCCGTCCCCAACCGCGCCACTGGCGCGCGACAGTTGGCCTGTGGCCTCTAGCCCTGCACCGGCCGCATCCAGCGTCACCCGCACGGGCGCCTGGGTCAGATGCCCCTCAACGTCCAGGAGACGGGCATATTGTAGGGTCGAGACCCGAAACACCGCCTCCAATTGTTCGGCATCAACCAGTTCCGCCAGCTTTTCATTGGCTGAGACCAAGCGCCCCTCTACCAGGGTGACGGCCTGCAGCGTGCCATCAAAGCGGGCGCGCAGGGTGGTATCGGCAAGGTCACGTTTCGCTGTGTCCAGGGTAATCTGGCTGCGTGCAACACGGGTGGCCGCCATGTCAACGCGGGCTTCAGCCTGGCTGACGGCCTGACGCCGCGAAATCACCGTCTGGCGCGCCTGCACCGCCGTCAGCTCAGCGGCCTCTACCGCCGCCGTGGTGCCAACGCCGCGGGCCTGTAGATCCAACTGGCGCTGATGCGCCCGAGCGCGCAATTGCGCCTGATCCTGCGTTGCAGCCAACTCATCATTGGCCAGGATAAGATCCCGCCCTGCGTCGCGCTCCTCAGCGCGGGCATCCAGCATGTCAGCCTCTGCCTGTTCCAAAGCAGCCTGTGCATCTGAGGGGTCAATTTGCACCAAGATCTCGCCTGCGCTGACCCTGCCGCCCTCTTCGAAACTGTCGGACAGGGCGGTAACCCGCCCGCCCTGGGCGCTGCGCAGCTCCAGCGTTCGGCGGCTTTCAACCCGGCCAAAGGCGATGAGCTCGGGCGCGATCTCTTGCAGCTGGGCGGTGACAAGGTTCACCGCAAAGACGCGTTCACGTACCGGGGGTTTGCGCGGTTCTGCATTTAGCCTAGACTGCACCGCGCCAACCACCATTTGCCCCGCATAAAGCAAGAGCGCAGCTGTGACCGCCGCTAGAAACAAACCTGTCAAACTATGCCGCAGAAAGCGCATGCTCTATTCCCTTTGGTGGCCGGAGATCCGCCGTGCTACCGGTTATTACGTATAATCAGCCCTGACAGATCACCGTCAAAGCCATAAAATGCCACTTCTTTGGTGGCCTTCACCTTTGAATATACTCTTTGTCTTGCAGATTTACACGCGCGGCTGCGTTACTTCCGTCGCTGTGTTTCGGTCAAACGTGGCATTATTTCCACAAAATTGCAGGGGCGGTGACGATAATCCAGCTGCATCGCCAGAATTTCATCCCAACCATCCTTGCAGGCGCCGGGACTGCCGGGCAGTGCAAACAGATAGGTCCCACCCGCGACACCACCTGTGGCGCGCGACTGCACAGCTGAGGTGCCGATCTTTTTCATCGACACGATGGTAAAGACGGTGCCAAAGGCATCGATTTCTTTTTCATAGACATCGCGGTGGGCCTCTACCGTAACATCGCGCCCCGTGAGCCCAGTGCCGCCGGTGGAAATCACGGCGTCTACCTCTGGATTTGCCACCCAAGCGCGCAGCTGATCGGCGATCTCAGCCCGCTCATCTGGTATGATCTTGCGATCCGCCAGGACATGGCCCGCCGCCTGCAGCCGGTCCACCAGCACCTGCCCCGAGCGGTCCTCCTCAAGGCTGCGGCTGTCGGAGACGGTGAGAATGGCAATACGAACCGGAATGAACTCCATGGTTTCGTCGATACGCGACATAGCAGACCTCATGTCCTTTGCAAAAGCGCGAGCCTGAGAGCCAGCCCCGCAAAAATTCCCGCCGAGATACGGCCCAGCCAGATCCCCGAACGCGACCCAGGCGCCAAAAAGCGCCCGGCGGTGCTGCCAAAGACCCCGACCAGCCCGTTGATGACAAAGCCGCCCAGTGCGAGCACCAGACCATAGATCAGGAATTGCCCCAGGACCGGCCCCGCCTCGGGCACCACAAATTGCGGCACAAAGGCCAGGACAAACAGGATCACCTTTGGATTGGTGAGATTGACCCAAAACCCAGCACGAAAACTATCTGCTGCCTGCGGCGCAGCAACCTGCGCCGGATCCGCCCCTACTGAGGCGGGTTTCAGGGCTCCCCAGGCCAGATAGAGCAGATAGGCAACGCCAAGCCAGCGAATGACATCAAACAGCGCGGGCTGACTGTTCACCACAGCGCCCAGCCCCAATCCGGCCAGTGCCACATGCACCATGCCTCCAGCAGAAATCCCTGCGCTCGCGGCCAGCGCTGATCTGCGTCCGGACTGGAGCCCCTGACCCAGGCAAAACATCATATCCGCTCCGGGGGTAAGATTCAGCGCCAGCGCCGCTGGCACAAAGGCCAATAAGCTGAGCGGATCAATCATAGTGTCACCTCAAAAAAGCTGGGCACCGGCCCAAGATTCGCTGTCAGACTGCAGCCAACCTGGCCCCGAAACCCCCAACTGTCGTGGATATGACCAAAGAGGGCCAACTGTGGCTGAAGCTGTTCAACTGCGCGCAAAATGGAAGTGGAGCCAACCGAATGCCCTAGCGATGTCTCATCTCCCTGCCCTTTGGGCGGGGAGTGGCAAATCAGGATGTCAGCGCTCTCGCAGCCCGTGAGCAGCGCCTCGGCCTCAGCTTCTGACAAATCATAGGACCAATCGCCAAAAGGCGTTTTGGGGACACCACCGCCAAGCCCGAAGATCTGAAACCCGTCAAACTCCATCCCCTCACCGTGCAGCACATTCATCCCCGGCAGGGCAGCCGCGCGCAGCTCCTCGGCGCTTTCGGCATTGCCCGGCACGGTGATCAGCGGCGTTTCGATATCCGCCAAAAGCGCCATGGCCCGGTCCAGGCCGTTGCGATGGTTGCAGAAATCTCCAGCGCCAATCACCAGATCCGCATGGGAGCTGGCCGCAACCAGCTCTACCGCATGGGCAGGACTGAGGTGCAGATCGGAAAAAGCCATGATTTTCATCTGAGAATGATCCCTAGTTTGGCGCGCCAAGCCGTGCTTTCAGCTCCAGCAGATCCGCCCAGGCAGCGCGTTTTTGCTCGGGCTGACGCAGCAGATAGGCCGGATGGAACATCGGCAGCACGGGTTTACCCCAGGCCTCGGCCCAGGTGCCACGCAGCCGGGTGATGCCGCGTTTGCCTAGCACCGCCTGACAGCTGATGTTGCCCATCAGCACCATGATCTCCGGCTGAGCGAGTTCCACGTGGCGCTCCAGAAAGGGCAGCATCATGTCGATTTCCTCGGGGCTAGGATCGCGGTTTTGCTGTGGCCGCCAGGGCAGTACATTTGTGATATAGACGTTTTTGTCACGTCCCAGATCGATGGCTTCCAGCATCCGGTCCAGCAATTGTCCCGCCGCACCCACAAAAGGTTTGCCTTGCTGGTCTTCTTCGCGCCCTGGAGCCTCGCCGATCACCATCACCCGCGCGCCCGGCTGGCCATCGCCAAAGACCAGATTTCGCGCACCCATTTTCAGCTCACAATGACGGTATGCTGCCATTGCCGCCTGCAACGACGGCAGCGCTGTGGCAGCGGCTGCGGCCTTGCGGGCCTCGGCCACCGGATCAACGGGCCTAGGCTTTGGCGCAACTGGCGGCGGCGCTCCGGCCTTCTGGCCAGCGGTCTGACCCGGTTGTTGCGCCTGACCTGCCTTAGGCGCAGGCGCAGCCAGCTCATAGCGATTGATCGGCTCTTCACACAGGGCCTCGGTGGCGCCAAGCTCCACCTGCCACTCCAACAGCGCTTTAGCGCTCCAATAATCAATTGCCGATTCCATGGCCTAAGCTACCCTGCCGCGCAGGCGAGCGAAACACCTCTCATGCAGACCCATTTGGCGCCCCTCGCACGCCTTGCCCGCCGGGGGTAAGGCGCCTATAAGATGCGCCAAACAGAGCGGAGCTGCCCCATGTCTTTCGACCACCGTCACCTGCTTGGCATCGAGACCCTCAAGCCGCATGAAATCACGGCAATTCTGGATCTCGCCGACAGCTATGTCGATCTGAACCGCCGCCCCGAAAAACACTCGGACGCCTTGGCCGGGCTCACCCAGATCAACATGTTCTTTGAAAACTCCACCCGCACACAGGCGAGTTTCGAGATTGCAGGCAAGCGCCTGGGCGCCGATGTGATGAATATGGCGATGCAGGCCTCTTCGATCAAAAAGGGCGAGACCCTGATTGATACCGCTATGACGCTAAACGCCATGCACCCCGACCTGCTGGTGGTGCGCCACCCGCATTCCGGAGCGGTGGATCTGCTGGCACAAAAGGTCAACTGCGCGGTGCTGAACGCAGGTGACGGCAAGCACGAGCACCCGACCCAGGCCCTGCTGGACGCCCTGACCATCCGCAGGGCCAAGGGCCGCCTCCATCGGTTGAACATCGCCATCTGTGGCGATGTCGCTCATTCCCGCGTGGCACGATCAAACCTGATCCTGCTGGGCAAGATGGAAAACCGCATTCGCCTGATCGGCCCGCCCACCCTGGTGCCCGGCCAGTTCGCCGAATTTGGTGCCGAAATCTACGATGACATGCACGAAGGTCTTAAAGACGTGGATGTGGTGATGATGCTGCGGCTGCAAAAGGAACGGATGGACGGCGGCTTTATTCCGTCCGAGCGGGAATATTACCACCGCTACGGGCTGGACGCCGACAAGCTAGCGCTGGCGAAACCCGATGCCATTGTCATGCACCCCGGCCCGATGAACCGCGGCGTTGAAATTGACGGCACCCTTGCCGATGACATCAACCGTTCAGTCATTCAGGAGCAGGTGGAAATGGGTGTCGCCGTGCGCATGGCTGCGATGGACCTCTTGGCGCAGAACCTGCGCAAAAGCCGCCAGGCAGAGGCCAGCTGAACCCATGCAGGGCGTGATCGAAATCCCTGCCGGTGAGCGTGGCGTGATCCGGGTCTTTGATCTGGACATGGTGCCTGAACAGGCGCGTTTTTTGCGCGAACCCGGCGCACTGGCCCAGGTCTTGGGTATTGATGAGATCAACCTGGACCATGTAGAAATTTTTCCGGTCTCGGATCTCGAAGAACTGGGCCTGGCAGGCTACCTGACCCAGGGCTGCGGCATCCCAGAGGCGGACGTTGCCCCCGATCTTGAAGCGCTAAAAAACCTGAGCGGCCATGTGCTGCTGCTGCGCTCACGTGCCTTTGACGGGGCGGCCACCCGGCTGACCCCGGCGAGCCAGATCTCCCTATTGGCCAGCTATGGCGAACAACAGATCACCTGGAGCGCCCCTCCGCAGGCCAGCCCCGCAAGCAGCAAGCTTTATACCGGCCCCAAACTGTCGCCCCGCGCGGCCCGCCACGCATCCCGCCGCATTGGCGCGGCGCTGTTTGCCGTGGTGATGAGCGCTATTGTTTTCACTCTCTATGTACTGGTGTTCTGAGATGGATGTGATCGAGTTCAACCCCAACCGCAACGCCTATATCACCGCCCATGCCTGGATGGCCGCGATTGCCATGGTGGCGGGGATGGTTATCCTTTGGGCGATGGGTAACCCGCATGTCTGGACCGGCGCCATCGGCGGGCTGGGCGCCATTGTTTTGCGCGGCTGGTACATGATGAGCGAAGAACTGTCTGTGGTCTGGCGCATTTCCGACGGCGTCCTGATCGGCCCTGCTGAGCGCCGGGTGCCGCTGAACCAGATTGAGGTGGTGAAGACTATGGGATCCTACGTGCAGGTGATCACCAAAGACGGTGATAAGCACCTAATCAAATATCAGGCCAGCCCGAGCTTTACCGCCAGCACCATTGAAGGGGCGCGATGATTTTGCATAGAAAGCCCGAAGGGCGTTCCAATAAAGCGACTTCTTCTATGGAGATTACGTTTGGTTAAAATTTGCGATTGGACTGAAGTTCTGGAAGATGATGAAAGACTTCTTTGGCAGGGCCGTCCTGGCACCGGCATAGTCGTCAGTACCGCCTACTATCTTTTCGCCTTCAACATTGCGATTTTATCTGCAGTTCACTACTTCTATTCCAATGCACGCGAACCATACTTTACAGCCGTCAGCATTTTTTATGTGATCCTGTTCTGTGTGATGACGGCATGGGGGCTGGTTTGGCCCTCGGTAATTCGGCGCTGCTGCAAATACGCTGTGACGAACAAACGTGCACTCGTTGCAGTGCAAAAACCCTTTACTCAAACCCAGATCACATCTTACCCCGCGCAGGACTGGACACCCCTTGTCCTGACTGACAAAGCTCCCGCAAACCTCTACTTCACAAGTCGGAAGATCCTTGCACTTCGCGCGGCAGACCGAAATGTTCAGGTGGGATTTGAGCAGATTTCCAATGGAAATGACGTTCACAAAATCATGCAAGACGTACAGTCTGCCCGTAGCCAAGATTGAGTAGCACAATGACCCTTCTCTTTATCAATGCCCGCCTGATCGACCCGGAAGCCGGGACTGACTCCTCAGGGGCCTTGCTGGTGCAGGACGGCAAGATTGCCGAGATCCTGCCCGAGGGAACGGAGCCCGCGCAACTGTTTCGTGCGCGAAACATTGACGCCGACAGTGCCGAAATCATCGACTGTCAGGGCAAATGTCTGGCGCCTGGGATTGTCGATATCGGCGTCAAGGTCTGCGAGCCGGGCGAGCGCCACAAGGAAAGCTATAAGACTGCGGGTCTCGCCGCCGCCGCTGGGGGGGTAACCACCATCGTCACCCGTCCCGATACCACGCCGAGCATCGACAGCCCGGAAACCCTGGAATTTGTCACCCGCCGCGCCCAAGAGGACGCCCCCGTGCATGTGCTGCCCATGGCGGCGCTGACCAAGGGGCGCGAAGGGCGCGAGATGACCGAGATCGGTTTCCTGATGGATGCTGGAGCCGTGGCCTTTTCCGATTGCGACCATGTGGTCAGCAATACCAAGGTGTTCTCCCGCGCCCTGACCTATGCGCGGTCTTGCGGCGCGCTGGTCCTTGCCCATCCGCAGGAACCGCTGCTGAGCGCTGGTGCCGCAGCCACCTCAGGCAAGTTTGCCGCCCTGCGGGGCCTACCTGCGGTCTCGCCCATGGCGGAGCGCATGGGGTTGGATCGTGATATTGCCCTGCTCGAGATGACCGGGGCCAAGTATCACGCCGATCAGATCACCACCGCCCGCGCCCTGCCCGCGCTGGAACGCGCCAAGGCCAACGGGCTGGACATCACCGCGGGCACCTCGATCCACCATCTGACCCTGAATGAATTGGACGTGGCCGACTACCGGACCTTCTTTAAGGTGAAGCCCCCGCTGCGCTCGGAAGAGGACCGTCTGGCGGTGGCCGAAGCGGTGCGCACCGGGCTGATCGACACGATTTCATCAATGCACACGCCGCAGGATGAAGAAAGCAAACGTCTGCCATTCGAGGAAGCTGCAGCGGGCGCCGTGGCGCTGGAAACCCTGCTTCCGGCGGCGATGCGGCTCTATCACGGTGAGCTGTTGGATCTACCAACCCTGTTTCGCGCTATGGCGCTCAACCCCGCAAAACGGTTGGGGCTCTCCTCTGGTCGGTTGAGTGCCGGTGCGCCGGCCGATCTGGTACTGTTTGACCCGGATATGCCCTTTGTGATGGATCGCTTCCAGCTGAAGTCTAAATCGCAAAATACCCCCTATGATGGGCAGCGCATGCAGGGCAGAGTGCTGGCAACCTATGTCACCGGTACGCCGGTATACCGGAGAGACTGATGCCCCTGATTGAAACTGCCGCTGCTCCCCTGCTGCTTTGGGCCGTGATCGGCTATCTGCTGGGATCGATCCCGTTTGGCCTGGTACTGACCAAGGCAATGGGGCTGGGCAATCTGCGGGAAATCGGTTCGGGCAATATCGGCACCACCAATGTGCTACGCACCGGCAGCAAAGCCGCCGCGGCAGCGACGCTGATCTTGGATGGCGGCAAGGGCGCGGCGGCGGTGCTATTGGCGCGTTTTCTGGCCGGCGAAGACGCCGCGCAGCTGGCCGGGCTCGCGGCTTTCATAGGCCACTGCTTCCCCATCTGGCTGAAGTTCAAAGGCGGCAAGGGGGTCGCAACATTCCTCGGGCTGATGCTGGCCCTGGCCTGGCCCGTGGGTATCGCCTGCTGCCTCACCTGGATTGCCACAGCCGCCGTCAGCCGGATTTCATCCCTCAGTGCGCTGGTTGCCGCTCTGGCTGCGCCGCTTTGGGCCTATCTGCTGGGCTATCCTGCCGTGATCCTGCTCGCCGTCCTGCTGGCTGCGATTGTGTTTTGGCGACACGCGGCCAACATCAGCCGCCTGCTGGCAGGCACCGAGCCGCGCATTGGCCAAAAATGACAATAAGGGGCAGCTCCTGCCCCTTCCCCCTCGTCCGGGCTGCGGCGTCAGGGAATGAGCCGCTCCAACCCGCGGCCATTGGCCCAGGTTCCGTGCAGCTCTCCGCTGGGCATGCGCACATAAACAACCGGATATTGGTCCCCCCAATGCACCCAGATCACATCGCCATTGCGGGTGCCGCTGCCGGAATAGCTTTGGCTTCCGACTTGCCAGTTAAATAGCAGCACCCCCTTGCTGTCGCGGATCTGTACTGTACCGCTATAGCTGCTGCCATCGGGGTTGCGGCCTTCGGCCCGGTAAACTCCGCCAACACTTTGCGCCGCAGCGCCGCCTGCTGACCAGAGCAGAGAAGCGAGCACTGTGCAGATCAAGACCCGACGGGACAGAAAATTCTTCATAGGTAATTCCTCCGTTTCAATGCCGCCACTGTGCCGCGCCCCGGCGAAAATGTCAGTAAAATAAGGACCTCTTCACATTGTGATGGCTGAAGTCTGCGCATAGGCGCACAGTCCTTCTGAGCATTTGCGCAATCAAAAACAGTTTGATTGAACGTGATCGCCCCCCTCTCCACATGGGTTCCATGACAGCCAGACAGGCCTTCATACAAATCGCAAATGTGCCGGTCAGCCCGCTAAAGCAGCCAGTGACCGGACAGGAAAAGGAACGATCCGATGAACACATTTAAATCCCTGCTGAGCGGCGTGGCACTTTCGGTTGCAATGGCAACCTCGGCATTGGCCGCAGGCGTTGAGCTCAACGCATCCTCAACCGGTCTTGCCATGCAGGGCTACGACCCCGTCGCTTATTTCACCGACGGCGCCCCCGCCAAGGGCAGCTATAAAATCACAACTGTTTTTAATGACGCGACCTACCGCTTTGCCTCGGAAGAGCACAAAGCGCAGTTTGAGGCCAACCCCGAAGCATATCTGCCCGCCTACGGCGGCTACTGCGCCTTTGGCACCGCCATGGGCTTTAAGTTCGACGGCGACCCAGAATACTGGAAAATCGTGGACAACACACTGTACCTGAACCTGTCCAAGGACATCCAGACCCGCTGGGAAGGCAACATCCCAGGCTTCGTTCAGGACGCTGACGGCCACTGGGAAAACATCGCAGACGTAGAGCCCGCAGCCCTGCAGCAATAAGCCAATCTCAGGACTTTTTTGAGTTGCTAAAACGACAGAACCGGCGGAGCCAACAGGCTTCGCCGGTTTTAGTTTTGGTTGATCTAGCGTCTGGCCAGTTCCTCGATGGCCTCAGCCGTACGCTTGGTATTGTGATAGACGCCCAAAAACAGGTACATCATCCCGCCCATCAAAATGGCATAGATCGAGCCGATGACAAACACGGCCAGAGCCGGTAGCAAACCACCGTTTGGAGCAGGCGCCAAAAAGGCCCCGACCGTACCGGCCAACACCCCAATACAAAGCAGGACCACAAAAACACCCACCAACTTATCAAAAAGACCTATGAACAGATCGCGCATCTTCAAACTCCCTGATTGCAAATGCCAACTACTGTGCAGGTTCTGACAGGTTCCAATCAAGAAAAACTCTTGACGCGACTCACAATTCATGAATTTCTGTCATTACAGAATTTTCAGGATATTCAGATGAACCTCACCCCCGCCATGCAGAACTTTATCCTCCACTGGGGCGAGATGGGCTCCAAATGGGGGGTCAACCGGTCAGTGGCGCAGATCCATGCGTTGCTGCATATCTCCACTGATCCGATGACAGCAGATGAGATCTGCGAGACCCTGAATCTGGCCCGATCCAATGTTTCTAACGGATTGAAAGAGCTACAATCCCAGGGGCTGGTCAAGGCCTCAAGGCAGCTCGGCGACCGGCGCGATCACTTCACCTCGATCCGCGATATGTTCGATCTGGTGGATGCGGTGATCAAGGCCCGACGGGAGCGGGAATTTGCCCCCACTTTGCGTGCCTTGGATGAAGTGATGAAAGAGGCGGAAAACGACGACACCCCCAAACGCACCAAGGACCGCATGGGCGAGACCCTGCGGGTGATGCGGATGTTTGACGATTGGTATGTTGATTTCTCCCGCCTGCCGCGCTCGGTGCATCTGGCGGTGCTGAAGCTGGGCGCAAAACTGGTACGATTTCTGCCCGGCGGCAAGTCATAGGGGTGGAAACCAGCAGGCTGCGATCTGAGCTAAAAAATTCGCGAGGTAATTTCTCAAATGACAGAAATAATGGAAACTAGACGCTCCTTTAAGCGCTTTGCCCTCTGCCTTCTATTGGCACCGGTACTGGCAAATATGCCACTCATTCTCCTCGGTGGTGCAGGCGGTATGATCCTCACCGCGCTCGAAACCCTGCTGCCCGAGGCCGGCCAGATCCTGGCCGGGGCAAAAGCGGCGGCCATTGTACTGGCATTTGTCTCTGGGTTTGCGGTGTTTTTTGGCGGCGGTCAGTATCTGTTGTTTGGTGGAGTTGTACTTTGGTTCCTGCTGGCGCAGCTGCCGCTGCGGCTCTGGATCTGCGCGCTAGCGCTGTTTGTGGTGAACGCCTTGGTCGCTGGCCTGATCTTTGCAGAAGGCGATCAGCAATTCGCCAAGCTTTGCCTTTTTTACGGCTCCTTCTTTGCCCCGCTTTGGGGCGCAGCTTTTGCCTGGCTGTATAAACGCGACCCTCAAGACGCCGCCTGACCTAACTGTAAAAATTTTACGAGAAGGTTTCTCAAATGCCAGAAATAACCGCAAACACAAGAAACCCGCTCTACCCCTCCGTCGGGGTCGAACGCCACCTGGTTGATCCCGTTGCCTTTGGACTTGCTATGATTGGCGGCCCACTGCTCACCGCGATTTTGGGCGCCCCAGCTCTACTCATCCCTTCCTTTGCGACCTTGCTCGGAGGACCGATCTACCTACTGATCGGAGTGCCGGTCATGCTAATTGCCCTGCGCCGTCGCCCTCTCGAACCCGGCGGCTGGGCTCTGCTCGCACTGACAACTCACCTCTCCCTCTTCACGCCAATCTTCCTGCTCGCTTGGCTCGCAGATGGGAACTTCGATGGGACCAGCATGTTTCTGTTTTTTGGTAGCGTCTTTGCGCCGATCTGGGGCGCAGTAAGCGGCGCGATTTACCACCGCCTGGAACGCAGTTTTTTCAAACAAACCATCTGAACTGGAAAGGCAATACCAATGTTCATTGAAATCGCTATCTACCTCAGCCTCGGGCTCTTGATGCTTCTCTGCATGGCTCTGATGATCCTACGAATTGGCACGCTCCTCGGCGACTGCCCAAAGTCCGGGCGGGCAGCACGGGCGGGCTCTGTCACCATTGCCACTGGCTACGCCATGGTGGGTCTGGGCGGTGTTGTTCTGATCGGTGCCGCTATTCCTCTGCTGGAGGGCGGTCTTGTTGCCCTGCTTCCGGCACTGGGCCTGGTGGCGATCTGCCTAGGTCTAGGGTTTTCCCATGCTGTGGCGATCTTGCGCGCCGTTGTGCGCGAGGCAGTGCAGGGGACTCAACCCGCTCTGCCTGCAGAAAAGACAAAATCTGCGCCCCCCGCAGAGATGGTCAACCCCGCCTGAAGCCACCCCCGAAAGGAGCAAACATGTGCCCGCCCCGCGCCAAGGAAATATCACCACGCCACGTGAGCTACCAGGATCTGCTGCCCGTCTCCCATCGCCAACTCTGGGCGGAGCTAACCTTGCCGCTTCCCTGGTTGCTGCTCTCCTGGGCGCTCTTTGCCTCACCGCTTTGGCCAGCGGGGGCACTCGCCAGCTTTATGTTCTTTCTGTGCGCTTTGCGGCTTAACCACGAGGCGATCCATGGCAATCTGGGCCTGCCCCGGCGCACCGACATCGCCCTGTTGCATCTGCTCAGTGCGCTAATGATAGGCTGCAATTCCTCCATCGCTTGGAGCCATATGCAGCACCATCGTCACGCCATGGGTCCCGGAGATATCGAAGGGCACTGCGGGAATATGAGCGCGAGCGAGGTTCTGCTCTACGGGCCGCGATTCCCGCTGGATCTGATCCAGCATTGCTGGCAGGGCGGTGGGCGCAAATGGCGGCGGCGGATGCTCTGCGATGGCTTGGCCGTGGCAATGGCAATCGGGCTGATCCTGTGCAGCCATCAGGGTTTCCTGTTGCTGCATCTGGCAGCCATGGGGGCCGCACAGTGTCTCACCGCATTCTTTGCGGTCTGGATCACCCATCAGGGCACCGCGCAAACCGGCCTCGCGGGGCGCAGCCAGCGCGGGGTGCTGGCGCGGCTGGCCTATCTGATGTTCTATCACCGCGAACACCACCTGTTTCCCAAGGTTCCGGTCAGCCGCCTGCCGGATCTGGCCGCCCGGCTGGACGATCAGGTACCCGACTATTCCGAAAGCCGCCAGCCCGTGGTGCCCTGGTTTGATCGCGGCACCTAGGCCAAGGGCACCGGCGTCACCCGCGCAACACGGGCAGGCGCCGCCAGGCCAACAGCGGCAAGAAAAAGGAGCACCTCAGCGGCGCCCCTTTTAAACTATGATCAGATCATCAGTAGCTGTAGTCGCCGTAGATCCGGGTCAGATCACCATTCCAATCCCCATGGTAACGCTCCAGCAGCTCATCAGCGGGAACCTTGCCACTGTCCAGGCTGTCCTTCAGCGCATTGAGGAAATGGGTCTCATCCGGCACCAGGCCACCAGCGCCGGGGCGGGCGCGGTTTTTCAGGCCAGAGTCAGAAATTGCCACCACTTCACGCGCCAGATCATGCATTTTGATGCCATTGACCTCCGCCTGCAAACCCTCACGCGAGGCGGCAACACGCAGCCCTTCGCGGGTCTCGGCGTCCCAGCCCTTGACCAGATCCCAGGCCGCATCCAGCGCGGTCTGGTCATAAGAAAGCCCAACCCAGAAGGCCGGCAGCGCACAGAGACGCCGCCAAGGGCCGCCATCAGCGCCGCGCATCTCCATGTATTTCTTAATCCGCGCCTCAGGGAAGGCGGTGGTTAGGTGATCCGCCCAGTCCGACATGGTCGGCGTTTCACCGGGCAGGGCTGGCAATTTACCCTGCAGGAAGTCACGGAAGGACATGCCCAGCGCATTGATGTATTCGCCGTCGCGATAGACAAAATACATCGGCACATCGAGCGCATATTGGACGTAAGCCTCAAAGCCAAAGCCTTCATCAAAGACAAAGGGCAGCATGCCGGTACGGCTGTCATCCAGATGCCGCCAGATCTTGCTGCGCCAGCTCTTATGACCGTTGGGCTTGCCCTCAAAGAAGGGCGAATTGGCAAAGAGCGCCGTGGCCACCGGCTGAAGTGCTAGGGCGACGCGCAGTTTCTGCACCATGTCCGCCTCGGAACCAAAATCGATATTGACCTGTACGGTGGTGGTGCGGCGCATCATGTCACGCCCCATAGTGCCGACTTTTGTCATATAGTCGTTCATCAGGCGGTAACGCCCCTTGGGCATCAGGGGCATCTCGTCATGGGACCAGATCGGGGCCGCGCCCAGACCGATAAAGCCAACGCCAATCTTATCAGAGATATCCTTCACCTCGCGCAGGTGATTGTTCACCTCATCGCAGGTCTCATGGATGGTCTCCAAAGGGGCCCCTGACAGCTCCAGCGCGCCGCCGGGCTCCAGGCTGACATTGGCACCGTCTTTTTCAAGGCCGATCAGATTGCCGCCCTCAGTGACTGGCGACCAGCCATAGGTATCACGCAGCC
>CAJXIL010000052.1 GCA_913054455.1 uncultured Roseobacter sp.
TTTGCACAGAGGAGCCTCTGATGGGCTGGAAAACACTCGACGACATGGATCTCAAAGGCAAACGCGTCCTGGTGCGTGTGGACATCAACGTACCGCTTGTCGATGGTGTGGTTACCGATTCCACCCGGATCCGTCGCATTTCGCCAACAGTACGCGACATCCTGGCCGCCGGAGGCCGTCCGATCCTGCTGGCGCATTTTGGCCGCCCCGGCGGGGAACGCCGCGAAAACCTGTCGCTGAACCAGTTGGTCCCGACGCTGGAGCGCGCCTTTGAAACCCGCGTGCGCTTTGCTGCCGATTGTGTCGGCGAAGGCGCCAAGGAGGCCGCAAGCGCCCTACAACCCGGCGAAGTGCTGCTGCTGGAGAACACCCGTTTCCACGCGGCCGAGACCAAAAACGATCCGGTTCTGGCCGCCGGAATGGCCGAGCTGGGAGATATCTATTGCAACGACGCCTTCTCTGCGGCGCATCGCGCCCATAGTTCAACTGAGGCCCTGGCCCACCTTCTCCCCGCCTGTGCCGGCCGCCTGATGCAGGCCGAACTTCAGGCCTTGGAAAGTGCCCTTGGCGCTCCTAAACGTCCTGTGACAGCCGTTGTAGGCGGCGCCAAGGTCTCTACCAAGCTGGAGCTCTTGGGCAATCTGGTGGAGAAGGTAGATTACCTGATCATCGGCGGCGGTATGGCCAATACCTTTCTGGTGGCCAAAGGCCTGTCCGTGGGCGTGTCCTTGGCTGAACGGCTAATGAAAGATACCGCGGCAGAGATCATGGCCAAGGCAGAAAGCACGGGCTGCAAGATCGTTCTACCCAGCGACATCGTTGTCACTGAAAAGTTTGAATCTCACGCACCGCATCAAGTCCTGCCTGCAGATCAATGCCCAGACAACGCAATGATCCTGGACGCAGGTCCGGAGAGCGTGAAAGTGATCAATGAAATCTTTGAACAGAGCAAAACCCTGATCTGGAACGGTCCGCTTGGCGCCTTTGAATTCGAGCCCTTTGATGCGGCCACCAATGCAGCCGCTCTCAAAGCCGCCGCCCTGGCCCGTGCAGGTCAGCTCACCGCTGTTGCGGGCGGTGGCGATACAGTCGCCGCTCTGAACGCTTCCGGCGCAGCTGGGGATTTCACCTATATCTCCACGGCCGGCGGTGCCTTTCTGGAATGGATGGAAGGCAAGACCCTGCCGGGCGTTGCCGCGCTGCAAAGCTAAGCTCTCCTGGCTTGTCCGGGCCGCTACCACTGATATGCACTGATATGCCCCCAATAGACTGCACCGCCGATCAGGGATCTTCCTTGGTCGGCGATTTTCATCCCAGGCTATCACTTTGTTCGCGCACCAGAATTCCCTAACAAAATGTTAACGAGAAAATTTCTATCCCCTTGGAGTCAAAAGGGGATTCACAAAGCGAATCACTTGTGCCATAACAGTGTCAGAGGCCGGAACAACTGGCCCGATAGCAGACTTGAGCAGTAAACATACAGGCACTTCCATTGACCCGAAGCAACAGACCTTCCCTAGGTTCGTTTACCTTTTTCGTCGTCGCATTTGCGCTGGGCGCATATTTTACCTTTGCGGCGGTGCAGGGTGATTTCGGGTTGTTCAGACGGGTTGAGATCCAGGCAGAGGCTGATGAGCTTCGTCTGGATCTTGATCGTTTGACGTTAGAGATCGCCGAGATCGAAAACCTCACCCATCGCCTGTCCGATGATTATCTGGACCTGGATCTGCTGGATGAGCAGGCCCGCTCGGTGCTTGGCCTGTTGCGTGCTGACGAAATCGTCATCCAATAAACGCTTTTTGCACTCCTCCTGTGGCACAGCTGATCTACTGGGCTGTTGAACGGGTTTGATCCTCATGCAACGATAGAAAATCCCCGTACGAGCGGGCCTGCTTGCACGGCATCTTTGCCGCGATCTGGGCCCAATCTGCGGTGAAATGACCTGAGGTCACAAAATGTCTCGCCAGCCGCGTCAAATTCAACTATGAATTAGTTTAACACTAAACTATCTAGCCTCAAGGGGGAGCCCGCACCGATGGCAGCTAGGAAAAGCACAAAGAAACCAAATGTTTCTGCCGAGGAACTGACCAAGTTTTACCGCGACATGTTACTGATCCGACGATTCGAGGAAAAGGCTGGTCAGCTGTACGGCATGGGTCTGATTGGGGGCTTTTGTCACCTCTATATCGGCCAGGAAGCGGTTGTTGTTGGTCTGGAAGCCGCCGCAGAGGACGGCGACAAGCGGATTACCTCTTACCGGGATCATGGCCATATGTTGGCCTGCGGCATGGATGCTGGCGGTGTCATGGCCGAGCTGACAGGACGCGAGGGAGGCCTGTCCAAAGGCAAGGGCGGCTCGATGCATATGTTCTCGAAAGAGAAACATTTCTACGGCGGCCATGGTATCGTTGGGGCTCAGGTGCCGCTGGGCGCCGGTCTGGCCTTTTCTGACAAGTATAAGGGCAATGGCCGCGTTACCTTCACCTATTTTGGGGATGGCGCAGCCAACCAAGGCCAGGTCTATGAGACCTTCAACATGGCGGCGATCTGGGATCTGCCGGTGATCTTTGTCATTGAGAACAACCAGTACGCCATGGGTACAGCCCAGGCTCGCTCGACCTCGACCCCTGACATCTATACGCGCGGCGAGGCCTTTGGCATCCCCGGTGAAGCTGTCGACGGTATGGATGTTCTGGCCGTAAAGGCCGCCAGTGAGCGCGCCACGGCGCACTGCAGATCTGGAAAAGGGCCCTATATTCTAGAGGTAAAAACCTATCGTTACCGCGGTCACTCGATGTCAGATCCTGCCAAGTATCGCACCCGTGAAGAGGTGCAAAAGATGCGCAGCGAGCGGGACCCGATCGAACAGGTGCGTGATATGTTGCTCACAGGCAAACATGCTACCGAAGAAGATCTAAAAGCGATCGACAAAGAGATCAAAGAGGTGGTGAACCAATCCGCCGAATTTGCCCGTACCAGCCCGGAACCAGCGCTCGAAGAGCTCTGGACCGACATCTACGCCTGAGGGGAAGAGATAAGATATGGCAACTGAAATTCTGATGCCCGCCCTGTCGCCAACCATGGAGGAAGGCACGCTGGCCAAATGGCTGGTCAAGGCAGGCGATACCGTGAGTTCCGGCGATATTCTGGCCGAGATCGAAACCGACAAGGCCACGATGGAGTTCGAAGCTGTCGATGAAGGCGTGATCGGCAAGATCCTCATCGCTGAAGGCTCTGAGGGGGTAAAGGTAAACACCCCCATTGCGGTGCTGGTCGAAGAGGGCGAAAGCCTGGATGCGACGCCTGCGGCGGGCAATGAAGCGCCGGTGGCCGGGGCACCTACGGCGCCCGCAGCCCCCGTCGCTGCTGCCGCGGCTTCTGACACACCTGTGGTGGATAACAGCCCGGATTGGCCTGAAGGCACCGAGGTGGTAAAAACCACGGTCCGCGAAGCCCTGCGCGATGCCATGGCGGAGGAAATGCGCAGCAATGAGAATGTATTCCTGATGGGAGAAGAGGTTGCCGAATACCAAGGCGCCTATAAAATCTCACAGGGGCTGTTGGACGAATTTGGTGCCAAGCGGGTCATTGACACGCCCATCACCGAGCACGGCTTTGCTGGCATCGCAACCGGGGCTGCCTTTGGCGGATTGAACCCAATTGTTGAGTTCATGACTTTCAATTTCGCCATGCAGGCGATTGACCATATCATCAACTCTGCAGCTAAGACGCTTTATATGTCTGGTGGTCAAATGGGGGCACCCATGGTGTTCCGTGGCCCCAATGGTGCAGCAGCTCGCGTTGGCGCTCAGCACAGCCAGGATTATGCCGCCTGGTACATGCAGGTGCCCGGTCTGAAGGTTGTGATGCCCTACTCCGCCTCCGATGCCAAAGGCCTGCTGAAATCCGCAATCCGCGATCCCAATCCGGTGATCTTCCTGGAAAATGAAATTCTCTATGGTCGTTCCTTTGACGTGCCCAAGATGGACAATTTCACCGTTCCCTTTGGTAAGGCCCGGATCTGGCGGGAAGGCAGTGATGCCACAATCGTCTCCTTTGGGATCGGCATGCAATATGCCCTGGAGGCGGCTGACAAGCTCGCCGCTGATGGTATCTCAGCCGAAGTCATCGACCTGCGGACCCTGCGGCCTATGGATCTGCCCACGGTGATCAAATCGGTGATGAAGACCAACCGTCTGGTCACTGTTGAGGAAGGCTGGCCCCAGGGCTCCGTTGGCAGCTACATCGCCTCGGAAGTGATGCAGCAGGCGTTTGACTATCTGGATGCTCCAGTGATCACCTGCACCGGCAAAGATGTGCCCATGCCCTATGCCGCCAACCTGGAACGCCACGCGCTGATTACCACCGACGAAGTGGTCGCCGCTGTGAAGCAAGTGACTTATCGGTGAGAAAACATGGGGCTGTCGCTATTCCGCAATACGATTGAAGGTGCTGTTTTGGAGTTTATTGATCAGAGTTTGATCCGATACTCAGCATTTGTTCCTCGTAGATTCATCGATCAGCAGATCGGAAAAAATAGTGACACCCCTGCAATCGACGCTTGGTTTCGGAAGCACTCATTTGAAGCGAGTTGTGCTGTCGTGAACTGCAACTTGCAGGTCAACATAGAGCCGCCATACGACCAATTCCGAGCGTCGGGCTTGGCTCAGAAATTTAACTCCTGCGAGGAGAACTAATCATGCCCACAGAAATTCTCATGCCCGCTCTTTCTCCCACCATGGAGGAAGGCACCCTGGCCAAATGGTTGGTCAAGGAAGGCGATACCATTCAATCCGGCGATCTGATTGCCGAGATTGAAACCGACAAGGCCACCATGGAGTTTGAAGCCGTGGACGAAGGCGTGATCGGCAAGATCCTGATCGCTGAGGGCAGTGAAGGCGTGAAGGTCAATACCGCCATCGCCATCCTGCTCGAAGACGGGGAGAGTGCTGATGACATCGGCGCTGCGACCGCACCTGCTGCCCCTGCAGCCGCAGTGAAGGAAGTCGCCGCAGCACCCAGTGCTGGGGCGGGTGAGGCCGCTGCACCAGCTCCATCGGCCCCGGCCGCCGCCGATGGAAGCCGAATCTTTGCCTCGCCGCTGGCTCGGCGCATTGCAGCAGACAAAGGCTTGGACCTGAGCGGCATTCCCGGCTCCGGCCCGCGCGGACGGATCGTCAAAGCAGATGTCGAGGGAGCAACTGCCGCTCCCAAGGCCGCAGTAGCACCTGCTGCAGCTTCAGCCCCCGCAGCTGCGGCCCCTGCCCCGGCAGGCCCTTCCTCCGATATGGTGGCCCGCATGTACGAGGCACGCGCTTACGAGGAGGTCACTCTGGACGGCATGCGCAAGACCATCGCCGCCCGCCTGACCGAGGCTAAGCAGACGGTGCCGCATTTCTACCTGCGCCGCGATATCCAGCTGGACGCATTGCTAAAATTCCGCTCGCAGCTGAACAAGCAGCTCGAAGGGCGTGGCGTCAAACTCTCGGTCAATGATTTCATCATCAAAGCTGTGGCCCTGGCGCTACAGGCCGTTCCGGATGCCAATGCCGTCTGGGCCGGAGATCGCGTACTCAAGATGAAAGCTTCAGACGTGGCCGTTGCCGTGGCCATTGAAGGCGGGCTCTTCACGCCGGTCCTTCAGGACAGCGAGCTGAAATCCCTCTCAGCGCTCTCGGGCGAAATGAAGGATCTGGCCGCGCGGGCGCGGGATCGCAAACTGGCGCCGCATGAATATCAGGGCGGCAGTTTTGCCATCTCCAACCTCGGCATGTTTGGCATCGACAATTTTGATGCCATCGTGAACCCCCCCCACGCCGGTATTCTGGCCGTGGGTGCAGGTGCGAAGAAACCTGTGGTGGGCGCAGATGGCGAGCTGAAAGTCGCCACGGTGATGTCTGTCACCATGTCCGTGGATCACCGGGTGATCGACGGTGCACTTGGGGCGCAACTGCTGCAGGGCATTGTTGAGAACCTGGAAAACCCCATGGTGATGCTCGCCTGACCCTGCAAGGCCAGCCAGCCCCCAGAAAACACAAAAGCCCGCCTGCATTGTTTCCTGCAGGCGGGCTTTTTGTTTGTAGCGACCTCTGAGCGGCCGTCAGTTTATTTGGGGGTGCTATGCTCTGACAGCACCTGGTCCATGCTGATCGAAGGCTGATCGCAGCCTGCCTCGCCAACAATTTTTGCAGGCACCCCTGCAACGGTTTTGCAAGCGGGAACTTCGGACAGCACCACCGAGCCTGCCGCGATGCGGCTACAATGGCCAACCCGGATATTGCCCAAAACCTTGGCGCCAGCACCGATGAGCACCCCGTCTTCGATCTTGGGGTGGCGGTCCTCTTCTTCTTTGCCTGTGCCCCCCAGGGTCACCGAATGCAGCATCGAGACATTGTCCCCCACTACGGCGGTTTCCCCGATCACGATAGAGTGGGCGTGGTCGATCATGATGCCTCGGCCAATGCGGGCACCTGGGTGAATATCAACACCAAAGATTTCGGAAATCCGCATCTGGAAAAAGAAGGCGAGATCAAAATCTCCCTGCCGCCACAGCCAATGGGCGATGCGATAGGCCTGCACGGCCTGATAGCCCTTGAAGTAAAGGATGGGTTGCAACAGACGGTGGCAGGCGGGATCGCGGTCATAGACCGCCATCAAATCGGCACGCGCCGCTGCAATCAGGGAGGGATCCGCGTCAAAAGCAGTATCAACGATTTCACGCAGGATCACCATCGACATCTCGTTGGAACAGAGCTTGGCAGCGATCCGATAAGACAGCGCTTTTTCCAGCGTCGGATGATGCAGAATGCAGGCATGAATCAATCCGCCCATAAGCGGCTGTTTTGCAACGGCTTCCTGCGCCTCAGTAGAGATTTGTTCCCAGACCGGGTCCAGGGGGGTTACGGCTGTACGCGTTTTGATCATGGAATGGCGTCCTCTTCTTGCCCCTAGGTTCGCATTTAGGAAAGAAAAACCCAAGCGCAAACCCTTGATGGGGAATATTTCCAAATGGAATGAGTGAAATCTCGCGCGCCACCTGTTCCCAACAGGAGTGCAACCCCGCGCTTCCATGGCTTCACACCCGCACATGCCCTCGCGTTAGACGCCAATCCAGCATGGCAAGAGCGATACGTAAGCACCTGATATAGTTCAGATCGTCCCAAAGTGGCTCTGAGCACAGGGGTCCCATGCTGTGCCGCGCTGCCGCATCCAAAGACCCATCGCCCCACAGCGGATGAAGCGCCCGCGTCTGCGCAACATGCACCGCGGCCAAATCGGCGCGATCAAATAGCTTCTGACACAGAATTGATCGCTCCTGCTCCGGTTCCGCAAATAAGGCCCGCGCAATACTGCTGACATCCTGGGGCAAAACAGGCTGCAGCAAAGGCGATTTTGCAGCGGTCTGAGGCGCTACAGCGCTGGCCCTCCTGTCAGGCAATGGGCTTTTGCACCCCAAAGCCTGCGCCATAGCGATCCGACAATTGGGCCACTTCAACAATGTCTCCGCTGAGCACCGCATCTGCTGTTTGGTTGCTGACGCTATAGATCCAACTCGGCGTATTCACCTGTAATTCCCGCAACAGCGTGCTGCCACGTAAGATTCGGATCCTGTAGGCCTCTTGCGTCTCTCCCAATGGGATCTCGGCCAGATCCCAACTGTCGCCCTCTAACCGGCTGCGGCGAATCCAGCTCATCGAAATATCATCACCCAGCTCACCACTCAGACGCAGATGCACCGGCGCATAGGGACGCAATCCATTGCCATCAAAGGCCTCCACCCGATGAACATAGCTCGGATCCTCATAGCCGCGCCGTGCCGGTCCAATCCGGTAATGGCGGGCAATTCGGCGCTGCGCCAAAGTCAGGTCCACCTGGGAAAAACTTCCATCCAGCAGCACCACATAGGGCCCTTCTGGCCACAGAGCAGGCATCAGACCATCGCTGCCCAACTGGCCGCGCAGGCGGTGGCGCAGCATATAGGTGTTTTCCCCAACCAATTCAGCCTCACGGAATTGGAAGATCTCCCAATTGTCGCGGCTGCCATCGCCGATGGCCACGGCATTGGCCCCATTCAGCACCGCCAGCGCATCGCGGCTTTGCAAGGCGCCAGAGATCAGTTTCACCTGCAGGTCAGCGCCGAGATCCCAGCGTCCCACTGCAGCAGAAGCCAGCGCGGTTTCTGTCACGCCAATAGTGCTACGCGCTGAAATGATCTGGGCGAGGCGATAGTCAGAATCGCTGCCCGATTCATAAAGCGCCACAGTTCCGGGCCAAGGAGATGCCGTCACCGCAAGATGCGGTGCATGGGGCACCTCTTCGCCGGTCAGCAGCGGCAAATCCATAAACAGCGGCAAAACAGGCAGAGGCGGCTCAAAAGCTTGACCACTGGGCAGGGTTTCAGTCGTCTGAGCGGGCAGGTAGACCTCTGGGTCGATGCGCACTGCATCGACGATCTGCGCCGACCCGAGCTCCATCCGGTCTAGCCGGTAGCGATGCAGGAGTGCTGGATTTTCCAACACGCCCGTACCAGGCTCATCCAGCGATCCTGAACTCAGGTCAGCGGGCAGCGTGACAACATCCCCCACCCCAAGGTGCAGCTGCGACGGTGGCAGAACAAATCGGGCGGTATCACGGGAGACCCGGGCCTCTGCAAGCCAGCGTTCAACAATCTGACGTGCCTCGCTTTGGGTCAGCACCAAGGCAAGTTCGCTGGTATTTACTGTATGGGTATCCTCGTCGGGTAAAACCGCTTCGACGGCTCCAATATCGTAACCTGACCCCCATTCGATAAACCGCAACCGCACCCGACCGGCCAATTCGGCCTCTGCCTCTCGGGTCAGCTCGATCGCGCCATCCAGCTCCTCCTCTTCAACCAGATTTTGGGCTGTCAGAGCCTCGCCCCTCTCACCTTGGCGCAGGCGAAACCCCAGAACCCCATTGCGCTCAATGGCGTCAAAGCCAAAGCGCAGGCTCAAAGGCTGCAGGGCAGCGCGTGCCTCCGCCACTTCGCGCAGAGCGTAGCCATGTACGATCCCATATAGAGCGGAGACATCAATCCGGGTCTGTCCCGCATCTGCACAAATCTCCCGCACGACAGAAGCCAGGCTGCGTTGTCCGGCGCGACCGTTGAGCCAGTGGCCCCGCAGATAGTTCTCGCCATCGCTCCAGGCCGCGCCCAGATTTGGAAAAGCAGGAAACGGGCGGGCATCCCAGGCCCAGACATAGGCGTTGCTCATGTCCAGCATCCGCCCGTCGTATTCGCTGGACATAGGATTGTTGTCCTCTTCCCCCCAATAGCCGAGCACGGCACGCAGATATTGCAGCTGCATCAGGTCATCTCGCTGTCCATTGGAGTAGCGCGGCAATTGCGATTCTGAGCTTTTGGGATCGAGAAATTTATTGGGCTGGTTTGTCCCCTTATCAATTGCGGCACAGCCTAATTCGGTAAACCAAATTGGCTTTTTCTGCGGCTGCCAGGCCGTAGGCTGGACCTGGCGCATGCCGTCGATGCGTTCATAGTGCTGGTTGTTCCACCAGCTTCTTAGATCTTTGTAGCGCCAAACCCAGGGCTCATCGTGGGCCCCATCGGTGATCGGCGTTCGTATCTGCGCCGCAGTCGCCTCGGCTGAGTGGTAATACCAATCATAGCCCTCGCCGCCTTCCACATTGGCGCGCAGATACTCCAAATCATAGATGCTGGGCACACCAGCAGAGCGATCCAAGTGATCGACACCCTCGCGCCAGTCAGACAGCGGCATGTAGTTATCAATGCCAATAAAGTCGATATTGGCATCAGCCCAGAGCGGATCCAGATGGAAATAGCGGTTTCCCTCAGGGCTTTGATAGCCCCAATATTCGGACCAGTCGGCGGCATAGCTAATCTTTGCCTCCGGCAGCAGCAGACGCACCTGGGCCGCAAGTTCCCGCAGCGCGGCCACAGCCGGAAATCCGCTGGCCCCGCGGATCTGGGTCAGGCCGCGCATCTCGGAGCCAATGCAAAAGGCCGCAACCCCGCCGGCCGCCGCACAGAGCGCCGCATTATGTAGGATAAACCGCCGCATTCCCCAGTCCGGCCCGCCACTGTAGGAGACCTGGCCAGGCGTTACGGTAAAATCAGCGGCCGTGGCGTTACCCATAAAGGCGGCGAGTTCAATATCCGCTACCGCGGTCTGATCCGGTGTAGCCGCCTGTCCCGGTGCCTTTGACAGTGTAATGCGCCCACGCCAGGGCAGCGATGGCTGAGACTCCTCATCGCTCCATGGGTCGGGCAGGCCATTGAACGCGACCTGATCCATCAAGATAAAGGGGTAGAACATCACCCGCTTGCCTGCGCCATGCAGCGCCTGGATTGCCTCGATCACAGCGGCATCCGCCGGTGTGCCACCATAAAGCGCCCGTCCCTCGCTATCCACGGGCACCAGATCAGCACTGGCCCTGGTTTCGCCGCAGACATGCCAGGGCATCGGAATGCCCTCAACCTGGCTTTGCTCCACCTTGGGTTTGATCTGGCACTGCCCACAGCGCAGGTCATCTCCGAACCACGACACTATCAAAGAAGTCGCTTCGCAGCTTGGCAACTCAGCTGAAAGTGCTGCGAGTGAAGTCTCAAGATCGCTTAGCCCAGATGCGGTATGACTATTGCCACCGACCGACTGCCCAGGGCCAAACCCGTAGTGAACAGGCGTGGTCGCTAGAGCATATTCCCCGGTGCCCGGCATCAGTGCCACCCCCTGCACCAGCTGGCCAAGATCCAGGTCATAATCCGGGCTGTTCGCCTGCTCCGGGCGCACCACCTCAAAAGAGAACTGCGGCACCCGGTTACCAAAACCTTCGAGCGCCAGGTTCTCGAAGACCACATAGGCTGTCCCACGATAGGCGGGCACCTCACCGGCCCCCTCCACCGCCTCCATCAGGGGATCCGGTTGCTGGTCCTGGGTTCCCCGGTAGAGCGTCATGTTCAGATCTCGCGGCGAGACCTCTTCCCCGTCCGCCCAGATACGTGGCACCGAGGCAATCTCGCCCTGACACAGGGCAATCGCCAGCGAGACCGAATAACTATAGCTGGTGGTCTGAGGCTGGCTAGGGGCCCCTTTTCCGCCCCCGCTCACAGTGGTGCTCTCAGCAAATTCACTGGCCCAAATCACCTGGCCACCGATGCGGGTACGACCATAGATCTGCGGGATCGGCGCGCCCTGCCCGGCCTCTGTCAGGCGGAACCGATCCACCCGCCCGGTCTCTATCGCGTCAGATCCCGTGCCCAAAAGCCGATCATCAATTGCCCGCCCCAGGGTGGCACCAATGGCACGCCCTATGGCAACGCTGGACAGCCCGGCCACGGTACCGCCAATCGAACCGCCAATCGCGGCACCCGCCGCGGAAAGCACAATTGTTGCCATCAGATCTGCTCCTCAGGAAAGGAAAACCGCGCCACAATGCGGCGTCGCCAGGGAGCGGTCAGAGCGCTTTCCACCACGCCGTGACCGCTATAGGCATGAATAAAACTCGCGCCCCGCGCCCCATTCTCAAGGCTAAGCTGGGACTGCACCCCCAGATGTTTCGCCACTGCTCCAGCCCGCATGCGAAACAGAAGCACATCCCCCAACGCCTCCGTTTCTAGGGGCTTGGCCACAAGATGAGCCCGCGCCGCCTGCCAGAGCTGCTCTTCTTTTTGAGGTTCAGACCAATCCATCGAATAGGCTGGTGGCGCTTCAGGCTCACAGGTGAAAAGCGCGCGCCAGATCCCACGGATCAATCCCAAGCAATCACAACCCCCATCTCGGCAGCTTGCCTGATGCAAGTAGGGCGTCCCGATCCATAGCCGCGCCTCCGTGACCACCGGATGGTTGGGCTCCCTCAAAGGGAACTTTCTTACCGGCCTCTTAGGTCCGTTCATCGGCGGCTTCCCCCAGTCAAACGTCCCGTTGCCTTTGGCACCGCCATGACCCAGTCTTCTCCGGGGATGTCGGGAAAGCCCTGATAGTTGATCAGATTGTTGAACTTCAGCCGACAGCTCTGCATGGATTTGTCGCACCCCGGCTCTAGGCGTATTAGATCGCCTTGCCGCAGCCCACCGCGCAGGGGTTCCCACAGGGTGATACGGCGCGCGTCGACCAGGTACTGATCGCGCTTTATGCTGCCCCAAAGCCCTGCAGCCGCGCCGCTAAGCACCGTGAGCCGACCAGCAGTGAACCAGGCCTGTTCAAACCCATCCAGGCTGTTCCACTGATACGCGCCCTCTTCCGTCACTGTCTCCACTGCGCCTTCAAAGGCATAGCCCGGGGTGTCCATATCAAAGCGGCAATTGCCATCGCCCAATACCGCCGTACAGGGTTTCTGATAGATCCGTCCTAGGGGCTGGTTCAGCGCTTCGGTAAGACCGCGCAGCTCGGCCTCAAAGGCGCCGCCCGCCCGATGCAGCTCCCCAAGATAGCCGCGAAATTGCAGCCAGCGTTCATCTGAGTTTTGCCAGTTCACCAGCCAGCAGCTCAGATCTGCCCCGTCAAATCGCCCGGCCAGAATATCCGCCTCTGTCAGGGCGGCATCACTCAGCGCCCCCTGAGCCGAGGAATTGTCAACCGAAAGCCCTGTTGTCTGCAACAGCGCCCGCGCACTGAGCCCAGACCCAGCTGCGAAATGCCAGCCCTCAAAGGACAGATCCAGATCATGATCGGTAAAGCCATGCTGGGTTCCGTCGCGGCGTGTTAGCCCCCAACAGCGTGCCAGAGTGGTGACACCAGTGCGTGCATGGGCCCATAGTCCCTGAGCTGCTTGCTCCATCAGACACGCACCTCTACCACCGGCACATTGGGCACATCCCCAGCCTGAAAAGAGGCCACGCTGGTCAGGATCCGATCGGTATCAAACCGGACAGGCACATCAAATTCAAACCCAGCCACCACTTCGATCCCGTCTTCGGGCGGGTGGCTCAGCACGACCTGGCCAGTGGTCTTATCCAGCGTGAAATCGATGTCTTCCTTGATCTCTTCCTGCCCCAATCCCAGGCGCACAGTCCCGCCAAGGGGCTTGGCAATGGGCCTTGGATAGATGCTCTCTCCTGAACGGTAGTTTTTCAGCAGCTGAAATTCAGTCTGCACCCCGTTCCCCAACCCAATGACCTGATCACGAAAATCCACCTCTGCTGTGGGGCGGGCAGATTTGTAGTCAGACCAATCCTTCCAGCGAAAGCCAAAGATCTGCCCCTGACGGGCCTCAAAGAAGGCTATCAGCGCCTCTATATCATCCAGCGAACGCAGCCCCAACCCAGCATCATAGCGGCGGCGCGAATGCGCCCAGGGGGTGTTGCGCTCCTCAAAGCCATTGGCCAGGGTCACCACATCCGTACGCCGTTCTGGCCCACCGACAGATCCAAAACTGAGTGAGGCCGGAAATCTGATTTCATGGAAACTCATGGGCGCAGGCCCTCCTAACGATTGCGATTGCCACGGCTTAGCGCCCGCGACAGCTGGGCGGCAATCTGGCCCCGGCTGCGCTCAAAGCTCTGAACATCAGGGGTGCTGACATTCATCACTACTGTGGTGCCGCTGCCCCCCTGCGAGCGCACCCCCAGGCTGCCGTCCGAGCTGCGGCTCAAGGGCAGAATGGCCTCCGGGCCTGCCTCCCCCATCAGCCCAGTTCCGCCGCGCATGGGAAAACTGGTGGGACCGCTGACAACACCGCCGCGCGCAAAGGGCACCACCCGGCCCTGAGAAAATGCAGACCCATCCGCAAAGGGTAAAATCCCGCTGATCAGATCCCCAACCCCGCTGGAAATCACTCCCCCCACTTGATCGGTGATGGGGCGCATGGCGGCGTTATAGGTTGTTTTCATCAGCGAGCGTGCCAAACCATCCAACGCTGAAGAGAGACTATCCCCATCAAAGACCACCTGCTCAAAAGAGCGCCGCAAACCTCGCGACAGCCCCCTTTCCAGAGTCTCCACATCTTTTCCGGTAGCCTCAAATGCATCGCGCACCCGGCGCAGTTCTGATTCAAAACTGGCGGCCATCCCTGCGGCATCGCCCAACGTGTCGCCAAGCGCCCCGCTTTGCAGTTCCAAAGCGGCAATGTCACGTGTATCAGCCATGATACGATCCTTTGTGAAAAGGCCTGACCACCTGTGGGTCAGGGCCAGAAAAACTGGACCCACAAGAACAATCACCCAAGTCCAAGGTCAGGCTCCATCTGGTCAGGGAAGCGGCGCATCAAGGCCTCTAACCCGCTGCGATCCAGGCTGGGCGTCTGCAGGGCAGGTCCGAGCAGCAATTGCAGCTCCATCGGGGTAAGATCCCAGAACACCTCAGGGCGTATCTGAAGCCCGGTCATGCCTGCCCGCATCAGCCCAGGCCAATCCAACCCGCTCATTCGGTGGCACCTTCTGAGAGCTGGGTCGTTTCGGTCGGCAGGGAAAAGCTGCGGGCCAAAAGCTGCGCGGCGACCCGCGCCGCCTCAAGCGTGCCGCCGGCGATCTCGGCTTTTCCCAGATCCAAATTTTCCAGATCATTTCCGCCCCCCTCCAGCCCCGCCGCCAGCAAAGCTAGAATGTCCTTCGCCGAAAAACGTCCGGTTTCGAACCGCTGCACCAGTGCCACCAGAGTGTCCTCGCCCAGCTGGCCTTCCAACCGCGCCAGAGCGCCAAGACTGAGACGCAGCACCAACGGCCTGTCATTTACAGTCAAGGTCACCTCGCCCCTCCAGGGGTTCTCTGTCTGCGCAGCCATGTATCAAACCGCCGTAAAGCTGAGCGCACCGGCACTGGCCAAAGTGAGCTCATAAGTGGCCTCACCATTGTGGCTTCCAGCATAGTCCAGCGCAGTGACCTGAAACGGCCCCTCGATGATGCCAAAGTCAGGCACCACAACTTGGCAGTCCGGTGTCACCCCATCAAAGAACAACTGGCGAGCCCGCTCATCCGTGGTTTCATCGCGAAACACTCCTGACCCGGATATCGAAGCCGAGCGCACCCCAGCCCCCGCAAGCAGTTCCCGCCAACCGCCTTGGCTTTCGAGACTGGTCACATCTACGCTCTCGGCGTTAAAACTGATCCGCGTCGCCCGCAGACCTGCCAGTGTTTCGAACTGCCCATCTCCAGTCATATCCACCTTGATCAACAGATCCTTACCATTCTGGGTAGCCATGAAAGCGCCCCCTTTCTAAACTTTTGAGTGTGTTGGTTGGTTTTCCTAAGTGACGTCTGAAACCTATGGTTCAGTCATCGTCCACCCGTGCAGCGAACATCAGGGTGATGCTGCGACCACCGTCGTCCAGGCGCTGGGCGCTGGCCCGTTCGAACCAGATCCCCACCAGACGGCCCCGACTCAGGCTCAGCGGCGCATCTACAAGCGCGTCACATATGGCAGCCGCAGCCTCCTTAGCGGCGGCGAATCCTGCACTGCTGGTAAAGACACTGACAGTAAAGCGATGGCGCGCGCCGGCGCCACTGATATCCGAACGATCCAGAACCTCCTCTGCGCCAAGAACTCCGTAAATCTGCGGCAAGGAACCGGTTGGCATCGCGTCGAACAGATCACTGCCCAGGGCCGCCGTCACTGCCGCATCAGCTGCGAGGTGTTGAAACACGGATTGCTGCAGGGGCGCTGCAAGCGCATAGGTCATGGGGCGACCTCCTCAATACATTGACAGGTGAGGTAGCGACCGGCGGGGTCTGACTCACTAACCGCTTCGATACGGAACAAGCGCTGACCCTGCCGAAACCGCTGGCCAGGGCGTGGTCGTGACCGGCTGCCCTGAGGTGTGGCGCGCAGGGAAATCTTGTAGCGTTGCAAGGAGAGGCTGCCGCCGTCCTGCCCCGCAGTTCGGCCAGTTTGCGATTTAAGCGCGCCCCAGATCACCCCCAAAGGCGCCCAGCTCTCACTGTAGCCGCCTGCCCCATCGCTGATCCGCTGCGGATCTTCCAGCACCAGCCGCCGCCGAGTATGCGGCTCCTCGCCCCTGCTCATGGCGTGTCTCCGGTCGACAACCGAAATATGCGGTAGCGCTCAATCAAGCTGACAACGCCAAAGGGCATGCAGCCCCCATGCAGGCCGGTATCATCGCGGTATTCATAATAATGGGCAGCAAGCATCAAAACGGCCTGAGCCAAGTCATGGGGCAATCCCTGCCAAGCGGCAGCAAAACCCGCAGTCAATGTGATCTCCAGCTGGGCGCCCCTTCGCAGCACAGGGAGGCCGAGGCCACGGGGATGAAGGCGGGGCTGCTGACCGTCTGGTTCAACCCAAAACCCATCAAGAGCCAGGGCTGTGGCATCTCCATCGGCGTCAATCAGAGTGATAGAGGTCAGGCTGACCGTTGGCGCAATCGGTACAGGAGCAGAATCCATGCGCTGCCAGCCGGTGACAACCCAAAGGAAATCCCGTTGCAACAGAGCCTTGCTGGTTCGGTTTTCTATGGCGGCAAGAGAGGCCCGCAAGAATCCGGTCAAAACACTGTCCTGCAGATCGTCTTCGCCAAAGCCGCTCCCCAGTCGCAGGTGTGCCTTGAAGGCCTCCAGTGGCAGGGCCGAATCCGGCACGGGTGTCACTTCGCTCAACATCATCATCAACTCCGCAGGCTCTGATCCCCGAAACGTCCCAATCTGGTTCAGCGGGCACGCAAGGCTCTCTGCCGCTCGGACGGAGGGGGAGCAGCTAGACGACAGAAAACCAGAGAATGCGTACCCGCCAGGGAACCGGGCTGCCGGTTCCCTATTCAGCCAAAGCCTTAGCTCAGGCCGAATTTCAGCAGTTTGATGGCAGCAAAATCGCTGACATCGCCACCCACCCGCTTGGTGGCGTAAAACAGCACATGGGGTTTGGCGCTGAAGGGGTCGCGCAGAACCCGCAGATCCGGACGTTCCGCAATGGTATACCCAGCGGCAAAGTCGCCGAAAGCCAAGGACAGGCTATCTGATGCCGCATCGGGCATATCCTCGGCAATCAAGACCGGATAACCCAGCAGGCGGGCGGGCTCACCAGCTGCCAGGCCATCGGACCACAAGAAACGACCGTCCGCGTCCTTGAGCTTACGCACCAGACCCGCGGTTTTGGAATTCATCACAAAACTGGCGTTGGCGCGATATTGCGCCCCAAGGGCGTAGACAAGATCAATGATCGCATCGCCGTCGCCAATGCCGCCATCATCCCCTGAGGCAATGTAGCCAAGGCTGCCCCAGCTCCAAGCGTCATTTTCCGCCGTAGGATGGGTCAAGATACCCGTGGGCTTATCCACACCATCCCCGTTCAAAAAGGCCGCAGCTTCGGCACGGGAAAACTTGTCGGCGATCCGCCCTGCTAACCAGCCCTCGATATCAAAAGCACTATCGTCCAGCAGGCGTTGCGACGCCTTTGGCAGGGCACTGAGCTCATGGAGCGCGATGGTGATCCGATCGATCACTGGCGTGCCACTTTCCACGGTGGGATCCGTTTCGGTCGCCCAGCCCGCGCCGGTATCACTATGATCAATCAACACGTCGTAGGAGGTCGCTTCAACGCTGACCACAGTAGCGACGGCACGGATGGACGCGGTGGAGTGCAGCACCGAATTCACGGTCTCAGAGGTCTGCGGATCAACCAGATAGCCGCCATCACTATTGACCGTCGTCGACAGGGCCTTGCTTTCGGGCAGTAGCCCGCGCAGGGCAGTATCATCTCCGGTGCGGATGTAACCGCAAAAGGCCTTCTGATGAGGCGCCTCAGCTGCGCTGGCGGCTGCAAGATGCGGGCGTCCCGCGCGGTTTGTCTTTCGATCCAGCATGGTCATTCGCTCTTCCGTCTGTTTGAACTTAACTTTTACAACGTCCTGAAACCCTTTGAACTCCCGCAGAAACCCCGACATCGCCTGGGTTACATCCTGCATCAAAGGGGCTGCCTGCACGGCCATGGCCGGGGTATCCCGCTTAGTCATGTTTCTGTCCTGTTCTGGTCATCGAAGGGGAAAGGGTAAGTCGGCCCAAATCGCGGCTGGCGCGGCGCAGATCAGACACTAGTTGCCGCAGTTCCCGGTCCTCTGCCTCGGCCTTTTGGCCCATGACGCGGGCTGAAGGCAGCATCGGAAACGTCACCAAGGACACCTCCCAGAGCTCGACCTCGGTGAGGATGCGGCGGCCATCCTGCTCCTTGCGGGCCCGCTTGGTCCGGTAGCCAATCGACAGACCTTCGATGGCTCCGGCTGCAATCAGCGCAGCAGCCTCGGCCCCGCGAGAGATCTCCGTCAACAGGCGGCCCTTGACCCAGAGCCCACGGCTGTCTTCGCGCAGCTCTTCCCAGACTCCAATGGGCTGTGCCGGATCGTGTTGCCAGAGCATCTTAACCCGGCACCCCGTCATAGCGAGCTGTTTCAGCGAGGCGCCATAGGCCCCCGCAGCGACAATGTCGCCGCCTTGATCCGCCTCTCCAAACAGGCTGGCATAGCCCTGAATGACGTTGTCATCTTGAACCGTCAGCATCTCTCCAAAGCGGGAGAATTTATGTTCAAATCCTGCCTCAATCTTCATGAAAAACCTCACTTAACAGATTGAAAATATGTCAACTCATCGCCACCAGAGACTGGAAGGCGCGCATCAGTATCACTGCGGCAACGCCATACACAGTCAGCCAAAGCCGTCGCTCTAGCCGCTCCAGAAGCTGCTCCAACTGCTGTTGCCGACGCTCCAGGGATTGCAGCTGGACCTGAATGACTTTCTCATGGGCCGAAAGCCGCAGCCCGGGCGCGCAGTCAAAGGGAGGCATTGGGAACTCAGCCATCCACCTTCCCCTCGGGCAATGGCGGCAGTCCAAGCAATTTGCGTTTCTCCGCCTGGCTCAGGAAATCGGCCGCCGCGACCCGTCGCCACTGGCGTTCTCGCTCTTCTGACAGGGCTGAAACCTGATCAAGATCTGGCTTGAGCTCAATGACCTCACCGCCATACCCAGAGAGCCAATCCGACAAGCCCGCAGCGATCCGGGTTACCAAAGGCACCACGGTCAGGCGATAAAAGGCCCGGTTGGCCTCTTGATAGTTTGAATAGGCGGTATCTCCGGGAAGGCCCAAGAGCATGGGCGGCACCCCCAAGGCCAGGGCAATCTCGCGGGCGGCGGCTTCCTTGGTCTTGTGGAACTCCATATCAGATGGGGAAAACCCCATGGGTTTCCAGTCCAGCCCGCCTTCTAGAACCATCGGCCGCCCAGCGTTACGCGCGCCTTGAAAATTGGCCTCCACCTCGTCACTCAACCGACGAAACTGGTCATCTGACAAGGTTCCCTGACCATCACCGCCTGCCCAAACCAATGCCCCAGAGGGTCGCGCTGCATTGTCCAGTAGCCCCTTGGACCATTGAGAAGCCGCAGAGTGCACATCCAAAGAGAGCGCCGCGGCCTGAAGCGGCGCAAGCCCATAGTGATCATCCTGGGGGTGGAAGTTCTTCAGGTGCAGTACCGCTGTACGCCCGCCGTCGCAGGCAAACCGATGTTTGCGCCCAGCCACGGAATAGTCATAGGCCTGTGGCCACCCATCTGGGCCAGGTACAATCGACATGCGATCGGGGCGCAGCAGGTGCAGCTCCGCAGGCCAGTTCTCTCCTTCGCTCACGGCCTCCACATAGGCGTTTCCGGAGAGCATCAAGTGACCAAACAGGGTCTCGAAAAAATCCTGTCGGGTCTGCGCCGCGTTGGGACGGGTGATAAGCGAAAGCAACGGGTGGGTCTCATAGCGCTGTGCGGCGTCCTGAACCACCAACGGCAGGGCTGCTGCGGCCTCAATCACCATGCGCACAGCGCGAAAGCCAACAGGGTTGCCCTGGTAACCCAGGCGCGTCAGAGAGTTGCTATCTCTTGCACTGAGAGGGATTGCCCCGCCGCCCTGACAGGCAATACCGCGTGCGGCCGCACTGGCCTTGGTCTGCGTTGCTCTAGCCGGAACTGCCATAGGCTCGCTGGGCTGTGTCTTGCGCCAAGGTAGGTCAAACCTCATGGGCCGCTCCTTTGATCAATCCTTCGGGCATCGCGCCCTTTGCTGGAGAAAAGATATGACCTGGAGACCTAAAGATCCGCGAAGCCCAGCGTGCCACCCTAGCGAAACGCAGAAACTAAAATACTGTATTTAAACAAATTTACCTCTGCACGAGATGTTGCATCGACCCGTCTCCCTAGACCATTCGAGCCCTTGGAAGAGCTTTGTACAGGCTTGGGTCCAGAAGAAGCTGATGCAGCGCCCAAACCAATGCATCAACCCGGTCCGGAGAGCCCTGCCCCTGAAACCCTTGTTGCGACATCTGGCACATCTGCTCTTCCAGCTCCGCCAGGCCTGGCAGATGATACACCCGGCGCTGCTCATAAAGTGCGGCAACAGGTTCTGCGCGCACCACCTTCCCGCGGCTGGCGTGAACCGGCTGAAAACCCACCAATGGGTCAATCTGGCGCAACAGGTTCTCAACCAATGCGCCCCCCTGGTTTACCTCGGCCACCACCCGATCCGCTGCAAACTCCTGATGCGCTGCGATCACTGCCTTGGCCCAGGCCAGCGGTCCAACTCCCTGAACGGTGCGATCTGCCAAGACATAGGCCCGCCAGTTTTGCACTGGCCCCTGCAGACAGGCCCCTGCAACAATGATCCCACAGGCATCCGAAGACTTGCCCGCGCTCACAGCCGGGTCCACAGCCACTACAATCCGATCCAGCGCCGGGGCAGCTGCTACCTGCAGGTCAGCCAATTGAGCGGCCCGCCAAATGGCCCCCTCAACATCGCTCAACAAAACACCGTCCAGTTCCTGACGCCCCAGCCGTGACCCCGCATAGCGGGCGCGGACTTCGCTCAAGAACGAAGGTGCCAAATTGGCTCGGTTGGCCTCGGTTGCCGCGTGGCTCTGAACCGTTGAAGGTGTGTCCAGTAACTGGCGTAGCACGGACACATTGCGCGGCGTTGTGGTCACACAAATGCGCGGATCATCCCCCAGCCGCAGCGAGAACTGTAGCATATCCCAGGCCTCACGCGCGCGCCGCCATTTGGCCAGTTCATCCACCCAGGCGGTATCAAACTGCGGCCCTCGCAGTGCCTCTGGATCATGCGCAGAAAAGGCCTGCGCCATGGCACCATTGGCCCAGATAAGTTTCCGTTCACCTGCTTTCCATTGTGGCCTGCGGTCTGGGGGCGAACAGGCCAGAATGCCGCTATCGCCCTGGATCATAACATCGCGCACCTGATCATAGGTTTCGCCAATCAGCGCCAGCCGCCGTCCCCGCCCAGGAGCAAGTGGTGTGGCCCCTTCGACCTGTGTGCGGATCCATTCCGCACCTGCACGAGTTTTGCCAGCACCGCGTCCGCCCAGGATGACCCAGGTGCGCCAAACTCCAGGCGGTGGCAATTGGTGCGCGTGCGCCCAGAATTCAAACAAATAGGGCAAACACAGGGTGGCATTGTCACTTAACCCGTTGATCAGCGTTCTCTGCAGCAGTGGCGGCGCGCAAGCGATCCAGGCGGCTGCTGATTTCAGCTCGGGCTGCGGCGAGGTCCCGACCTTGTTGATCTTCGAGGCCCTGTGGTGTGTGTTCGACAAGGGTTTTCTCCACTTTCTGGCAGTCTCTGATGAGCCCCTCAAGTTTGGCGATCCGCGGAAGTGACCCATTCAGAGCCTCCTCCCCGGATACGGCAAGCTGTTGCTGGAGGTCTTCAGCCTCCTGACGCAGACGTTGGATAGATCGCGACAGCGAACGAAACAGATCCTGCGTGTTTTGGTTTTGATGGGTCGGCTCGGTCTGTGACATCTGAGCATGGGCCTTTCATTCAAAGGGCCCCCGGTGCGACAAAAGACTGAGAGGATGAAAAGCTGGCGCTGAACCTCCGGTTCAGCGGTCAGAACGTTCACCCACGATCTTTTCCAGCTGCGAGGCAAATTAGGCCACGGCGCGCTATAAAGTCAAATGAACCAGAGTTGCCAAGCGTCCGAGAATAAAAGGAAAGCTTAACCACCCGGCATGGTGAACACAGTTTTTGCAGGGGCATGACAGCAAAAACCCGCCCCCGTCATACGACTGGGGCGGGTTCAAATCTCATGGCGCTGTTGAAAAGAAACGCATTTAGTTGTTGTTGCGCTCCGCCTCGATCGCGCGCCATTTGGCAACGTTGCTATTGTGCTGCTGTAGCGTTTCAGCAAAGGCATGGCCACCAGTGCCATCCGCCACAAAGAACAGGAAATCGGTCTCATCCGGGTTGACCGCAGCCAAGAGGCTCGCCTGACCAGGATTGGCGATGGGGGTGGGCGGCAGCCCCTCAATCACATAGGTATTCCAAGGCGTTACCTTGCGCAGCTCGCTTTGACGCAGGCCTCGACCCAGCACTCCTTCCCCTTTGGTGACGCCATAGATCACGGTCGGATCAGTTTGCAGACGCATGCCGCGGTTCAGTCGATTGGTAAAGACGCTCGCCACTTGGCCACGTTCACGGGCAACGCCAGTCTCTTTCTCAATAATTGAGGCCAGGACCAGCATCTCCTCAGGGCTTTGGACAGCGGCATCTTCGCTACGGTTTTCCCAGGCTGCAGCAATCAGCAATTCCTGCCGCTGCTGCATCCGCGCAAGGATCTCGGCACGGGGCTGGCCAGAGACGATCTCGTAGCTGTCAGGCGCCAACATGCCCTCTGCCGGGCGTTCACCGGGCTCACCGGATAGGATGTCGATGTTTTGCAGCGCATTCATCACCTGCCAACTCGTCACACCCTCCGCAAGCGCAACACGGAAGCGGGTATCTGCAGCAGATTTCAGCTCGGTAAAGATCTCTGGTGCCTCATCAATGCCCAGCTCAAACTCAGCCCGCTCAACAAATTTTCCCGAGGCGGGATCCAGCTCCCGCACTTCGGCCCGCAGCCGGGTGACGCCAACGCGGTAAACCACTTCTGTGCCGCAAGTACTGGCGCCACCCTGGGTGATTTGATCGAGAATGCTCTCCATGGAGGTGCCAGGGCGCACAAGAAAACTACCGGCCTTAAGCTGGCTAGACTTTTCCGTGTACTTTGCACTGAGCCGGAACATCATGCCAGAGGCAACCGCCCCTTGACGTTCCAGCTCGTCACTTACCCGTGTCATGTTTGATCCAGGGCGCACCTGAAGACAGATTGCTGTCTCCAAGGGGCCTTGGCTGGTATACTCCGACTTCCCCCAGAGGATGAGACCACCCAAGAGGAATAGCAGCACCACCAGAACGGTCAGCATATTTGAGGCCAGGCTACGCCACATTTATTTGGGCTTCCCGAAGACAACAGAGGCATTAGTACCGCCAAAGCCAAAGGAATTGGACAGAGCTACGTCAATCTTGCGCGCGCGCTTGGTGTTTGGGGCCAAGTCGATGGGGGTTTCAACCGCTTGGTTGTCCAGATTGATAGTCGGCGGGGCAACCTGATCCCGGATGGCGAGAATCGAGAAGATCGCCTCGATTGCACCAGCCGCGCCCAAGAGGTGGCCGGTGGAGGATTTGGTCGAGGACATAGTGACATTGCCCGCGTGATCCCCCAGCATCCGCTCTACGGCGCCGAGTTCAATCGTGTCAGCCATAGTAGAGGTGCCATGGGCATTGATGTAATCAACGTCCTTGGGCTCAAGACCCGCATTTTTCAGCGCTGCGCGCATGGAGCGCTCGCCGCCCTCGCCTGTCTCGGACGGGGCCGTAATGTGATAGGCATCGCCAGACAGCCCATAGCCCAGAACCTCAGCATAGATTTTGGCGCCGCGCGCCTTGGCGTGTTCATAGTCTTCAAGCACCACAACCCCAGCGCCTTCACCCATGACAAACCCGTCACGATCGGAATCATAAGGGCGCGAGGCAGATTTGGGGTCATCCGCCCGTTTGGTCGACAGCGCCTTACAGGCGTTAAAGCCGGCAATGCCAATCTCACAGATCGCCGCTTCGGCTCCGCCTGCAATCATCACGTCGGCATCACCGGATTTGATGAGCCGGGCCGCATCGCCAATGGCATGGGCCCCAGTAGAGCAGGCCGTCACAACCGAGTGATTGGGACCTTTGAAGCCAAAGCGGATTGAAACCTGACCAGAGATCAAATTGATCAGCGCACCGGGGATAAAGAAGGGGGACACCCGGCGCGGGCCCTTTTCCTTGATCATTACGGCCGTATCCGCGATCGAGCTGAGTCCACCAATGCCAGAGCCGATCATCACCCCAGTGCGTTCCAGGCTTTCGGTGTCTTCTGGAGTCCACTCCGCATCCCGCACGGCCATTTCGGCGGCGGCGATGCCATAGAGGATAAAGTCATCGATCTTTTTCTGATCTTTCTTGATCACCCAATCATCGGGATTAAAGGTGCCGTCTGAACCGTCCCCACGCGGAACTTCGCAGGCATAGGTGGTTGCCACACCGCTGGCCTCTGCGTCAAACAGCGTGATAGGTCCGGCGCCAGATTGGCCGTCCAGAAGGCTTGACCAGGACTCTTCGACTCCGGTTGCCAGTGGTGTCACCAATCCTAATCCGGTTACAACGACTCGACGCATTCCTTGCTCTCCTCTGCCTCGGCAATTCGCTCACCCAGATAGCTTGTAATGCCCAAGAGGTGCAAGTGCGCCAGTAGAACGCTTTGGGAGGAGTTCTCAAAACAGGTCGATCTTCGCCACATAAGAACAACCGAGGAACGGCAACGCGCGCCTCCAACGCGGTTGAGGGCAGCATCACCTCCGCCCCCAACCAAAAAAAGCCCCGCTCCGTCAGCCCCGCGGAGGAAAGATATGGCCAGCCACCTGCCCGGTAAGGGGCTGTGCTGGTTTAGATCAAATGAATTCAGCGACTTGTTCGGGTTGAGGCTGGGCGACCTCCAATGCCTCTTCTAGGGTCAAGGTTTTGCGGAACAGTGCCCGCCCAACCAATGTGCCAGCAATGTTGTTGATGTATTTCAGGCGTGAGATGTCATCGGCGCTGCGCACAACACCGCTTGCGATCACCGGGGCATGCGCCACCGCTGCCAGACCCGAGATCAAACCCAACTGCGCATCAAGATCAGACATATCGCTGTCGATATCGGTGACGATGATTCCTGCAAAGGGGGCGGTTCCAAAGGCGGAAACAAAAGTTTCTGGGTCAAAGGCTCCTGCTTTTCGCCAGCCTTCGGTCATGACCTGTCCTTGCCAGACATCCACCGCCAGGACTATTTGGTCGGGATGCTGTTTGGCCAACTCAGAGACCAAAGTGGGGTCCAATGCCGCCAGAGTTCCCACCACGACACGGCCCGCCCCCTGGTCAATCCAGGCTTCAACGCTCTCGCGGCTGCGCATGCCACCGCCCAACTGAACCGGGATACCGGCTGTCCGGATGATTTCCTTAACCAGATCTTGGTTGCTGTCGTCGCCTTGGACGGCATTGAAATCGGTCAGATGCATCCATTCCGCGCCAGAGGCGGCAAACTCTCTCGCCTTTGCAATCGGGTCCACATGCCAAACAAGGGGGTCATCCAGACGCCCCTTTTCCAGGGTAACACAGTGCCCGTCTAGCAATTCCATTGTTGGATAAATCTGCATCCCGAAGTTCCTCCTACTTGCTCAACCTCTGCATGATAGCACATATCGATGCAGCATGGGTTGAGCCTGCGGCAGAACAACCGGGGCCGGGAGACGCAAAACGGCGCTTCCCTTGTGGAAAGCGCCGTTTCGACGATCACATTGCTGTGATGGAGACTTAGGAAGCTTCGGTGATGAACTTCACTGCGTCGCCAAATGTCTGGATGGTTTCG
>CAJXIL010000053.1 GCA_913054455.1 uncultured Roseobacter sp.
CTCCACGTCGAAATCAGACCGAAACGGCGAGGCCGAGGCGTTGATCAGACGTTCCGATAATAGGGGGCGCATCGAAGAATAGCGCAATGCGTCGCAGCTCTGTAAGGCTCTATTGGCCTTGGTTTTGCAGCAGCGTGTCAGCGACGCAGCGTAGATGGTCCTGCATTGCCTGCGAAGCCGCAGGGCTATCGCCTCTCAGAATGGCCTCTGCAAGCGCCTGGTGTTGCTGCCCCAAGACCGCAGTCACCTCAGGCGAGTAGATCGCGGCCCGCGTACGAGCCCAACTGGCCTGAGCGCGCACCGATCTGATAGCCTCATAAACAGTCAGAAACAGCGGGTTCTGTGCCATCTCTGCAATTTTGTAATGAAAGACATCATCCGCAGCATCATAGGACTTCTGATCAACTGCTTCCAGCGTTGCCAGGGTTGCCTGGGCAAGGACCTTTCGCGCGGGGGCATCGGCACGCAGGGCAGCGAGCCCTGCCAGCGCCGGCTCAATCTGCAAACGCACCTCCATCACATGTTGGGCGCTGACCCGTTGTGCCAGGCTTTTGAGCCGGGTTGCGTCTGTTGCTGGCGGCGGCTGTACAAAAGTGCCCTGGCCCCTGCGCCGAAACAGCGCCCCCTCTCGCTCAAGCTGGTCCAAGGCCTGACGCAGCCGGGCGCGACTGACACCAAAATGCTGTGCCAACTCTCGCTCCGGCAACAGCCGATCGCCACGCAGCACCGCTCCCTTCGCAATGTCCTCTCGCAGCCGCGCCGCGAGCCGTTCTTGCGGCAGGGGGGCAGAGCTATCCATGCCGTTAGCAAAGAGGCTACGATCGGTCATTGGCGCTTACAGCCCTAAAAGATCTTTAAACATACGCAGGGAGGTGAGCATCAAGAAGAACCCAAAGGCCAGGCGGAGAGCCCGCCGCGGGATGCTATGGGCCAGTTTCACACCAACCCGCGCAAAACTAGTGCTTAGTGGAATGATCACCGCCGCTAGGAAGAGATTCACATAGCCAAAGGAAAACGGCGGCAAGCCTTCGGCGCCAAAACCGGTTCCCATGTAGATTAGCGCTCCGGGCAGGCCAATGACAAAGCCAATAGCGGCAGAGGTGCCAACGGCCTTACGGATATCATAGCCAAGGAAATTCAAAAGCGGCACGCAAACGGTTCCGCCGCCGATGCCCATCATCGCCGAAATCGCCCCCGCCACTACGCCCAGGGCTGCCCAGACAGGTTTGGCAAAGCTACGCGGCGTAGAATCGCCGCCACCCTTACGCAAGATCATATCCAAGGCCACGATAGCCGCGACGGTTGCAAAAACCGCGATGAGCACCTTGCCAGAGACCACCCCGCCCAGAATGCTGCCAATCACCACCCCAACCAGGATCGAAGGGGCCCAGAGCTTAAGCAGCCCTATGTCAATGGCGCCTTTGCGGTAATGGCCGTAGCCCGATGACAAAGAGGTAAACACAATTGTCGCCAGCGACGTGCCAACGGCCACCTGCATGGTGAGCGCGCTGTCCATCCCGGTGAGGGACAGCGCCAAATAGAGCGCGGGCACGATGACAATGCCACCGCCAACCCCCAACAAACCGGCCAATATGCCCCCCGCGATGCCCGAACCGGCAGCAACAGCTGCCAAGGTCAAAAGGGTCTCGGTTTCAAACATGTTTGTGTTTCCTATGCCTATTGATATTTCGTTTGCGCGGGCTGCTCGCTCGTATCCCTAGCGGCCAACCGCATAGGCCTGCATCAACCGCGGCGTCGCCGCCGCCTGCAGGCTTCCGTCCGCATGGCGCAGGGCTGCGGTCAAACGCCCAACGCTCCAATCTTCGGCAACCGTTACGATATGGCCCCGCTGGCGCAAATCAGCGATCACAGCCGCGCCGTAAGTGGCTTCAATCATCATTTCCCCCGGCAGGGCAGCGCGCGGATAAAAGCTGCCTTGGAAATGCATGGAATGGAACAAAGGCGCGTCCATGCCTGCCTGAAGGTCGAACCCGTGGTGCACAAAGCGCAGGAACCAGATCAATTGCCATTGATCCTGTTGATCGCCGCCAGGAGTACCAAAGACTAACCGCGTGCCGTCTTTCTCCGCCAAGCTCGGCGTTAGGGTGGTGCGCGGTCGCCGCCCCGGCGCCAGTGAAGTAGGCAAGCCCTCCTGCAACCAGAACATCTGGGCGCGGCTGTTCAATGGAAAACCCAACCCTGGGACAACGGGGCTGGACTGCAACCAGCCCCCTGATGGCGTTGCTGAGACCATGTTGCCCCAGCGATCAATCACATCCAAATGAACGGTATCGCCACGCTTTTCCGTCAGATGCGCCATGGTCGGCTCCTGCGGCGCGGCATCAATGACACCAAAATCCTGCGCTGCCCGGGCAATATAGGCATCGGCCTGATGTTCAAACCCCGGCACTCGCCCAGGGCGCTGCTGCAGCGAGGCCTGATCAGTAATCAGAGCCGCGCGCGCAGCATTATAGCCCTCCGACAATAGCACATCCATCGGCACTGCGCTGTGATCCGGATCGCCGTAATAGGCCTCCCGGTCAGCATAGGCGAGCTTCATCGCCTCGATTACCACATGGGTGAATTCCGCGCCCAGTGGGTCCATGGCGGCAAGGTCAAAGTGTTTAAGGATCGCCAGGCTTTGCAACAGCACCGGTCCCTGCGACCAGGCCTTGGTCTTGTGCATGGTCCAGCCATGATACTCATATCTCAGCGTCTCTTCATAACCGGCACGCCACTGGGCAAGATCCGCAGCGGCCAGAACGGCGCTGTTCTTTTGTTCAGACACATCGTGCACCCGCGCCGTTTCCAAATACTCCGTGATCGCCTCAGCAACAAAGCCCTCAGCCCAGGCACTGCGAGCCGCATCAATCTGCCCCTCGCGATCCTCTGCGTTTTCCTCGCCCAGATCCACCAGCCGCTGGTAAGTCTGCGCAAGATCCGGGTTCTTGAAATTGCTGTTGGGTGCAGGCGCTGCGCCGCCGGGGCACCAAGTCGTCGCCGATGAGGGCCATTCACTGGCAAAGTAATCAGCGAGCCCCGCGATGGTATGGGCGACCCGTGGCAACACAGGATGCCCGTCGCGCGCATAAGAAATTGCCGGTTCCATCACCTGCGCCAGCGAAAGGTTCCCATGATCACGCAGCAGGAGCATCCAACCATCAAAGGCACCAGGAATAACCGTCGCCAACAAGCCGGATCCAGGGATGAGTTCCAACCCCTGCGCTCGGTAATGTTCGATTGTCGCCCCAACCGGAGCAGGCCCCTGAGCCGCAAGGACTTCTGTCTTATCCGTTTCAGCGACATGAAAAATGGCTGGGAGATCACCGGCAGGACCGTTCAGATGGGGCTCGACGACCTGCAGCACAAGCCCAGCGGCAACCGCCGCGTCAAAGGCATTGCCGCCACGCTCCAAAATGCCAAATCCCACAGCAGACGCAATCCAATGAGTCGAGGTTGCAACCCCAAAGGAACCGCGAATTTCTGGCCTTGTGGTAAACCCCTGCATCTGTGCCTCCTGTGACTCGCTGAACCAATTCAGCATTGGTCCAACAGGCACTATAAGCCCAACCGAAGTCAAGCCTCACACCGAGGGTAAGACAATTGCCCCCGCGCCAGAAAGCTGACCGGGATAGGGCGTAAGAACCGGTTAGAAAAGGCCCCGTGGGAAACCTAGGGAGGCTAGTCCCCGGTTGGCAGATCGAAAACCGTGGCGCCGGTATCTGCTGAGGTCACCGTACGGCGGAACATGCCAAACATCTCGCGCCCGGTACCCTGCTGACAGGCGCTGAGATCAGCGCTGGCGCAGGGGCGCTCCAGCACCCCTTCTGTCAGGATCTCCAGCGCACCGCTTGTGGCATCCAACCGGATCACATCACCGTCGCGCACCTTGGCAATGGGACCGCCATCCAACGCCTCGGGGACCACGTGTATAGCCGCTGGGACCTTGCCAGATGCCCCAGACATACGCCCATCCGTGACCAGCGCTACCCTGTGGCCGCGCCCCTGCAGGATTGCCAGCATTGGAGTCAGGCTGTGCAGTTCCGGCATGCCGTTGGCTTTGGGACCCTGGAAACGAACAACCACAATCGTATCGCCAGTGAACTCCCCGGCCTTAAAGGCCGCCTTGGCGTCCTCTTGGTCATGGAACACCCGCGCAGGTGCCTCAATCACATGATGTTTCTCATCCACCGCCGAGACCTTGATCACAGCCGTCCCCAAGGAGCCCGTCAAACGCTTGAGCCCGCCGGTCGCCTGAAACGGCGCTGTAGCTGGGCGCACAATCGCCTCGTTCAGGCTGTCTTTTGGACCAGGGCGGAAAGTCAGCCCCTCTTCCGACAGAAACGGTTCTTGGACGTAGTTTTCCAGTCCGGCTCCGACCACTGTTTTGGTGTCTCCATGCAGGAAGCCCGCCTCGAGCAGCTCCCCAATCATAAAGCCCAAGCCTCCGGCCGCGTGGAAATGATTCACATCTGCCAATCCATTTGGATAGACCCGCGCTAAAAGCGGCACAACTTCCGACAGATCCGCAAAATCCTGCCAATCCAGAATGATACCCCCAGCCCGCGCCATCGCGATGAGGTGGATCAGGAGATTGGTGGAGCCTCCCGTGGCCATCAGCCCGACAATACCGTTGGCGTAGGTCTTCTCATCGAGGACCTGGCAAACAGGCGTATAAGCATTCCCCAGCGCAGATAGCGCCAGCGCTCGCTTGGCGCCCTCAACCGTCAGCGCCTCACGCAGAGCGGTGCCGGGATTGACAAAGCTGGAGCCTGGCAGATGCAGCCCCATGAATTCCATCAACATCTGATTGGTATTGGCAGTGCCGTAAAAGGTGCAGGTGCCTGGACCATGATAGGCCGCCATCTCTGCTTTCAATAACTCATCGCGCCCAATCTCACCGGCAGCAAATTTCTGGCGGATCTGCGCTTTCTCGTCATTGGCCAGCCCGCTGGTCATGGGGCCTGCCGGCAAAAAGACCGCCGGAATATGGCCAAAGGCCTGTGCCCCGATCACCAGCCCCGGTACGATCTTGTCACAAACCCCCAGATAAACCGCTGCGTCAAAGACATTGTGACTCAAAGCGATGCCTGTCGCCATCGCGATGGTATCGCGGGAAAACAGGCTCAGCTCCATTCCAGCCTCACCCTGGGTGACCCCATCACACATGGCAGGTACGCCACCGGCCACCTGGGCTGTACCCCCGGCGGCCCGCAGGGCGTCACGGATCAAGGCCGGATAGGTCTCAAAAGGCTGATGCGCTGACAGCATATCGTTGTAGGCGGAAACAATGCCCAAATGACCAGCATTGGCCTCGGCCAGTGTCGCCTGATCTGCGCCTGTTGCCGCATAGGCATGGGCCTGGCCGGAACAGCTGAGGTGCGCGCGCGCCGGCCCCTTCCTCGAGGTAGCGGTCATCCGATCCAGATATGCCCCTCGACTTATGGCACTGCGCGCAATGATCCGGTCGGTTACCTCGGCGAGAGTTTTATTTAGTCGCATGTTGGAGGCCTTTCGGGTGTCTGACAGGAGCGAGCAAAGAACAGGGAAGAGAGGTGGGGCCGATCACATCAGCCACCAATCGTGCGCCAACGGCGATTGTCGCGGTGCATCAACAAAAGAGAGTCCTCTGGCCCGGAACTCCCACGGTCATAAGGTTGGGGAACAGCGCCGGACTGACTCCACCCCTCAATGATTGGGTCAGCCCAGGCCCAGGCTGCTTCGACCTCGTCGCCGCGCATGAACAGGGTCTGATTGCCGCGAATGACATCCATGATCAGCCGTTCATAAGCATCCTGGGGCCGTCCCGCTTCAGGCAGCGAGTCAGCAAAGGTCATGTCCAGGTTCGCCCCGGTGAGGCGCATGCCACCTGGGCCAGGATCCTTGATCGTGGTCCGCAAGATTATGCCTTCATCAGGTTGCAGACGGATCACCAGCACATTGCCGTGCACCCCATCTGCGCCTTCAAAAATATTGTGCGGCGGGTCGCGGAAATAGACCGCAATTTCGCTTTCGCGGGCGCGTAAACACTTACCTGTCCGCAGATAAAACGGCGTCCCGGCCCAGCGCCAGTTGGCCACCTGAACCTTCAGTGCAATAAAGCTCTCGGTGCGACTATTGGAATCCCCAGCGTGATCTAGGTAGCTGTCCGGCTCAGAGCTGACAGGATTGGCGCGATACTGCCCGCGCGCCAAGTCACCCGGCAAGACTGGCTCCAGCGCTTCGATCACCTTGACCTTTTCATCGCGCACCGCATTGGGGGTGAACCGCGAAGGCGGCTCCATTGCAGTCAGGCAGAGCAGCTGCATCAGATGGTTCTGCACCATATCCCGCATGGCACCAGAACGGTCATAGTATTCGCCGCGCCCGGACACGCCGATGCTTTCGGCGACCGTGATTTGTACGTGGTCGATATGGGTGGAATTCCACAACGGCTCAAACAGGGAGTTGGCAAAGCGCAGCGCCATGAGGTTCTGCACGGTTTCCTTGCCCAGGTAGTGATCGATGCGGTAGATCTGGCTTTCGTCAAAGTGATCGCGTAGCGCAGCATTCAGGGCCTGCGCCGAGGCCAGATCATGGCCAAAGGGTTTCTCCAACACAATCCGGCTCTCGGGGGTGGCGATGCCACACGAACTGAGGCGACTGGCAATCTCCGGAAATAAGCCCGGGCCAACCGAGAGATAAAACACTCGGATCACGTCCTCGCGCAGATGGCCCCTTAACTCCTGCCAGCCAGTGTCCCCCATGGCATCCACTGGCACATAGTCGAGCAACTTCAAAAAGGCGGCGATATCCTCTTCTCCGGTCTCCCCTTCCTGACCAAACTCGCGGATTGCCTCGGCGACAAATTCCTGAAACCCAGCTTGATCCAGCTTGCTGCGCGAGGTCCCGATGATGCGGCTTTGGGGGGAGAACTGGGCGATTTGAAAGCGGTGAAACAAACTCGGCAGAATCTTGCGCCGCGCCAGATCGCCAGTGGCACCAAAGAGCACCAAATCAAAAGGGTCGACGGGAATGACGCGTGAAACCATGGTGATATCAGATCCATTTATGATTGGCGCCCCTGAGAGGCGCAGCTCAGATTGCGGGTTTGGGTGCTGTCAACTTGGCTAAGAGCCCAAGGGTAGAACCATCCTTGCTTGCGTCCTTGGCGCCCTGCAGGAGCGGCAGCATATCAACAGCGAGTTCTTTCCCCAACTCGACCCCCCATTGATCAAAGGAGTTGATGCCCCAGATCACGCCTTCGGTGAAAACACGATGCTCATAAAGCGCGATGATCTGCCCCAAGGCAAAGGGAGTAAGGCGTGGATAGGCTAATGTGATCGACGGGCGATTGCCCGGAAATGTCAGATGCGCCGCCATGCGGCCCAGATCGCCTTCGGCAATGCCCCGGCTCTGCGCCAGCGCCCGCGCTTGCTCTGTTGAGCGTCCTCGCATCAGGGCCTCGGATTGGGCCAGGCAATTGGCCTTGAGAAGATCGTGTTGATGCGACAGTTTGGGCTCATGCCCCTCTGCAGCGATGAGGAACTCGGCTGGCACCACTTGGGTGCCCTGATGTAGCAACTGATAGAAGGCATGCTGTCCATTGGTGCCAGGCTCACCCCAGACAATAGGACCAGAGGCCCGGCTAACCGGAGCGCCCTCTAGCGTGACCCGCTTGCCGTTGCTCTCCATGTCGAGCTGTTGCAGATAGGCCGGCAGGCGCGCCAGCCGCTGTTCATAGGGCAGAATGGCACGGGTAGCATATCCGCAGATATTGCTGTGCCAGATGCCAATAAGCCCCAACAGAACCGGTAGATTGTGACGTAGATCCGTGCTTTGAAAATGCTGATCCATGGCGGCCGCACCGCTTAGCATCGCACGAAAATTTTCGCGCCCTACTGCGATCAGGATCGCCAGCCCGACCGGCCCCCAAAGCGAATAGCGCCCACCAACCCAATCAGCAAATCCAAAGACACGCTCCGGTGGGATCCCCATTTCGGCCGTCTTATCCAAAGAAGTTGATACCGCAGCCAGATGCTCGCTCGCGCGTTCCCCGAGAGCGGCACGCAACCAAGAGATCGCCGTTTCAGCGTTGGACATGGTCTCGATGGTGGTAAAGGATTTCGATGCAATGATAACCAGCGTCGTTTGCGGATCCAGCCCCTCAAGGCAATCGGTAATATCAGCACCGTCCACATTGGACACATAGTGGCAACGCGGCCCGTCGTGATAAGGGGCCAGGGCTAGGGTTACCATAACAGGGCCAAGGTCCGACCCACCAATGCCGATATTCACAACATCCGTGAACCGCGCGCCTGTAGCAGTTTTATGTTCACCACTGCGCAGCGCCCCAGCAAAGCTCTCCATCTGCTGCAGGGTGTGGCGGATGCCAGGAATGACATCCTCTCCATCGACCATCACAGCGGCGTCACTCTGTGCCCGCAGCGCCGTGTGCAAGACAGCCCGACCTTCTGTCACATTAATCGCATCCCCGCGAAACATCTCTTGGATCCGGTCAGGCAATTGCGCCTTCTGCGCCAAAGCGATCAGTGCATTCAGTCCACTTTCATCCAGGGAGGTCTTCGAAAAATCCAACAACAGGCCATCAGTTTCAGCAGAGAAGGCTTCGAACCTATTTTGGTCCATCTCGAACAGATTGGCGATTATCGTCGCCGAAGTCCGCCTGTGGTGTTCTATCAGTTCCGACCAAATCTTATTCATCTCTAAAATACCCTCACAACACCACTTAGCCGAATCACGCCTCCCGCTCTTATGCAATACTGTTAGCGATAACGGTCAGGCAAGAGAAGCCTCAACTGCAAACGCATTAAAAGCTTTCAGCGACTAAGGGGGATCATGAGGCAGAAACACTGGCCACATAGTGCGCTCCATCATCTTAGCGCTTCTACCCCCAGTTAAACCGAGCGCGGCACCCACATCCGCCAGACGCCATGATGTTTGGCACGGAAGCCGCAGGGGAAAACAGCCCCCCTTCTAGGTACACAAATATTTTTCGATCAACCGCCCCCCCTCTGACTCGCAAAGGGAGGAAGGCGAATTCACCCGCCTGGGCGCCCTGTCGGGACAAGACTGCTAAAGGGTTTTCCAGTCGCAGCTTCGTATTCTTGCTCATCCCAGAACCCGATCAGAATCCCGCCCTCGGCAGCGACTTTCTGGCGCGCAAGAACGGCCGGCGTGGCGGTTATGCGCGTATGGTGACGCCGCGCCCAATCGAGCAGTGCTGATTCCATACGGGCACGCACGGCGATGTGTTCTGCCGCATCCGAAGCCCCAAGGTCGGTGACTTCTTGAGGATCCCTTTGCAAATCAAACAGCACCGGGCGAAAGCCCTCGCACCGGATGAACTTCCACCGCCCGTCAAAAATCATCACCGTATGGGCATGTTCCTGCGCTACGCCTAGCTCGCGGGCCATTTCAGACCAGTGATAGTCATGTTCGCTAATTGCATAGCGCCGAGAGAACCCATCGCAGGCGGTCAGGATCGGGGTCAGATCACGGCCCTCGATGATATGGGGTTTTGCTTCACACCCCAGCGCATTCATGAAGGTTGGCGCCAGGTCGATCATCTCGACCAGCTCGTCACTCACCGTGCCACGCGCGGCATCCGCCTCAGGGCGGGGATCTGCGATGATCAGCGGCACCTTGGCAGCGACATCATGGTAGAAATCCTTGTCCCCCATCCAGTGATCGCCCATGTAGTCGCCATGATCCGAGGTAAAGGCGATGATGGTATTCTCGCTTAACCCAGCCTCATCCATCCAGGCAAACAGCCGCCCAAGGTTGTCATCCAGCTGCTTGATCAGCCCCATATAGGCAGGGATCACATGTTCGCGCACATGATCGCGGGCAAAACTGCGACAGACACGGGCATTTAGGTAGGCCCCCAGCAAGGGATGATCCGTGTCGCGCTCGGCATCTGAACGGATGGGATCAACCACATGCTCGGGCCCATACATGTCATGGTAGGGCGCGGGCACGATATAGGGCCAGTGAGGTTTGATATAGGAGAGGTGGCACATCCAGGGGCGCCCATCTGATGCAGCCTCCGTCATGAAATCAATGGCTCGGTCGGTCATATAGGCTGTTTCAGAATGCTCCTCTGGCACATCGGCGGGCAGACGGGAATTCTTCAGCAACCAGGCGGACAGTCTTTCGCCATCTTCATCCAAGCCGGAATTGGCAAAATCGCCCCAAGGGTTTTCTGACTCAAAGCCGTTTTCAACCAGATAGTCGTCATAGGCAGACCACTTCTGACGCGCGCTGTCCGGATGCAGACCATCATCACGCTCATAGGGTTCAAATCCACATTCAGACCGGCTGACACCAATCGTGCTGTTGGGGTCAATACCAAGCCAGGCCATGCCCTCCATATCTGCGGTCATATGGGTCTTGCCAACCAATACAGCGCGCGCCCCGGCTTCGCGCAAATGGTCGCCTAGAGTCGGCTCGCCAACCCGCAAGGGCATACCGTTCCAGGTTGATCCATGGCTGCGCACGTAGCGGCCGGTATAGGCAGACATCCGCGAGGGACCACAAACCGGAGACTGAATATAGGCCTTGTTGAACTGCACCCCACGTTTGGCTAGAGCATCAATATGCGGCGTGTGTAAATGCGGGTGGCCATAGCAGCTCAGGTAGTCAAATCGCAGTTGGTCAGCCATAATCCAAAGGACATTGGGGCGGTTGGTCATGCTTGAGAATCCTCGTTTAGCAATTCACTCAAAGGCTGGCAGAAAAATGCGTCGAGCCTGTCAAAATACCCGGCAAGCTGCTTTAGCTCCTCAGGCGTGAATGCACGACGCAGGGCGTCGCGGCGTTGTTTCATAATCGGAGCGGCCTTTTCGTAGGCCTGGCGGCCTACTTCGGTCAAGGTGATCGACATCTGGCGACCATCCACCTCATCGCGTTCCATATTCACCAGCCCCTTGCGCCACATTGCAGGCAAGGCCCGACTGAGCTGCGAATGATCCACACGCTGAATGGAAGCCAGATCGCGGATCGAAAGCGGGCCAGCCTCGCTCAGATCCCAAAGCACCCGCCACTCCACAACCGAAAGCCCGCCGGCCCGTTGCAGGAATTTAGTCGCCTGGCTGCGAGATGCCGCATAGGCCGAAGGCATCCGTGAAAAGATATTGACCGCCTCCCGTGTGCGCCTGGCCCTGATCCGTTCAGCTTTTGTCTGAGTTGACTTTGGCATGACGTCCTCCAAGACCTGATTAAGCCTCAAAAGCTAATATATGACAAGTCATGTATTCTGCCGCAGCAGGGGATCAGGCGATGCCTCCAAAGGGCCATGCCCAGATCCAGATATCTCTTTCTTGTAAGCTCGTGGACCCTGTGGTGATCAGTGACGGAGCCCCGCGAACCAAAAAGGTTTCCTAGCTAGACTATGTTTCTGCTGCGACACGCTCACGCAGAGCGCCGCGATAGGCCTTTGGGGTTTGCCCAGACCAGCGTTTGAAGGCTCGCGAAAAGGCGCTTTGCTCTGAAAACCCTGTCAGAAAAGCAATCTCTGAAAAGGAATAGCTTGAGGATCGAATAAGCTGCTGAGCCAGTTGGCGTCGCGCCTCATCGGTAAGGGATTGAAAACTTTGCCCCCGCTCACTCAGGCGCCGCTGAAGCGTACGCCCTCCAAGCCCCATGCTTTTGGACACATCCGACAGCTGCGGCACGCCGCCGCTAAGCAGCTTTGTAATCTCCTCAACCACCTGCGTTTCGAAATTTTTCTCCGGGTCACATTCTTTTTCCATTTCCTGATCCAGATGAGAAATCAGGAAGCTCCAGATCGCCGGATCGCCGATGGTACAGGGTTGGTCGACCTGCTCGACATCAAAATGCAGCGCATCGGATTGCGCTCCAAATTCAGGCACACAGCCAAAATGCTCTACAAGGGCATCAATAGACCCCTCCCGTTCGTGCATAAACTGGACGTGTCGAGGTTGCAGATCCTGAGTGGTCGTCTCACGACATAAGGTTAGGGTCGTGCCCATGGCCGCCTCTCTGGACAAATAGTTCCCAAGCCGATCCACGTTTGGGGCCTGCATGGACCAACAGTAGCGATCGCCTTCTTGCCCTGCGGAAAAGTCAGCAACGCGGTTGTGCAAACGGACGTAGCGCCAGATACGTTGGAACCCCTGGCGCAGGGTTGGCGCCGATTTGAAGGCCAGCCCAAAAACACCAAACTCATCGCAGCGCATGCTGCGACAGGTCTTCATGTGGAATTTCAGATCGGGGAATTCGCTCTCAGCAATCACCTCCATCAGATCATGGTAGGCCGCAACTGGCACCATAACAGTGGGGTCAGAAGCGAGCTCCGGCGTCAGGCCAATCAGCTCCCATAGTGCGGCCTTATCCGGTAGCCATTCTGCATGTTCGATCTGTTTTCTGGCGTAGATGATAGAAACAGCGGTCAAATCTCTACTCCCAAAGTACCGCGCCCCAAAGCCCAAAGCAGGCCTCAAAGACGCTCAAAACGTGATAACAAATGCGTTACCAAGGGTTCAGCCTTTGGCATTTGCTGTCAAGTCTTTGGCACATCCAGTCAATATTTCGGCACCAATAATCACTTAGTCATTCAGGCATCCAAAGGGGTCGGACCCATCTTCCCTTTTGCGGAGCCGCTAGCGCAGCCAGTTTGTGCTGCATTTTGACATAAGGAACAGATTAATGAACAGCTCACTCTTACCCCTGCTGAAATTCTTTGTATTGGCCTTGTTGGGGGGGAGCGCCGCCCTGACAGCCGCGACCCTGGTGCTGGGCCTCGGTGCACCACATGCTCGCGCAAATCTGCACGCGCCGCAATTTGCTCCTGCCGCCCTGGCCTCCTTGCGCCACGCCCAGCGCATCCCTGCCTAGTGAGCGTCGCGCAGCCAGACTAAGCCCGAAGCTGCTTTAGCAAACTGCGAAAGGCTTTACGGGCTGAACCCGGATGGCGCAGCTTTTTGACCTCAGCTAAGTTGGACAGATCGCCCCCGACGACCACAAGTCCCACCATGCCCATCTCGTAATGCGGCAAACAGATGTAGCCGTAGATCCCCGGCACCGAGAATTCTACTGTGATTTCTTCATCTACTGCCCCGTTCCATGGGATCGCGCCCTCAGGGATCATCCCACGTTTTGAGGCCGCGTTGTGCCCACTATCCGTGGGAACAAAGGTGATGCTGTCGCCGAGTTCGACATGTGATATGGCCGGTTCGAACACATTTGGTCTGTTGCTGTCACCGCAGGCGGCATTGAGCATCAGAACGCTATGGGCATTCTCCTCCGGGCGCGACGGGACAGGGCAGGCCCAGGCTGCACTTGAGGCGCCCAGTGCGCTCATCGAAAGAATAAAGTTACGACGCGTAGGCATGAACCAGCAAATCCTCTCTGGGACCGGTGGTGATCTCGACATCCACCCCGTAGATTTCTGAAATAGCTTTGGACCGCAGGACGATCTCTGGCGGACCTTCAGCGACAATGCGCCCCTGCCCCAGCAGAATGAGGTGATCTGCAAAACGGGCTGCAAGATTTAGGTCGTGCAGCGCAACAATGCCAATGCTCTGTCGCGCCTGCATAGCCTCTTTGATGCGGGTCAGTACCTCTAGCTGGTGACGCAGATCCAGCGCAGAAGTGGGCTCGTCAAAGAGGTAGACGTCAGATTCGCGGATCAGAGCCTGCGCAACCGAAACCATCTGCGACTGACCGCCAGACAGATCGCTCACATAGGCCTGGGCAAGATGCCCAATTCCTGCCTGCGACAGGGCCTGTCCAACAGCCTGCATGTCGGCCTCGCTAACCCGCCACCCTCGCAGCTGTTTATGCGCCATCATCACGACGTCAAAAACCGAAAGCGCAGCATTGGCGGCAAAGAACTGCGGCATGAAGCAAATGCGTTTCAGACGCGCGCGACTGCTCAGGTTTGCCAGATCATTTCCACCCAGGGTTATGCTCCCCGAAACCGGCCTGGACAGCCCCGCGATCAATCGAAAAAGTGTCGATTTGCCTGCAGCGTTTGGACCGATGAGCGCCGTCAGATGCCCGGGGCGGAGGGAATTAAATCCGGCATCTTTTAGCACTGTCTTTGGACCGTAGCAAAACCCCAGCCCCTGCGCCTGTAACCCGCTCATTGCCAGTGCCTTTTACGTTGTCCAAGGATCAGAAGGATAAAAAATGGAATCCCGATCAGAGAGGTAATCATACCGATGGGATAGACAATGCCGGGGGTGATCGCCTTCGACGCAATCGAGGTGCCCGACATGATAAGCGCGCCACAAAGTGCGGAAAGCGGCAAAAATCCTCGTTGGTCTTCACCCACAATCATGCGGGCAATATGCGGCCCCACAAGGCCAACAAAGGCAACCGCACCCACAAATGACACAGCAACTGCAGACAGCAGTGAAACCCCTGCCAGAACTGACATCCGCAACAGTGAGACATTCACGCCAAGCGCTGCTGCCTTTTCTTCCCCCATCCGCAAAGCGGTTAGGGCCCAGGAACGGCTCATAAAATAGGGCAAGACCACAGCCAGAACCGCAAAACAGACACCAACTTTGACCCAGGAGGCCCGCGCCAAGGAGCCCAACTGCCAGAAAATCAACTGTGCGAGCTGCAGCTCTGACGCGCCATATTGCAAAAAGGCCAGCAGCGCGTTGAAGGTGAACAACATGGCGATCCCCACCAGGATCATCGCTTCGGGGGTAACGCCGCGCAGTCGGGTGAAAAGGAACAAAAGACAGGAAGTGATCATCGCCAGGGCAAAGGCATTGGCTGTGACAAACAGCCCCCCGACGCCGGGCACCACTGACCAACCCAACACAATGGCCAGGGCGGCGCCAAAGCTCGCGGCTGAAGAAAGCCCCAGCGTGAAAGGATCTGCCAGGGGGTTGTTCAAGATGGTCTGCATTTCAGCACCGGCAACGCCCAGCATCGCCCCCACGGTCACCGCCATCAGCGCCACCGGCAAGCGCAGCTTCCAGATGATGACCTGCTCCTTGGGGCTGGCAATCGATGGATCAAGGATAACCTGGAACGTGCGGGCAAAACTCAGATTGGCGGGGCCAGTAATGACATCCAGAACCACCAGACAGCTCAGCACCATTGCCGCCCCAATCACCAGCCCAATGCGCCGTAGGTGACGCTGCTTGTAGGCCTTCACCAGCTCCAAGGCATCAGCGCCTGGAGAAATCGTTTGTTCTACCATTTTATGCGGTCCAATAGCTGTCAGACCCGCATTCGGGCTTGCCGCAAAACGGGTCTGACTTTTGGGTTACTTCAGGGTTGCCCAGAACTGGCCTGATGCTTCAAAGGGCAGGAACCTGTCATGTAGCTCTTTGAAGTTTGCATCGACGTCCAGATCCTCAAAATCATCGGGGTACAGCCATTTCGCAATCTGCTGAACAGCGATGAAATGATAAGGCGAGTTGTAAAATTGGTGGTAGATAGAGTGCATATTGCCCTCTTTAACCGCTCGCAATTCAGCAAACCCAGTGCGCGCTGCCAGAGCTTGAAGCTTTTCGGCATTCACCACCGGATCACCCTCATAGCCCAGCAGGATAGAGGAGACTTCAGGGCGGGATTCGATCCAGTTGGCCCCAGTCCCAATCAGATGGTCTGGATCCGCTTCCAGCAGCCCTTCCAGGCTGATATCAACTGAATAGGCGTTGGCTAGAGTAGAGGCATAGTTCACGCCCCCTGCCAATTCGACAAACCGGCCGAAATTATATGGACCAAAGGACCAACAGCAAAAGTCATTTTGCCAACCTGCTGCGTTTTCAATCGCCACAAGCGGGCGGTCCTCTGCTGGGATACCATCAACAACATTGGTCACCTTGCGCATCTGCGCAATGTAGAAGTCAATGAATTCCGCGGCGCGCTTTTCCTCGCCCAGAATGCGCCCCATCAACAGCAAAGAGGGCACAGTGTTCTCGGTCGCATTGCGCCGAAAATCGACAAAGGCCACATTCACACCGGCGGCGCCCAGCTTCTCCACCAGACCGGTCTCTTCGGCTTTGAACAGGTTGCCTACATCCAGCAGGACCAGATCGGTATCAGCCTCAAGAACGGCCTCGATGCTAAAATCACCTGCATAGGGGTTGCCAAAATTGATCAGCCGCGCCGTGTCTGCTGGAAAGGCGGCCTCAAATTTGCGAAATGCATCCGGATCATAAAGGACCAAATCATCCTTCCAGCCCACGATCTTTTCAAATGGGTTCCTAGTGGTAAGGGGCGCGATTGAATACATCATACGCCCTTCCCCCAGTACAATCTTTTCAGGGAGTTCAGCAAAGGTCACTTGCCGTCCGGCGATATCGGTTACAGTGAGGGCTTCTGCTTGAGCTTCACTGGCTTGCGCAATCACAATAGCGCTGGCTGTTATGGCACCAAGGAAGCCGCAGATTTTTGTTCCTAGGAACATAGCGGTCTCCAGTCTGTGTCGTTCGTAATGTGCGACCTTTAGAGCAGCCCGCCACTATATCCAAGTGTTTTTGTCGGATTTATTACTTCTAAAAATACTGCAATAGCGGGCTACCCCTTGGACAACTATCCCGGGCGTCGCAGCACTCCATATTGCGCATAGCCCCGATAGAGTTGACGAAACTGCGCTTGCGCTCCCAAATCACTGGCGATCTGGTTGAGCACCTCTTCCAGATCGTGGCGCGGCGAGACATGGAACTTGCCCAACCACCGATGCAACAGACCCCGGCACCAGCTGGGCCATCCTTCCAGGTCTGAAAAATCCACCACGTGCAGGCTGCCCCCAGGAGCAAGATGGCGAAAGCTCTGACGCAGGGCTTGCTCCCAATCCGGGATCATTGAGACACCATAGGAGATGAAAATACGGTCAAACTCCGCGCGGCCAAACAACTCGCCCCCCTCAAAACTGCAGGCATCGGCCTGTGCCAGATGTACTCTGTCGCCCAATTTCTCCTGCGCGGAGGTCAACATTTGCGACGAGATATCAAGCCCGTATAAGACACTATCGGGGTACTTTTCGCGGGCGAGTTGCAGGTTCCGGCCCGTCCCGCAAGCCACCTCAAGAACATGGGCGCCTATGGTCGGCGCCAGTTCGGCAAGCAGCTCATCACGTCCGAACAGATAGTATTTTCGCGTCAGGTCATAAATCAGGCGTTGATGGCGGTAGGTCTGGTCCATCAGCTTGGCATGGGTGTCGGGGGCGATGTCGCGCATCAGCTCACCCCTGAAACCGATAGAGATGGAAGGCGCCGTAGATCGCCGAACGGTCCTGCTTGGTTCCCTGTTCAGAGACCTCTTGGTCATAGCTCCACCGGTCCAGAATGGCAGGTACGACCCGGCCTGGCAGGATATCCTCGGTGCCGCCGGTGCGAAAGATCACCTTAGCGCCGGGCGTCGCGGTGCGGGTGATCTGCTGCCACAGCGCGTTCAACTGGCTATCATTCATCCAGTCCTGCGCATCCAGCAGGATATAACCCTGTTTTGAGCCGTCCGGCTCTTGTTCCAATTGATCCGTGAAGGACCGGTTTACGATACGGCCGCGCTCGGCATAGTCCCGCAACGCCTGAAAATTGCGTTGCTGCAGATAGGGTGGCAGCGATCCATCCGGGGCTGGATCGTAGCCGCGCGCAAATGCCTGCCACGCAAAGTAATTGTCCCTGATTGGGAAGTCACACATCAACTTGCGCACCCGCTCCCGCAGGACCGGCAACACGTCGCCACCGCCATCGGCGGCCAGTTTATCATACTGCGCAGGGGGAATACCCAAGCCAAACAGCGCGGCGCGAAACCCCGCCAGCTTGCGCACCAGCCACATATCAAACAGCGGGGCGATTTTTTGGTCAAAAAATACCTGTTGTTCTTGCACGCTGCGCGCCGCCAGCAGTGGCGCAAAACTTACTCGGCCAAGACTGGCCACCAGATGCACCGCTCCAAGAAACCGACCCAGTACCCCGTAGTGATAGAACCCTTTCTGGAACACGGATATCCGCCGGTTGAACAGCTGACGCCCCTCCCAAAAGTCCCGCGCTCCAGGGGCCAAATTTGGCTTGATATAGCGTTCATAGAGCGGAGCATTGCTGGCCAAATCTGCCCGACCAAAGAACTGATAAAAGGCGGCATAATCCGGCAAACTGCGAGCCGCCGTCAGCTTTAACTGCCCCAAGGCGACATGCGCTGGTGATAGATCCACCGCAGTAACAGAAGCGGGGCCTGCGGTCAGATAGGACAACAGATTGCAGCTGCCTGAGGCGATACAAACCAAGTTATCATTTTCTGTGATCTCCAACGCAGCCATATCGACCACTGGATCTTCCCAAATCTGCGGGTAGACCAGCCCCAGAAACAGGCGCGAGAACAGGCGTTCCAGCCCCCCGGTTGCAGCGTCACCCTCCTGTAATACAGCAGCGTCCAATTGGGCTTGGGCGGAAGAACTCATCGGGTAGATCCCCTATACATTTTCTAGAACTTTGTCTTTTTGACGGGCCCGGCGTGCCCGGTGACGAGACCGCCTGGCGGAGCGTTCCCAATCAATCAGCGCAAGGCTGCCATTGTCTCGCTCAACAATGGCCGTGCAGCTCTCGACCCAATCCCCGGTGTTCGCGTAGGTCATCCCCTCCAGATCGCGAATGGCCGCGCTATGGATGTGACCGCAGATCACCCCATCATAGCCGCCACGCCGCGCCTCAGCGGTGAGCACGTTCTCATATTCACTGATAAAGTTGACAGCCTGTTTGACCTGATGTTTGGCCCATTTGGAGAGCGACCAATACTGTCCACCCCAGAGATGGCGGAGCCAGTTAATGCGGGTATTCAGCCAGAGCATGAACTCGTAGGCCTGATCCCCAAGATGCGCCAGCCACTTGGCGTTGGTCACAACAGCATCAAATTGGTCTCCATGGGTCACCAAATAGCGCTTCCCGTCAGATGCCACAAAACCGGCAGTGGCAACCACCTCAATACCGCCAAAATGGGTGCCATAATAGGAACGCAGGAATTCATCGTGATTGCCGGGGATCAAGTAGATCCTGGCCCCATCATGTGCCTTGGCCAAAAGCGTCTGTACGACGTCATTATGCGCCTGTGGCCACAAGAACCCCTTCCTGCGAATACGCCAGGCATCAACGATATCGCCAACCAGGTAATAGGTGTCAGCTTCGTGACTATTTAAGAACCCCAACAAGAGGTCAGCCTGACACCCCGGTGTGCCCAAATGGATATCAGACAAAAAGATCGTTCGGTACTTCATGCGCATCGTCCGCTGTCACTAGCCTTTGCGCAGGGGTTTAACGCATCGCCTTAACAGAACCGTGACAGAACAGCGCCGGGGCCAGCCTGCCCCTCCTGAGACGCGCACCTCATGCGAGGGAAGGCTCTCAGGTGTCCAACAATTGGCGAATCCTAGAAATCAAAGTTGGGCCAGAAACCGGCTTGCTCAAAAGAATACATTTTGATGTATCAGACAGGTTATCCAGCGCATCTGTGCCATAGCCTGTCAGAATGACAATGGGTATTTCATCTGACTCTTCTCTGATCTGGCGCACCAGATCCAGCCCCTGGACAGGCCCAGGCATCGTCAGATCCGTCACCACCAAATCAAACTTGGCTGGCGTACTGACCAGTTTAAAGGCAGTTGTCCCGTCACCGGCCTCAGTCACGCGAAACCCGGATGTCGACAGACGTTGGCTCAGAGCGTTTCGAACAGCCTCGTCGTCTTCGACCAGCAAGATTTTTTCACCCCCCGACAGGTCTACTGGAAGGTCATTCCCCGCTTTTTGGTCCGCAAGCTCTGAGGTTGCCGGGAAGCACAGCTCAACTGTTGTGCCCTGCCCCAAAACGCTACGGAGGCTAATTTCGCCACCTGACTGGGTGACAAAGCCGTGGACCATTGCCAGGCCCATGCCAGAGCCTTTGTCAGTTCCTTTGGTGGTGAAAAAGGGCTCAAACACCTTGTTCAAAGCCTCGTCTTCAATTCCTAACCCGGTGTCCGCCACTGAAACGGAGACTTTGTCTAGGGGGCCGCCGCTCTCTTTAGCCGCATCAGAAGCCACGTTAGAGACCGATAGGGTCAATTTCCCGCCGCTAGGCATTGCGTCACGCGCGTTTAGCACCAAATTCAAGACTGCGTTTTCGAGCTGCCCCTGATCCAGAAGAACTGGTTTTACATGGTCGCCATATCGGAAGTCGACGGATATGTTTGCAGGCAAGGTGCGGCGCAGCATGTCTTCGATGCCGCTCAGAACTAAATCAATTTGCAGCACCTGTGGAACCAGCTGGGCGCGCCGTCCAAAGGACAGTAAATCATAGGTGAGCTTGGCCCCGCGTTTGGTCGCAGAAAGCGCTTGGTCGATGTATTTAAGTATCGAAGAATTCGGTTCTGCCTGGTCCTTGAGCAGCTCTAGGTTGCCCATGATAACTGAAAGCAAGTTATTAAAATCATGGGCAACCCCACCAACAAGCCGCCCAATTGCGTCGAATTTTTGTGTCTCTAGAGCGAATTTCTCCGCCTTCTTGCGCAGCTCCATTTCTGTACTCAGAGCCTCCACCGTATTGGCGAGATCCCTGGTGCGCGCCTGCACAAGACGCCGTAGAATGAAAATCAAAGCCCCTGACAGCAACAGCACTGAAGCCGCCACAAGCACTGCGGTATTGAGCCAAGCTGGCAGTGGCGCTTTGTGAAAAGAAATCCACTCATACTCGGCTGAATGGAATTCTGACCCAAATGTCATTTGTTGTCTGTAGGAGGCCAAATTCATAGCCTGCACAAAACTTCGTGGCGCATCAGGTGGCACAACAAAATGGTAGGAATTGACTTGGAATGGCAATTCAGGAGTGCGCAGATTGTTTTGCTCGGCCATTCTAACCGCAAAAAACGTGTTGGTAATTGCCATATCTGCATCACCAACCATGATTGCATCAATTGCCCCCTGTACGGATGATGTCCAGATCAGCTTGGCCGTTACCCCTTCCTCTCGCAAAAACCGCTTCAGATCCCGTTCCTGAATACTGTTTGCGAGAACCGCTATTCTCTTGCCTTCAAAATCCGCCAAAGTCTCGACCTCGAGCTCTTGGGAGGTAACAATCGTGGACCAGGCGTAGATGAGCGCCTGATTTATGAACTGAAATTGCTGGGCCCGCTCTTTGGAATATGCAACGTCCAGCATAAGATCGAGCTGTCCCTGCTGCACCATCTCCAGGCAGGCCTCCCACTCACAATCGACATATTCGTATTCGTAGCCCAGGCCAGACAAAATGGCGTCAGTCACTTCTGGCCAAAACCCCGCAGGGTTCCCGTCGGCATCCCGAAAAATTTTAGGGGGATTCTCATAAAACCCAACGCGCAGCGGTTCTGCGTTCAATTGGCCAGAAAATATCAAAATGACCGCCAACCCCAGCAGGAAGCGATACACCTGAGTACCGAAATGAAACTTATGCAGAATTTCTTCTCTCACTCATTTCGTCCTTTGACTTGCTTCATTCGATCTGGTGGCCACGTCGACCCGAACTTTCACCATAAAGGGGAATGCTCCAATCTATCGCCCAGCCCTAGCCGCCTCAGTACCCTGCGTTTCGCTGAATATCACGGTTGATGTCTTGGGTTGCCTCATCAAGCACCGCCCTGACATCCCCCCCAGCCGCGATCTCGACCAATGCTCTTTCAAACACCTTTGCGATGACAACATAGCTGGGAGATACCGGACGCAGCAAAGCCTGTTTCCGCGACAAATCGACAAACTCTGCCAGCCGCCCTTCCGGACCATAGTGTTCGGAAGCACGCGCTGACGACGCCGTAGGTGGTATCAATCCCAGCTCATCCGCTATTTTGGTGAGGTATCGATCCTGAATCGCAAACTTTACAAAGGCACTGGCGCCGTCGACATGTTCAGAGGTGGCGGAAACCCCAAACTGCCAGCTCCCAGCCCCAATGACGCTGCCATCCCCAAAATCAGGAGCTGGCAGGAATATAGCATCCTCGCCATGGGCTTCGATAAAATCCAAAACGGTCCAGTTGCCATTCCAAGCCATAGCATATGTGCCATCAATGAGCCTGGCAGTCCGGTTTTCCTGCGCCCCGCCCAGACCAGGGACAAACCCACGTGTAAACAAGGATTGCCACCATCGACCAAATTCCAGGGCCGCCGTGCCATTGAGCGCGCCCCCCGCGGTCAAATAGGCCGATCTATCGACCAAATCGCCACCAAAACTCTGTAGAAAGGGACTTATCGCATAGGGGAACCACTCTCCCTCTCTGGCCAGCCCCAGATCGAGTGGATAGTCAAAATCTCCAGATGCCTTGATTTTGACCAAGGCTGCTTCGAACTCTGCGCCACTCCAAGGTGCGGCGAGACTTGGTATTCGGATGCCGTATTTTTTCAAAGTGGATCTGCGTGTCAGAATCGCCAGTGCGGCCTCCCAAAGGCCGACTGAATATATTTCACCGTTCCAGCGCCCAATGGATGACGGAAGGAAAGCCTCTACGGTGGCTTCATCCAATGCCAGGGGCTGCAGATATCCCAACCAGGCCCAATTTGCCACCACAGGTGCATCAACGTCGATAATATCGGGCAGGTCTGCGCGCTGCGCAGCCCGAACCACCGAGTCATTGTAGCTGCCTTCCGGAAAGCTCTTCAGGAGGACCTTCCACTCTGCCTGACTGGTGTTGAAGTCATCGACAATCTGGCCGATCACCTCCCGCTCGAGTTCGTTCTGGGAGCCATGATACCACATGCTCAACTCGGTCTGCGCCGAGGCCACACCCGCAACTGCCACTGCAACAACGAAGGCTATGAGACCTTTAAATCGGGGACCCACTCTTGATCTTTTTCTCAATTTTCCAGCCTCGGCCACTCTTAGAGCAATACATCAACCGCTCTACGAAGGACCTAAATTTTAGCTGTGTCAACGCCTAGTTGCGTCGTGAGAGGGGGCTCTTGCATCATGGTTCATCATCGCCGTTTGGCTGGGCAAGTTGACTTTGGTCAGGGGCATTCGAACCGGATTTACGATAGGCACCAGGCGTCGCGCTGGTCCAGCGACGAAAGGCACGATGGAAATTTGCAGCCGAGGCAAAGCCGATATCCTGCGAGATTTCTTCGATGCTTTTTAGGCCGCGTGACAGGTCCCGTATCGCAATATCACGGCGCAGGCCGTCTTTGATTGCCTGAAAGGAGGTCCCTTCGGCATCAAGGCGTCGCATCAAGGTGCGCGGCGTTAGGTTCAGGGATTGAGCAGCATCTTGCAGGTGATAGTCCAACCGATCCGCCCCCAGCAGCAATTCGCGCAGCCGCAACGACAGCGCATGTTCGCGAAAGCTGGTAAAGATCCAGTCACGGGGCGCCCGCAACAGGAATTCCTGCGTCTCCATCTCGCTGCGCGAAATCGTCAGATCGTCCAAGTCCTCGCTAAAGACAATCCGCGACCGAGGCGCACCAAATCGGATTGGCGAGGGGAAAAGAACGGGATAGTCCTCCACAAAAACTGGGCGCTCAAAGGCAAAGCCCACCTCTGCCAACGGCAGCTCGCGCCCCGTCAGCCAAGAGGCGACGCCATGGGCCAGCTTGAGCAGCAGCATATGGCCAAACCGTTGGGGCCTGTCATCTGCCCGCGGCTCCAAAAGGATGGACATCCGCTGCTCATCGGTTTCCAGCAACAGCTCATAGTCATCTAGCAAAAGATTCCAAAACGAGGTGAAGCGGTACAGCGCGGCTGAAAGAGAGGAAGCCCCCCGCATTGAGGCACAGAGATGTTTCAAAGTGCCGGATCGAATGGGTCGGCTCCACAGGCCCATCATCTCATCACCGGTTTCCGCTGCAACCAGCTGATAGAGCCGCACAATCTGGTCATGGGTGACGCGCCCTGCAGGCTGCACGGGCTCAACCAGTCCAATCTGGTCGAGAAATCCCGCCAATTGCTGTGGCGGGCACTGCTTGCGTAGCAGGCGCAGCCAATCTTCCAGAAAGGCGCGTGACACGGTTGGCAAAATGCCGGAGGTCTGGTCTCGACTCATCAGACGTTTTTGCTCCAATTTGTCACTTTTTGCAAGTTTTTCGTCCATTGCGGAGATTGTCTCTGCATTTCGGCCTCTCTATCTGGCATATTAAGAAAGCCGTTTCAGGCGATGGACAAGACAGATATCCCAGTGGAGGGGACAAACCGTGAGTTTTGATGCACCCGTAAAAGACATGCTTTTCAACATTGAACACCTCTCCCGCTGGTCCGAGGTCTCGGGGTTGGACAAATATGACGGGTTGGAGCTGTCCGATGCTGCAGCCGTGCTGGAAGAGCTGGGCCGTTTTTGCTCCGAAGAAATCGCGCCACTGAATGCCGCTGGCGATGAGGCGGGCTCGCATGTGGTGGATGGCAAGGTTGTGCTGGCAGATGGCTTTGCCGAGGCCTACGCAAAATTTGTCGAGATGGGCTGGCAGAGCCTGCCGCATCCCGGTGACTTTGGCGGTCAGGACCTGCCCCGTGCCGTGGGGGCTGCCGCCACTGAGGTGCTGAATGCAGCAAACCTCAGCTTTGCTCTGTGTCCACTGCTGACCGACGGAGCCATCGAGGCGCTGCTGACTGCAGGATCCAAAGAAACCAAGGCGATCTATCTGGAAAATCTAGTCAGTGGTAAATGGACCGGCACCATGAACCTGACCGAGCCCCAGGCGGGTAGCGATCTGGCCCTGGTGCGCAGCCGCGCCGAGGCCCAGGCAGATGGCACCTATAAGATCAGCGGCACCAAGATCTTCATCACCTATGGTGAGCACGACATGTCGGAAAACACCGTGCATCTGGTGTTGGCCCGTACCCCCGACGCCCCCGCTGGCGTCAAAGGCATCAGTCTGTTTTTGGTGCCAAAATACATGGTCAACTCGGATGGCTCTGTAGGCGCGCGCAACAGCGTGATGTGCCCAAGCGTTGAGCACAAGCTGGGGATCAAGGCCAGTCCCACCGCCGTGTTGCAGTTTGAAGAGGCCACTGGGTTTCTGATTGGCGAGGAAAACGCGGGTCTCACCTATATGTTTGAGATGATGAACTCAGCCCGCTATGCGGTGGGACTGCAGGGCATTGCCGTTGGTGAACGCGCCTATCAGCAGGCGCTTGCCTTTGCCAAGGAACGGGTGCAAAGCGCGCCGGTGGATGGCTCAACCCGCGAAGCTGTCACCATTGTCCACCATCCCGATGTGCGCCGTATGCTGATGCGGATGCGGGTGCTGACCGAAGGCGCACGTGGCATGGCCATGTTTGCTGCCGGTTGTCAGGATATGGCCCGCAACGCCCCCAGCGCTGAGGCACAGATTGAAGCCAAAGCTATGTCAGAGTTCCTGACGCCGCTAGTCAAAGGCTTCAGCACTGAAAACGGTGTCGAAGTGGCCTCACTGGGCGTGCAAGTGCACGGTGGCATGGGCTTCATCGAGGAAACAGGCGCAGCTCAGCACTACCGCGATGCCCGTATTCTGCCGATCTATGAGGGCACCACGGCAATTCAGGCCAATGATCTGGTGGGCCGCAAAACCCTGCGCGATGGGGGCGCCACCGCCCGCGCCCTGGCGGCACTGATTTCCGAAACAGAAACAGAGCTGGCCGCAGGCTCTGCCGCTGCCCAGGCGGTTGCGCCAGGTTTGACCGCTGCGCGTCAGGCCTTTGAAGAGGTGGTTTCGCATCTCCTGAGCCTGAACAAGAGCGACATGCCAGCGGCCTTTGGCGCAGGTGTGCCCTATCTGATGCTGGCCGGAAATC
>CAJXIL010000054.1 GCA_913054455.1 uncultured Roseobacter sp.
AGTTCGTCTCCTTTGCTGCAATAAATGCTATCAAAGGAGCGGCATCAAACCGCGATAGGTCCAGGTCTTGCCAAGCCCGAAACTGCCCAAGACAGAGGTAGGGCTCCCGCGCCCTCAGAATGGCAAAACCATCCTGAAAGGCCTTGGGCCCGGCACCGCGCTGCGCGCGCTGCTGCTGCGCGTCATCCTCACCCTCAGGCAAGCCTGGGCTTGCAGAGGTTTCGCACCGAGACAATAAACCTGTCAGGATGGCATGCTGCTAAACGTCACTGATGTGCGACTGGACCGAGCCATTGCAATCCTGTCCGCAGTCCGGAGATCAGGAACACTGCTCCCGGCGCAATGCCCCAGGCTCAGCGCAAGGCGTTGAGCCGGGCCCAACTGCGCTGGCACATTCTTTGAATGTTGCCGAAACAGGCGGGAGCCCCACCTTACTGTTGGACAGTGGCGGTTCATACGCCCAACCCAAAGCGATACGGCAGACCGCTACCAACGCTCTAGAGCCGCTTCGTCATCTGCCTTGGCAGAAACCCAATCAGCCTGACCACCAGACAAGATCTCTTTTTTCCAGAAGGGCGCGCGAGATTTCAGATAGTCCATCAGGTATTCTGCCGCCTCAAAGGCGTGTTTGCGGTGGCGCGCGGCCGTGGCCACCATCATGATCCGCTCTCCCGGTACCAGACGCCCATAGCGATGAATGACCAATGCATCGGAAAGCTCCCAGCGAATCTTAGCCTCTGTCGCGATCGCTTCCAGGGCCTTTTGGGTCATGGCCGGATAGTGCTCGATCTCCATCGCCTCAAGGCCGCCGCCATCCGCATCGCGCACCACACCCGTAAAGGTTACAATCGCACCAGCACCGCCAACCCCAGCGGCAAACGTGTCGCTTTCAGCCCCCAGATCAAAGCCCGCTTCCTGCACCCGAACCTGCATCCCCTAGCCCCCGGTCATCGGCGGGAAAAAGGCAACTTCACGCACGCCCTCCAGCGCTGCGTCAAAATCCGACAACTCCTGATCCAGCGCCACCCGCAGCGCCGACAAATCAGCAAAGGCCGCAGCATAGCGCTCTTCGCGCGCGCTGAGTTCCGCGACAAGATCCGCAACCGTCGCAGCGCTGGTTTCAACCTGTTCACGCGGCACGCCAATGCGTTCGCGCACCCAGGCAAAATAAACAACATCCATCAGTTGCTCTCCTTCAGATGCGGCAGCGCCTTGCGCATGTAATCCGCGCCAGTGATCAGGGTCAAAGCCGCCGCAATCCACAACAGCCACAGCCCGATACGCCCAGTCCAGAACATACCATCCAGCTTCCAGCGCAGCCCGTGCAAATCCTCTACTTGGCCCGACAGTATTTCGGCGACCAGCGCCTGATCCATACCGATGGAGGACATCACCAGATAGTGTTCAAAAACCCCCTGCGAGAACAGAGTGGCAATCGCCACCATCTGCGCCGTGGTCTTCCACTTGGCCAGCTGTGTCACCTTCAGGGTGCCCGCCGTATCGCCGAGGAATTCACGCAAACCGGAGACAAAAACCTCGCGAAACAGGATTACCGTGGTGGGGAGCACCAGCCAGGGAGTCCAATGCTCATCCGCGTAGCCCACCAGGATCATCAGCGCGACAACCACCATGGCCTTATCGGCGATGGGGTCCAGCATAGCCCCCATTTTGGTCTCCTGCCCCCAGGCCCGCGCCAGATAGCCATCAAACCAATCTGTGATCGCCGCCCCCACAAACAGGATCAGCGCAAACCAATCCGCCAGAGGGCGGGCAAAATAGAGAAACATAACGGCGAGACCAGGAGCCGCCAGCAGGCGCACCACGGTCAGGATATTGGGCAGGGTCCATTTCATAGGCCGGACCCTACAATGGCCTTTTCAAACATAAAAGGCGCATAAGTCACTTTCCGTTTTGCAAAAGCGTCAAAGCACTCCGTCATGTTCTGCTCTCCAATGTTAGCTCTGACCATGGAAGAAATCATAGATCGTCTCCGCCAGCGCATTGGAAATCCCGTCCACCGCCTTGAGGTCCAGCAGATCCGCGCGGCTCACCGCCTTGGCGCTGCCGAAATGTTTCAGCAAGGCGCGTTTGCGCCCCGCACCAACGCCCGGTACCTCGTCCAACGGCGTGGCACCAACAGCCTTGGCCCGTTTGGCGCGATGAGTGCCAATGGCAAAGCGATGCGCCTCATCCCGCAGACGCTGGACAAAATACAGCACAGGATCATTGCGTTGCAGCGCAAAGGCATTCTCGCCCAAGCGGTGGAACTCTTCCTTGCCATGGTCGCGGTCGACGCCCTTGGCCACACCGACCATAGGAATATCCTCAACGCCATGTTCGGCCATGATTTCCGCCACCGCCGAGACCTGTCCCGCGCCGCCATCGATCAGCAGCAAGTCAGGCCAGAACCCCTTATCCCGGTCTGGATCTTCTTTCTTCAGCCGTGAAAAGCGCCGGTTCAGCACCTCTTTCATCATGCCAAAGTCATCGCCGGGCACCAGGTCGTCGCCCTTGATATTGAACTTGCGATAGGCGTTTTTCATAAATCCATCTGGGCCGGCCACGATCATACCGCCCACCGCATTCGTTCCTTGGATATGCGAGTTGTCATAGACTTCGATCCGCTGTGGCGGCCCCTTGAGGCCAAAGGCCTCGGCCAGACCTTTCAGGAGCTTGGCCTGGGTGGCACTTTCGGCCATGCGCCGCGCCAGGCTTTCGCGGGCATTGCGCACCGCGCCCGCTACCAGCTCGGTCTTTTCTCCACGAAGCGGCACCAGGATGTCCACCTTGCGCTCAGCCTTGCCGCTTAGGGCTTCTTCCATCAAATCGGTGTTTTCAATCGCATCCGACAGGATCAACTGCTTGGGCGGTTCCTTATTGTCATAGAACTGGCCCAGGAAGGCCTCCATCACCTCTGCGGCGCTCATATCCGCTTCCACACGGGGGTAGAAATCCTGATTACCCCAGTTCTGATTGGCGCGAATAAAGAAGACCTGCACACAGGCTTGGCCGCGCTCCATATGCAGCCCGATGATATCGGCCTCTGCTACGCCGCGCGGGTTGATGCCCTGCACCGATTGCACCTGCGTCAGGGCCTTGATGCGATCGCGCAGGGCCGCCGCGCGTTCAAACTCCATCGCTTCTGAGGCCTTCATCATCTCTGCCGCCAACTCCTCCTGGATCTTGGTGGAGCGCCCAGCCAGAAAGCGTTCTGCATCACGTACCGCAAGCCCGTATTCTTCCTCCGAGATTTCCCCCGTACAGGGTGCCGAGCAGCGTTTGATCTGAAACTGCAGGCAGGGGCGCGTACGGCTTTCGAACATCGCGTTGGAGCAATCTCGCAGCAAAAAGGCCTTTTGCAGCTGATTGAGCGTCCGGTTCACCGCGCCTGCCCCGGCGAAGGGGCCAAAGTAGCTGCCCTTTTGTTTGCGCGCGCCACGGTGTTTTTTGAGTTGCGCAAAGGCATGGTCCTTGGCCACCAGAATACTGGGGAAGCTTTTGTCGTCGCGCAGCAGCACGTTGTATTTGGGCTTCAGCTGCTTGATAAGGTTCTGCTCCAGCAGCAGCGCCTCGGTCTCGGTTCGGGTGGTCAGGAACATCATCCGAGTGGTCAGTGCAATCATCCGCTCGATCCGAGGGGAATTACCCGGGCGGGTGTAATTTGACACCCGTGCCCTGAGATTGCGCGCCTTACCGACGTAGAGAACCCGGCTTTCGCTATCTAGCATCCGGTACACCCCAGGTGAGGCATCCAGGGTCTTAACATAGTCCTGAATCACGCCGTAGCCTGCGCGCGGCACCTCTCGGTCGGAGGGAGCGGTGTTGCTCTGGTCCGGCAGCATCTCTGAGGTCGCGGTTGAGGGTTGTTCTGGTGTCTGATCAGTCATGCCCCAGTGATATGATTCTCAGCGCGCAGCTGCAATGACTCACCTCCAGTTTCAAGCCCTGAACAAATCCACCACCCCTGTGGATAAGCCTGAAGATATCTTTGGGCTATCCCCAGTTTTCCCTTATTTCATCCAGCTTTTTCACTGTTGCTTAATTTTTAAGCAAATTTCTAACATATTGAAAATAAACAATATATTTTCCGACCTCTGTCAAGTTTATGAAAACAAAGACAATTTTGTAACGGATATGTGACTTAACCTCCAAAGGTGCACAACTTTCCCCTAAGTCACCTCAGAAGGGATTAGCCAGGGGCCAGATTTTCTGTGTCAACCCAGCCCAGATGTTCACCGCTATCGACACACAGCAACTGGCCGGTCACCGCCTTTGCTGTCAAAAAATAACCAAGTGCCGCTGTGATATCCGTTGGGTTCACACCACGCTGTAAAATCGTTGCAGCCCGCTGTTTGGCGAAATCGTCGCTGCTTTGCTGGGCGTTGGCCAGCGTTGGTCCTGGCCCGATCGCATTAACGCGAATTCCCGGTGCTAGGGCCTGTGCTCCGGTCTGCGTTAGGGTCCACAGCGCCGATTTAGCGAGGGTGTAGCTCATGTAGTCAGGTGTCAGATTGCGCACCCGCTGATCGATCATATTGACAACCAGCCCCCAGGCCTGCGGCTCCCCTGCCTCGTCATGCGATAGAGCAACAGACTGCGCTGCCATGGCCTGGGTCAACAAGAACGGCGCGCGCAGATTACTGTCAAAAGCGCGATCCCAACTCTGTGTTGTGGCGGTGCCCAACTGGTCTGGCTCAAAGATCGAGGCGTTGTTCACCAAGCAGGTAATCGCGCCCCCCAACCCTGAAACTGCACGCGGCAGCAGGTCACGCGTGGCTTGATGTGAGAGTAGATCTGCCTGCAGGGTGATGGCCTGACGTCCCATTATGCGGATCTCGTCAGCAACTTGTTCTGCCGGGGCCGCCGACTGGTCATAGTGCACAGCGACGTCATAGCCCTCTGCCGCCAGTTTCAGCGCCATGGCACGGCCAAGCCGCCGCCCCGCTCCTGTTACCAATGCGCGCATCACACCCCCCCTCTCATTGCCCTGCTGACTGTTGCAGAGCAGATGGTGCGATCAAAAGAGCACCAGCAGATATCCGATGTAAAGCCCTGCCAAGCCAAAGCCCCAAGGCCGAGTGATATCCTTTTTCAGGAACACAAAGGGGAAGATCAGCAAGGAAGCCGCGAGCATCACCCAGAGATCAAAGCGCAGGAATTCCGGATCAACCGAGATCGGCCCAATAAAGGTGGCAATACCCATAATGGCCAACAGGTTGAACATGTTGGAACCGATGACATTACCTAGGGCCACATCGGCCTGTTTGCGCAGGGTCGCCATCACCGTTGTGGCCAGTTCAGGCAGCGAGGTTCCAATGGCAACCAGCGTCAGGCCTATGACTGGCTCGCTGACGTGGTACATCCGGGCAATGATCGTTGCATTGTCTACCAAAAGATCCGCGCCCAGCGGCAAGCCAATCAGGCCAAGCACGAGATAGATGCCGATCTTCCACAGCGGCATCGTGGGATCCGCCTCTTCCAGACCGTCCAGGACCTCGCCTTCTTCGTCTCCACAGCAGTTCTTGCGATGGGCACGCGCGTCGCGAAAGGCATCCGCCAAAAACAGCGCCAGGGCTGTCAGCAGGATCAGCCCGGACCAGATTGTCAGAGTGCCACACATGGCCAGACCAATGAACAGCACCGAGGCCATCAGCATCAAGACATAGCTTTTGCGGCTGTCGCAGCCGCTGGTATGCAATGTGGCAATGATCGCCGGAATGCCCAGCACCATCAGGATATTGGCCGTGTTAGAGCCCACCACATTGCCCAGTGCAATCCCGTCGGCATTGTCCGCAACCGCCTTGATCGCGATCAGCAACTCAGGTGCTGACGTGCCAAAGGCCACAATAGTAAGACTAACGATAAGCGCCGGTACGCCCAGCCGCAGCGACAGGTTCACCGCACCACGCACCAGCGCATCGCCAGCCAAAAGCAAGATCACCAAACCCAAACCACAAAGCAGCCACGGCGTCATTTGCGCGGTCCTTTTATCTTACAGCCACATGGGCTTTTGCCGATCTTGAACCGCCCACACGAGGGACAGCGCGCAGATTGCAGACGTTTTTGTCCTGGAAAGGTGAATTTTCCGAACATAGCCAGCACTGCTATGACCACCAAAAATATGGTAACGATCTTAAAAATCACTTCAGAGGCCAAAACGCGCAAACTCGGCGCGCTCCTCAATTCCCGCCAAGGCATCCTGAGCAAACTCTACGCCAAACCGGCTGAGGAAGGGCTTTTTGATGCCGTAGCGCCGCAGCTTCACCTTGTCGCCAAAACGGTCCATCAGGGTTGGCTTGATATGACCAATCCCGTCGATCAACCCCAGCTCGGTGGCGCGCTTGGCCAGCCAGATCTCGCCGGTGAACAGGTTTTGACTGCTGTCCAGCTTATCGCCCCGCCGTTCAGTAACATGGGTGATGAAATTCTCGTGAATATCGCCTAGCAGTACCTTGAGCCGCGCAACATCCTCTGGGTTTTCAGCCTGAAACGGGTCCAGCATGGATTTGCTTGCACCTGCGGTATAGACCCGACGTTCGACTCCATGCCGATTGAGCAATTCCTGTGCGCCAAAACCAGCAGAGATCACGCCGATGGAACCAACGATCGAGCTTGCGTCCGCCCAGATCTCATCCGCCGCAGCCGCCAACCAATATCCACCCGAAGCCGCGACATCCTCGACAAAGGCCAAGACGGGCACGTCTTTTTCTTTTGCCAGCCGCCGGATACGCGCGCCAATGAGCGAACTTTGCACTGGCGAGCCACCTGGGGAGTTGATCTCCAAAGCGACCGCGTCGGGTTTACCCTTGCTAAAGGCCGCCTCCAACACCGGAGCCAGCCCGGCGTCATTCAGGGCACCACGGCCAGACATGCCGATTGCCCCCGAGAGACGTACAACGGAGACGAGTGGCGGTTTTTTTACAAAGGGTAAGCGCAGCATCATTGCGCCGATGTAGATGGCCGGGGGGGGTGAAACAAGGGAAGGGCCGATACAAAATCCGTTGAAGGCAAAAACCAAAGGTCAATGTGTATATTTGCAACGCTCTAGCCTCGGCTGGTAAGCTCCGCTTAACCCCCCGTCATAACAACCACACAACCCTACGCCGAGGCACCCACGCAACCCACACGCGCCGATCAAGACCGGATGCGCCAACCGGTTTTAAAGATCCACCAAATCACCCCAAGACAAAGCGCCGTAAAGACACCAATCGCCAGGAGACTGGTCCCCACAGGCACATCCGAGGCGCCAAAAAAGGACCAGCGAAAGCCCGAAATCAGATAGACGACAGGGTTGAACAGGGTGATCTTCTGCCAGATCGGCGGCAGCATCGAAATTGAGTAGAACGAACCGCCTAAGAACACCAATGGCGTCACGATCAGCAGCGGGACAAGTTGCAACTGTTCAAAATTCTTGGCCCAAATGCCAATGATGAACCCCAACAGCGCAAAGCTGAGGCAGGTCAGTACCAGGAACAAAACCATGGCCAGCGGGTGGGCGATGGTAATATCCACAAACAGGGTAGAAGTGGCCAAAATGACAGTGCCGATAAACAGCGCCTTGGTCGCCGCCGCCCCGACATAGCCCAGTACGATTTCCAAAAAATTCACTGGCGCCGAGAGCAGCTCATAGATGGTGCCGATGAATTTGGGGAAATAGATCCCAAAAGAGGCATTGGAGATGCTCTGGGTCATAACGCTGAGCATGATCAGACCCGGAACAATAAATGCGCCATAGGCGATGCCGTCCACCTGATCAATGCGGCTGCCAATGGCGGCGCCAAAGACCACAAAATACAGCGAAGTCGACAAAACTGGCGACAGAAAGCTTTGAAACAGCGTGCGAAAGAACCGCGCCATTTCAAAGCGGTAGATTGACCAGATAGCCGTCCAGTTCATGACTTCTCTCCTGAAACAAGGCCAACAAAGATATCTTCTAGGCTGGATTGCCGGGTAGACACATCCGCCAGCACCAGCCCCGCTGCAGCCACATCATTCAACAATGCGGTGATCCCCGTGCGCTCGGCCTTGGTGTCATAGGTATAGATCAAAGCATCACCCGCCTCGCTCAGCTCCAGGTCATACGTCGCCAGACTGCTAGGCACCTCTGAAACCGGGGCTGTCAGATACACGCAGAGCTGTTTTTGACCCAGCTGCGCCATCAGGTCGTCCTTGTCCTTGACCAGTAGGATCTGCCCATCCGCAATAACACCAACCCGGTCGGCGATGGCCTCGGCCTCTTCGATGTAATGGGTGGTCAAAATGATGGTGACACCACTGTCTTTCAACTCCTGCACCACATCCCACATATCTTTGCGCAGCTCTACATCAACGCCCGCAGTCGGCTCATCCAGGAACAGCACCCGTGGTTCATGGGCCAGCGCCTTGGCGATCAACACCCGGCGTTTCATCCCACCGGACAGCTCTTTGACCTGGGCGTTACGTTTGTCCCAAAGCGACAGCTTCTTCAGGATGTCTTCGATCAGCGGCTCATTCTTGGGCTTGCCAAAAAGTCCCCGCGAAAACCGAACCGAATTGATCACCTTCTCAAAGGGTTCAAGGTTGATTTCCTGCGGCACTAGGCCGATCAGCGCGCGGGCTGCGCGGAAATCGTCGATGATACAGTGGCCGCCCACCTTCACCGAGCCCGAGGTTGGCGTGATGATGCCGCAAACAGTCGAGATCAACGTGGTCTTGCCAGCGCCATTCGGCCCCAGGAGTGCGAGGATCTCTCCCTCGTCGATATCCAGCGACACCCCTTTGAGCGCTTCAAAGCCGCCCTCGTAAGATTTGCGCAGATCGGAAATGGACAGGATCGCCGCCATGGGACCTCCCTTGAACAAAAGACTACAGTCTGTGCACCCTAGCGAGAGCGCCGAGCCGCCACCAGTCACAGGCCCCATAAAGCCATGCGCAGACACATGTGCGCCTGCGCAGAGAGATTTTTGAGCACGCCTCGCGGGCGAGTTTGAACCTAGGCTTGGGTGCAGCCTGGGCGTGGTTTAGCTGCCGGTGATCTTTTTGAACCAGCCCGTTTTCTCACCCGCGTCAGTTTCGCCATCGGCATCCGCTTCTTCGGGAGCGAGATGGGTCTGGAGATTGACAAAGAACTGATCCGCCATTTTTTTGGCAAAACCGTCAATGATCCTGCTGCCCAGCTGCGCCAGTTTGCCGCCGACTTTGGCTTCGACCTCATAGGACAGCAAGGTGCCAGTTTCCGACTCTGCCAGGCTGACCACAGCGCCGCCTTTGGCAAAACCTGCCGCCCCCCCCTTGCCTTCGCCGCTGATGGTGAGCTTTTCATTCTCAATCAGGTCCGACAGAGTCACCTGGCCTTTAAAAGTGGCTTTCACCGGTCCAACCTTCTGGGTAACAGAGGCCTCAAACCCCTCCTCAACGTTGCCATTCACTTCTTGAGCGCCCGGCACGCAGGCCTTCAGAACCTCGGGGTTCAACAGGGCGGCGTAGACCTCGGCTGGGGGGGCGGCGATCTCTTTGCTGTCACTCATCTGCATGGCGGGGGCCTCCTTTGGGCTGGCGCGCGGGACGGTTGTAGTTGTCCACCCGCACCCATTTCTAATCACAGGGATCTCTTCCCCCTAGACCTAGCCGGCCCAGCCCCCCTCTGCCAAGATGCAAGCCCTCACAGAAGGCGAGCCCCCAGCGACTGTTAACGCTGCGTCGGGTCGCCCATATGCGCGACTACCCGGTCAATGCTGGCCGCATCACGTAATAGCCGGTTGTGTCCCAACCCGGTTGAGATCTGCAGATCGGCGGTGGGCCAGTTGTCGGCCAGCTCCTCGACTTCAACCAAAGGAACAGTGCGATCCTTGCTGTCCTGTAGGATTAACACGGGCTGCGACAAGGATCCGATCAGGTTCTGGGCCTTCAAGTCGGAAAAGGGCAGCCCATAACGCGCCTCCACACGCTTTTGCGCCTGTTTTGCCACCCCGTCACTGAACCCCAGCGTGCCAGCCAAACGCGAAATGAAACTCTCCAGATCCGGCATCGGCGCCAAAAGCGCCACCCTCTCCGCCCGCATCCCACCAGCAAGCGCGGCAATCACCGCCGCCGCGCCGTTGGAATGGGCCACAACCCCAGCCAGCGGACCCAGCCCGGCAGCAATTTCCTGAGTGACCTCCAACATTTCCGGCAAGGAGCTGCGACTGCCCGCAGCAGCACCATGCGCGGGGGCATCAAAGGCCACCACCCGGTAGCCAGCAGCAACCAATGGAGCCGCAAAACCGCCCATCTGCCCAGCGCGACTTCCAAAGCCGTGAACCAGCAGAACCGTCGGCAGGGGCGCTTCGTCGCGTACTCCGAACGGCGCCGGGCTGCCCCGCCATTGATAGAGCGGTACCACTTCGCCGCTGGCCAGTTTTATCGGCGTCGCCGTCGCCTGCAGCAACCAGGCGCGCTCATGCTTCGGCAATTTGTGCCGCGATGGGCGGGTGAAGAAAAACGCAAACAGCCGCGCGGCCAAACCGGGGATGAGGCGACTGAGCGCCCCATTGGTGAGGTGAAACCATTTTGGGATTTGCCCCCCCCGCCTGTGAGGTCTTGGGCTGCGTTGCGGCTGCGCTGTCGAGGTCGTCACCATTTGGCGGTCTCCTGTGTCTGAATTTGCGCCACCGCCTGCCCGCCTGATGAGGTCGGAGCTGATTTTCGCTTGGGGACACGAATCAAATATTAGGTTCTATTTTAGAACTCATTATCAGTTCTATTTGAGAACCCTGTCAATCCATGTTAGGAATCAACTCATGAAATGGCATGACCTCAACAACGACACCTGCCCTCTTGCCCGTGCTATGGGGGCCGTTGGCGACCGCTGGACATTGCTCATCCTGCGGGAGTGTTTTCTTGGCGTGCGCCGGTTTGATGGGTTCCAGAAACGGCTCGGCGTGACCCGCCACCTGCTGGCAGAACGGCTAAAACGGCTGGAGGCGATGGGGATGCTGGAGCGTCGCCCCTATCAGGAACGTCCACTGCGCCATGAATATCGGCTCACTGCCTCGGGCAAAAGCTTTGCACCCGTCCTGTTGGCGATGCAGGACTGGGCCCAGCAAAGCCTACCTAGCGACGCCCCCGCCCCCTTTACCTTTGTCACGCGCGACAGCGGAGACGAGGTCTGCCCGGTTGTGACTGACAGGCACACAGGGCAGGAGCTGAACCACCGAACGGTTCTCATGGTCCCTGCAACAGCTGCAGCCGCCAAGGTGATTGAAGCAAACCGCCCGGCGCAGCCCCCTGACACCAAGACAGGCTCCGACTGATCTGCCCGCTGCGAGACCGCTGAGGACCAAAAAGGGCGCATCGCTGCGCCCCTTGCTCTCATTGTAACTGCTTGGGTCGGGGCCTACCGGTTCCCCTTTGGGATTTCTTCGTTTGTGGTCCAGTCGAATGTGCCCTCGTCGCGCTCCCGCACCGCCTGTTTCCAGCCCATCGCTTCTGAGCGCGCCTTGAAGTTCAACCCCTCCGGCGAATGACGGGTAATACCATCAAAGATGGTCGCCAAACGCTGGGTCTGCATCAGGCCGGTCTGCTCGATCGCCTGGTTGATCACCAGTTTCTGCATGGCCAGCTGGTTGATCGGCACCGTGGACATGCGCGCGGCCATGGCTTCAACCGTATCATCCAGATCAGCCTGCGGCACCGCCTGCATCACCAGGCCCATGTCTGCGGCTTCACGGCCAGAGATCTTATCGCCAGTGAACAGCATGCGTTTGGCCCGCTCTGCTCCCAGTCGGTAGACCCACATCGCCGTGGTCGGACAGCCCCAAACCCGCGTTGGCATATAGCCGATCTGCGCCTCCTCAGCCATAATGGTCATATCGGCGCAGAGCGCGATGTCAGATCCGCCCGCAACGGCAGCGCCATGCACCTTACACAAAACAGGCTTTACCGCCCGCCACATCGACATAAAATGCTGAGTGTTTTCCCACATGAACCGGTAGTCTTTGATCGGGTCCCAAGGCATCTCTTGTGTCGCGGCCCCTGATCCATTGCCTTCGGCATAGAAGGTCAGATCATAGCCGGCACAAAAGGCCTCGCCAGCGCCCGAAAGCACCATGACATGCACGCCGGGATCAGCATCCGCCTGCGCCACGGCGGCGGCAAGATCCCGGGGCAATTGATCGTTGATGGCATTCATGACTTCTGGCCGGTTGAGCGTAATCCGCGCAATCCGGCCAGTTTTTTCGTAGGCAACTGTCGACATGTTTCTCTCCCTGATTTGCACTCAGGAGATCACGCCCTTTGCTATGCCACCAGCCCCCTCAGGCCGGGTTCTCTCCGGCCTACGCGGCGTCAGAGAGGTTAGTACGGCAGGCCCACATAGTTTTCCGCCATCGAGGCCTGCGCCGCCTCGGAGGAGAACAGATAGTCCAGATCCGCACATTGCAGCCTCAGATCTGCCTCAGACATATCCGGGAAACGATGCAGCAGGTTGGTCATCCACCAGCTAAAACGCTCTGCTTTCCAGACCCGCGCCAGAGCTTTCTCCGAATAGCCCTCCAGCCCAGCGCTATCGCCGCGTTTGTAGTGATCCAGGAAACCATGATAAAGATAGTAGATATCGGACGCCGCCGAGTTGAGCCCCTTGGCCCCGGTGGGTGGCACGATATGGGCCGCATCGCCTGCCAGAAACAGCTGACCATAGCGCATGGGCTCAGCCACAAAGCTGCGCAGCGGCGCGATGGATTTCTCAATCGAAGCCCCAGTTTTCAATCCTTCAGCCACCTCCTGAGGTAGGCGCGCCTTCAGCTCCTCCCAGAAGGCCTCATCCGACCAGTCTTCGACCTTGTCGGTCAATGGCACCTGAATATAGTATCGGCTCAGCACCTGACTGCGCATGGAGCACAGCGCAAATCCGCGTTCATGGCGGGCATAGACCAGCTCGGGCGAGGCCGGTTTGGTCTCAGAGAGGACACCCAGCCAGCCAAAGGGATAGACCTTTTCATATTCGCGCAGCACATCAGATGGGATCGACTTGCGGCTGACTCCGTGGAACCCGTCTGCTCCAATGATGAAATCACAATCAAGGCGATGCTCTTTCCCGTCTTTTTCGTATGTTACATAGGGCGTTTGCGACTTCAGATCATGGGGCTGCACCTTGTCGGCCTGATGAATGACTGTCCCTCCCATGGCCTCGCGCGCCTCATATAGATCGCGCGTTACCTCGGTCTGGCCATAGACCATCACCGTGGCCCCATCAGCCGACTCTGCCAGATCAATGCGATCCATGCGCCCTTGATGCGCCAGATAGACCCCGTGATGTTCCTCGCCCTCGGCCTCCATGCGTTCCGCACAGCCTGCTTCGCGCATCAGCTCGACAAAGCCACGTTCAAGCACCCCGGCGCGAATACGCCCCAGAACATAGTCTCGCGTCTGGCGTTCCAGCACCACCGTATCAATGCCCTGCCGATGCAAAAGCTGTGACAACAACAGGCCAGAAGGCCCCCCGCCGATGATGGCGACTTGAGTGGTTGATTGCGACATGATCACGCCTCCCTAAAACTGTGGGCCTGCTACCTGCCCTGGATCTGACAACTAATATGCATGGCAAAAATCACTTTGCGAATGGACTGACTGCGCAACCTCTTGTACATTTCATACATGAGCCCTTCCTCCCATATCAGCAGCTACAACCTATTTGGTGAAACCGCAGAACTGGCGGACGTGCTCCATGTTGAGACCATTCGCTCGCGCTCGGCCTTGCATGATTGGCAGCTGACAGCCCATCGTCACGCCCGGCTGCACCAGTTGCTGTTCCTGACAGAGGGCAGTGGCGTGGCCGAGATCGACGGCAAGTCACAGGCGATCCCAATAGGGAGCTTTGTCAATATTCCACGCGGCGTAGTGCATGGCTATGACTTTGCACCCGGCACCCGCGGCTGGGTGGTGACCCTGACCTCGGATCTGCTGGATCACTGTATCCAGGCCAGCGAAGGGGTACGTGCCCCGCTGGAACACCCAGCGATACTGCCGCTTCCGGCTGAACTGGGTGCGCTGGCAGAGCATCTATTTGATGAATACCACCGTCAGGACTTTGCCCGTGCGCAGGTGCTGCGATCCCTCGCTGGCGCTCTGATCGCCCTGGCCGCCCGCGCCATTTTTGAAGCGGATAGCGCCAACCAGCATCGTGCAGGCAACCCGTTGTTCTCCCGGTTCGAGACGCTGATCGAGCGGGATTTTCGCAAACGTCGTCCGCTGGCGGACTATGCCCGCGATCTGGCAATTTCCCCTACTCACCTCAACCGGATAGCGCATCAATCGGCTGGGCAGTCCGCCTCGCAACTCATCAATGAACGCATGCTGCGCGAGGCCCGCCGTATGCTGATCTATACCAATCTGACCGCCGCCCAGATCGCCTATGATCTAGGCTTCTCTGACCCAGCGCATTTCAGCCGCGTCTTTACCAAGGGGACCGGCACCCCGCCCAAACTGTTTCGTAAAAAGGTCAGCGAGGCTTAGGCCCTGGTCTGAAGGTCCGCAGTCGGAATCCTCATCCCCCCAAAGACCAGTTGCAGATACTGCTCTGCGATCTCTTCCTGTGGCACCGGGTTTGCCACCCGGTTCCAATGGGGGATCCAATTCAACGCCCCAAAAACCGCCGCCGACACAAGACGCGGATCGCAGGGCCGCAAGCTGCCCTCGGCCACGCCCTGCTTGATCAGGCTGCGCAGCTGAAAATCAACCTCCGCCTTGCTGGCGCGCAGGGCCTGGCGGCGCTCAACCGAGAGACTGTGTTCCCGCACCATGGCAATTGTCGCCCCCAAATCAGTAGAGACCCAGGCGCAATACCCCCGGATCAGCAGCGCAATCCGATCCACCACCGGCAAAGAAACATCCTGGCTCTGCGCCATGGTGTCACCCAGTACCTGCAAACCTTGCTGGTGGCAGCCAAAGAGAATGTCCTCTTTGCTCTGCACATAGTAGTAGATGGTCCGTTTGGTGATGTTCAGCGCCGCCGCGATATCCTCAAGCGAGGTCTGCTCATACCCATGGTCGTTGAACAGCCTGGCCCCGGCCTGAAACACCGCCTGGCGCTTGGCTTCCCGCTGGGCACCGCGATCCGCCCCTGCCTTGGTCCAGCTCTTGTTGCCCATGCTGCCACTCTGCCTTCAAACTCGCGCCGCCCGGTCACCCTACCTACCAGATGACGCCCGGTAATTACACTCATGGGTTACATGAAACTTGACCCCTTGCCCAGCCCCGGCCCAAAGTAACCCAGAAGTGTAATTTCGCGGCCACGCCAGCGCTGCGCCCAAAACTGCATCAAGGAGAACGCCAATGTCATCAGAGGTACTGGTTGCCGGAGTGGGCATGACAAAATTTGCCAAGCCCGGCCAAAACGCCCCCTATACCGAGATGGGCGCCGCCGCGCTGCGCGACGCCCTCGCGGATGCAGGTCTGCCCTATGATGCGGTAGAGCAAGCCTATGCCGGCTATGTCTACGGCGACAGCACCTGCGGACAGGCCGTTCTCTATCAGGTTGGCATGACCGGCATTCCGGTGATGAATGTCAACAACAACTGCTCAACGGGTTCTACCGCGCTGTTCATGGCGCGCCAGGCCGTACAGTCCGGCGCAGTGGATGTGGCACTGGCCCTGGGGTTTGAGCATATGCAACCCGGCGCGCTAACCTCGCATTGGGACGACCGGCCCAGCCCCTTTGACGCTTTTGATGCAGAGACCGACGATCTAGTGGGCCGCCCCGAAATCCCGCTGGCGCTGCGCTACTTTGGTGGTGCGGGCAAATCCCACATGGAGAAACACGGCTCCTCGCTCTCCGATCTGGCCCGCATCCGCGCCAAGGCCAGTCGCCACGCGGTGAACAACCCGCTGGCCCTGTTCCGCCAGGAGCTGTCGCCCGAGGACGTGCTGCAAAGCCCGATGATCTGGGACGGCGTGATGACCCGGCTGATGGCCTGCCCACCCACATGTGGTGCGGCTGCTGCCATCGTCGTCAGCGAGGCCTACGCCAAAAAACACGGGCTCAATCAAGCGGTACGCATTAAAGGTCAGGCGATGACCACCGATTACGCCTCCACCTTTGACGCCCACGACATGATGCAGGTGGTGGGTTACGACATGACCGCCGCCGCCGCCAAGCAGGTTCAGGACCAGACTGGCATCAGCATCGACGATGTGGATGTGGTCGAGCTGCACGACTGTTTTGCCCATAATGAGATGATCACCTACGAAGGTCTGGGTCTATGTCCCGAGGGTGGAGCAACCAAGTTCATCGCGGATGGCGATAACACTTATGGCGGCAAATTTGTGACCAACCCCTCAGGCGGGCTGTTGTCCAAGGGGCACCCCTTGGGCGCCACCGGTCTGGCGCAATGCTATGAGCTGACACGGCAGTTGCGCGGCACAGCGGGCCTGACCCAGGTCGAGGGCGCGCGCACCGCGCTGCAGCATAACCTGGGCCTAGGCGGTGCCTGCGTTGTCACCCTGTACCAAGCGGCCTAAGGAAAATCCCATGATTGACAGATCCTTCATTGGCAAAACCTTCCCGCCGCTACATGTGGATGTAGAAGCGGGGCAGTTGCGCAATTTTGCCCGCGCCACCGGCCAGCGTGATCCGGTATATACCGATGAGACTGCAGCCAGGGCTGCGGGCTATCGCGCCCTGCCCGCACCGCTCACCTTTTTGTTCACGTTGGATCAGGACCGCGAAGACCGGTTCTATTTCATCAACGCTATGGGCATTGAGCTGGGCCATGTGCTGCACGGCGAACAGGCCTTTACCTACGGCGCGCCGATCTGCGCTGGGGACCGTGTGACCCTGACCTGCACCTGCATGGATATCTACGACAAAAAGGGCGGTGCCATGGAGTTTGTCATCCTAAAAACCCAGGCCACCAACCAGCTGGGAGAAGACCTTGGCTCCATGACGGGAACCATTGTTGTGAGGGATCCAAAATGAACGCGTTTGCACATGATGTGACCTTTGACAGCGTCGAAGTCGGCGACAGCCTGCCTGCCGTCACCTCAAAACCCATCAGCCGCACCACGCTGGCGCTGTTTGCGGGGGCTTCGGGTGATCACAACCCGATCCATATCGACATTGATTTTGCCAAGGCCGCAGGCATGCCGGATGTCTTTGCCCATGGGATGCTGGGCATGGCCTACCTCGGCCATTTGCTCACTGCCTGGGTGCCGCAGCGCGCGGTACGGGAATTCTCGACACGGTTTGTCTCCATCACTCAGGTGCATGCGGTGGTGACCTGCACCGGCCGAGTGGTGGAGAAACGCGAGGGCAATCTGGTAGCGCTGGAGATCGAGGCCGCAGACCAAAATGGCGATGTGAAACTGGCAGGCAAAGCCGTGGTAGAGCTGCCCTAACGGGATCCGGCGCGACCAACACGAGACAAACAGGGAAGACGATATGACAAAACTCGCAGGCAAGACCGCCTTTGTGACAGGTGCCGGGCGCGGCATTGGCCGCTCCATTGCGCTAAAACTGGCCACAGACGGCGCCAATGTGGTGCTTAACGATCTGGATGCGGAGCCCGCACAAGAGGTCGTCGCAGAAATCGAGGCCATGGGCGGCAAGGCACTGGCCATTGCCGGTTCGGTAACCGCCCCAAGCTTTGCCAATGACTTCATCCAGGCAGGCGTCGACAAATTTGGCGGCGTCGACATCATCGTCAACAATGCCGGCTACACTTGGGATGGCTTCATCGGCAAGATGAGCGACGAACAGTTCGACGCCATGATTGATGTACACCTCAAGGCGCCCTTTCAGATCATGCGCGCCGCAGCCCCCTTTATTGCCGAACAGGTCGCACAAGAGACCGCTGAGGGACGCGAGGTGTTTCGCAAAGTGGTCAATATCTCGTCCATTTCAGGCACCGGCGGCAATGCCGGCCAGGCCAATTACTCTGCTGCCAAATCCGGCGTCATCGGGCTCACCAAAACCATGGCCAAAGAATGGGGCCGCTTTAAGGTCAACGTAAATGCCGTGGCCTTTGGCATGATCTCCACCCGGTTGACCGAAGCCACCGATGAGAAGAAATCCATCGAGGTCGAGGGCAACAAGGTCGCCATCGGCATCCCCAAGAAACTGGTGCAGGGCATGGAAATGATGATCCCACTGGGGCGCGCAGGTACCGCCGAAGAGGCCGCTGGCGGCGTCTATCTCTTCTGCATTCCCGAAAGCAACTATGTCTCAGGCCAGACCCTGATCGTAGGGGGCGGCTTCGGCGGCTCCTAAGGAAAGCAAGAAACGACATGTCAATCAGGGAGGGCGGGATGCTCCAAGGGACACGCATTATCGAGGTGGAGGGCCTTGGCCCCGGCCCCTTTGCCGCTATGTGGCTGGCCGATATGGGCGCCGATGTGATCTGTGTCCACCGCAAGGGTGGCGGCGTCACGCCGGGCATGCCCGAACGCTCTGTACTGGATCGCGGCAAGCGCTCGATCGAGCTGGACCTGAAAGATCCCGAAGACATCAGGGCCTTCCTCGCCCTAGTTGCCACCGCCGACGGGTTGATCGAGGGCTTCCGCCCCGGTGTGATGGAACGCCTCGGCATCGGCCCCGAGGACTGCCAGGCAGTCAATCCGGATCTGGTTTTTGGCCGCATGACCGGCTGGGGACAGGACAGCGCCCTGTCTGAAACGGCGGGTCATGATCTGAACTATATCTCGCTCTCTGGGGCGCTTTGGTATGCGTCTAACCCCGGCGAAGCACCGCTGACTCCGGCCACACTAGTGGGGGATATCGGCGGCGGCGCGATGTATCTGGTTGCAGGGATGCTGGCTGGGCTTTTGCGCGCCAAAACCAGCGGTGCGGGCTGTGTGGTCGACGCCGCCATCTATGACGGCTCGGCCCATATGATGAACCTGCTGATGAGCATCCGCCAGACCGGGGGCTTTGGCGAGACACGCGGGCAGAACCTGCTGGATGGCCCGCATTGGAGCCGCTCTTACGCCTGCGCTGATGGCGGCTACATGACTGTGCAATGTCTGGAACCCAAGTTCTATGCTCAGTTTCTCGCCCTCTTGGAGCTCAGCGAGGACGCAGATTTCAAACGTCAATTCGACAAGAGCCTCTGGCCCACACTGACTGGGCGTCTGGCCGGGATCTTTGCCAGTGAACCCCGCCCCCATTGGACGGCGCTGTTTGACGGCACTGATGCCTGCGTTGCCCCAGTGCTGAGCCCGGATGAAGCCCTGACCCATCCGATGAATGCGCGCGGCACCTGGGTTGAGCAAGATGGTGTCCTGCAAGCCAGCCCTGCTCCCCGTTTTGATCACGCCCCGGCTTGGCAACCCCCTGCGCCCCCAGAACGCGGGCAGCACAGCAGCGAAATCCTGGCCGAACTCGGCCTAATTGAGGAAGATATCTGATGACGGGCCATGTTTCCCCCTGGATGAATGACGAATTGACCATGTTACAGGACTCCCTGCGCGAGTTTTATGCCAAGGAAATGGTCCCGCATGAGGAACGTTGGCAGCAACAGGGACATATCGACCGGGACTTCTGGAACAAAGCTGGGGAATTTGGCATCCTCTGCGCCTCGGTCCCAGAGGAATACGGCGGTATGGGCGGCGATTTTCGCCACGAGGCGGTGATTGCCACCGAGCAATTCCGCGCTGCCGGGTTCTCTGGCTTTGGCAACTCGGTGCACAGCCAGATCTGCGCCGGCTATATCCTCGACTATGGCTCGGAAGAGCAAAAACAGCGCTGGCTCCCCAAAATGGCCAGCGGTGAAATGGTCTGCGCCATTGCCATGACCGAGCCCGGTACCGGATCGGACCTGCAAAACATCAAAACCACCGCAAAGCTGGAGGGCAATGAATATGTGGTGAACGGCTCCAAGACCTTTATCACCAATGGCCAGCAAGCCGATCTGATCATTGTGGTGGCCAAAACCGATACCAGCCTAGGCGCCAAGGGCATTTCCCTGATGATGGTGGAAACCGCTGATGCACCGGGATTTGCCCGTGGCCGTAATCTGGAGAAACTGGGGCTGAAAAGTCAGGACACATCCGAGCTGTTCTTTGACAATCTGCGCCTGCCGCCGGAAAACCTGCTGGGCGGGACTGAGGGCCAAGGGTTTTATCAGCTGATGAAATCTCTACCACAGGAACGCCTGGTTGTTGCCTTGGGCGGTGCAGCGGCGATGGAAAAGGCGTTGGAGGAAACCGTCGCCTACACGTCAGAGCGCCGGGCCTTTGGCAAGCCGCTGTTGGAGATGCAGAACACCCGGTTCAAACTGGCCGAAGTGAAAACCATCGCCCATATCGCGCGGGTATTTCTGGATGACTGTGTGGCCAAACATCTGCGCGGCGAGCTGGATGCCACCACCGCATCAATGGCAAAATGGTGGGTGACGCAGATGCAATGCGACACCATAGATGAATGCCTGCAACTCTTTGGCGGCTACGGCTATATGTCGGAATACCCGATATCGACCATGTATGCTGATGCCCGAGTGCAAAAAATCTACGGTGGCTCAAACGAAATCATGAAAGAACTGATCGCTCGCAGCCTGATAGAGTGAGGCCCCTTGTACGCGCGCCAGAAAAGAGAGCTGATCAGCCCTCTTTTTTCTTGGCCGCAGCTTTCATGCGCTGCAAAAGAGCCGCCTTGTCAGCCTTTCGGTCATAGGGGTTCTTGGCGGTTCCCTTGGCGTTGTGCTCGGCATGGCGCGGCGTGTTGCTGCCCTTTTTGGGGTTACCGGTTTTTCCATAGTCCATGGGGGTGGCCTCAAATCTGGGAATGCGAAAGAACGCTGTAACGGCGCTGATGCACCAAAGGCCCGAGGTTTGCAAGGCGGACCAGAGAGAGGGGCGCTGCCCTCGCCGCCCCTTTGGGGCCGCTCCCCCCGGAATATTTAGGGAAAGATGAAAGCCAAGGCGACTTTAGGGGCGGTAGGTCAGGACTTCATTTGGGTAGGCCTCATCCTGGACATGAAAATGGGTGCGGCCGGTGATTTCAAACCCCATGCGCTGGTAGAAACCGATCGCTGGGGTGTTCTCTGAATTGGTGGTCAGCCAGGGACGGGCAGCGCCAAGGTCGGCGCAATGTTTGAGCCCCGCCTGCAACAAGGCCTGACCCAATCCGCGCCCCTGATGGCGCGGTTGCACATAAAGAGTGGCGATCTCAACTGCCGAGCCTGGCCCTGCTGGGGGCTTTACCCCGTCAGAAATACGGATGAACCCATCGATGCCTTCGGCGTTTTGCGAGACAATGAAACTCTCCGTGTCTCGTGCCAGATGTTCGGCCATGCGGTGCGGCGTCAGTTCGGCAAAGACATAATCGGCAAAAAAGCCATTGATGCCGTGGCGCAGGTAGGTGCCCAGCCAGACCTCAATCGACAGGGCGGCAAGGCTCGACGCGTCCTCGGGACGCGCCGGGCGCAAGCGCAAACCATCTGAGCTCGGATCAGCCGCCACGGACCGTGTCGATCATCAGCTGCACGTTCTCCGGATCCGCATCTGGGGTGATGCCATGGCCCAGGTTGAAGATATGCGGACCGTTCTTAAAGGCCTGAACGATGGCGCGGGTTTCATCCACCAGCGCCTGCCCGCCGGTGACCATATGGCGCGAGGCCAGGTTGCCCTGGACACAGCCATCAACCTGCAAGTTCTGTGCCGCCCAGATGGGATCAACCGAATTGTCCAGCGCCAGACAGTCAATGCCGGTTTCCTTAGCAAAGCCGAGGTATTTTTCGCCCGCTTCCCGCGGGAAGCCGATGACAGGAACGCCGGGGTGGCGCGCCTTGAGTGCCGCAGTAATCTCGCGGCAGGGCTCCAGCGCATATTTGCGGAAATCTTCCCCTTTGAGAGAGCCTGCCCAGCTGTCAAAGATCTTGACCACTTCGGCGCCGGCCTCGATCTGTTTGGAGAGGTAATCAATTGTCGCTTCGGTAATGCGGGCTAGCAGGGCCTCAAACAGAGGGCGATTTTCCTGCTTCAAGGCATGGGCCGGGCCCTGATCCGGTGTGCCGCGCCCGGCGATCATATAGGTGGCCACGGTCCAGGGTGCGCCTGCAAAACCAATCAGCGTGGTCTCAGCAGGCAATTCCCGCGCCAGGATCTTTACTGTTTCATAAATCGGGTTCAGGGTCTCATGAATATCTGTTACCGGGCCAAGTTTTGCAAAATCAGCTTCGGTGGTGATGGTCGAAAGACGCGGGCCTTCGCCGGTGACAAACCACAGATCCGCGCCCAGCGCCTGGGGGATCAGCAGGATATCGGCAAACAGGATCGCCGCGTCAAAGCCGTAACGACGGATCGGCTGCAGGGTGACTTCGGCGGCGAGTTCGGGGTTGTAGCAGAGCTTTAGGAAATCCCCGGCCTGAGCCCGGGTGGCACGGTATTCGGGCAGGTAACGGCCTGCCTGGCGCATCATCCAGATCGGCGGCACATCCTGTGTTTCCCCTGCCAATGCGCGCAGAATTTTCTTTTGTTCAGCCATGTCACCCTCGATTTCGCCTGCTCGTTTATACCGCACATGAGGTCGGCCCAAAGCGGCAAATTGTCAAGGGCAGCCTGAGCAATGCTTGCAACGGCAAATCGCCGCTACTAAAGGTCGTAACATGACACAGAACCTGCCCTCCCCCGCTTCTCCGCTGAAAATCGGCACCCGTGGATCACCGCTGGCGCTGGCCCAGGCCTATGAGACCCGCCGCCGCCTGGCGGAGGCCTTTGATCTGCCGCATGAAGCCTTTGAAATTGTGGTGATCAAGACCAGTGGTGACAATCAAGCATTGATCGCAGCGGACAAGCCGCTGAAGGAGTTGGGCGGCAAGGGGCTGTTCACCAAAGAGATCGAAGAGGATCTGTTGTCCGGGGTGATCGACATCGCGGTGCACTCGATGAAGGATATGCCCGTGGCCCAACCCGCAGGGCTGTTGCTGGATTGCTATCTGCCGCGCGAGGACGTGCGCGATGCCTTTGTGTCACCGAAGTTTTCCCGGCTGCAGGATCTGGAGCCCGGCGCTGTGGTTGGCACCTCGTCGCTGCGCCGCCGGGCGCAATTGATGAACCGTCGCCCTGACCTGAAGGTGGTGGAGTTCCGTGGCAATGTGCAGACCCGATTGAAGAAACTGCATGAGGGCGTGGCGGAATGCACCTTCCTGGCCATGGCCGGCCTAAACCGGCTGGCAATGGCAGATGTGCCTGCCACCGCAATCGAGACTAGTGACATGCTGCCTGCCGTGGCCCAGGGCGCAATCGGCATTGAGCGGCGCGGCGATGACAGTAGTACCGCCGCGATGCTGGATGCAATCCACGATGTCACCACCGGTCAGCGACTGGCGGCGGAGCGTGCCTTTCTGGCGGCCCTTGATGGCTCTTGCGAAACACCTATCGCAGGATTGGCCGAGCTGGATGGCGGCACATTGCGGCTGCGCGGTGAAGTGCTGCGGCCCGATGGGTCAGAGGCCATTGCCGAGGATCAGAGCTGCCCGATTGAAGACGGGGCCGAGCTGGGCCGCGAGATGGCGACAAAGCTGCTCACCTCGGCAGGGCCCGGGTTTTTTGACTGGAGGGCGTAACGCAAGCGGAGGGCGCGCTGAATGACCTTTACTGTTGAGATCAAAGACCCCGAAGACGTCCAAGAGGGCAATCACACCGTAGAAATCTTTGTGAGTGCCGATGGGATCGAAAAGCTCCTCATCGATCTTGAGCATTTGAAGACGGCAAAACCCGGTACCAGCCTCAGGCTTTTCTCCTCTGCTTGGGGAGGAGGAGAGCTCTCGAGCACCCCACAACGCACCGACTCGGTCATGACCAATTTGCTTCGCATTTGGCGTGCCGAGTGACAGCCTAGCCAGCAATCAGAGCTGCCCGGACCAGCGCAGCCAGGTCGCGGGGCTGTCGTGGAAGACATTCAGATCCACATTGCCTGCGATCCCCGGCACCACCCCGGTGCCGGTATATTGCCACAACCGCCAAAAGGCGCCGGGATAGACCTGACGCGGATGGCCGGCAACCGAGCGCAGCCAGAACTCAGTCCCACGGAGCCGCCCAATGCCAGTCTCGCGGTAGAAATCCACCGTGGTATAGACCACTGGGCGCTGACCATAGTGAGCCTCTAACAGGGCCAAGAACTTGCGCGCCTCGGACCGCACCACCCGACCATCCGGACGTTTGGTACAGGTGCGCGAGCGCGGGTTCCATTCCATATCCAGGACGGGTGGCAATGCGTTTGGATCGCGTGGCACATGTTTGATGAACCAACGCGCCTGTTCCTCTGCCGGGCGGCAGAAATAGAAATAATGATAAGCGCCACGCGGCACCCCTGCACGCTGCGCCCCACGCCAGTTTGCGATGAAACGCGGATCAGCCACATCGCCACCCTCGGTCGCCTTGATATAGGCAAAGGATACGCCTGATGCTTTGACCTGTGGCCAGTCGATCTCGCCCTGATAACGGGAGACATCAATACCGTGGATCGCATAGCT
>CAJXIL010000055.1 GCA_913054455.1 uncultured Roseobacter sp.
TGTCTGGCTATACCGAGGACGAAAAGCGCGAGATCGCCAAGCAGCACCTGGTGTCCAAGCAAGTCAAGAACCATGGCCTGAAAGCCAAGGAATTTGAGATGAGCGATGACGCGTTGAAGGATATCATCCGTGTCTATACCCGCGAGGCAGGCGTACGGAACCTGGAGCGTGAAATCGCCAAGGTGGCACGTAAGTCGCTGACCAGGATTGTCAAAAAGGAGGCCAAGAGCGTCTCTGTGACTTCGGACAATCTGGATGAATTCCTGGGCGTCGCCAAATATCGCTATGGTCTGGCCGAGAAGGAAGATCAGATCGGTGTCGTCACCGGGTTGGCATATACCTCTGTGGGCGGCGAGCTGTTGTCGATCGAGGCGCTGCGTCTGCCAGGCAAAGGCCGGATGAAGACCACCGGCAAGCTGGGCGATGTGATGAAGGAAAGCATCGAGGCAGCTTCATCCTATGTGCGATCCATCTCGCCCAAGATCGGAGTGAAGCCGCCCAAGTTCGACAAATGGGATATCCACGTTCACGTCCCCGAAGGTGCGACCCCCAAGGATGGTCCGTCAGCGGGTCTGGCTATGGTGACCTCAATTGTCTCGGTGCTGACGCAGATCCCAGTGCGCAAAGACATCGCTATGACTGGCGAAGTCACCCTGCGTGGCAATGCGCTGGCCATTGGCGGTCTCAAGGAAAAGCTTCTGGCGGCCCTGCGTGGCGGCATCAAGACCGTGCTGATCCCACAGGAAAACGCCAAAGACCTGCCTGAGATCCCCGACAACGTGAAAGAAGGTCTGGAAATCATTCCTGTAAGCCATGTTTCCGAGGTGCTGGAACATGCTCTGGCACGTCAGCCAGAGGCCATTGAATGGGATGAGGCCGCCGAAGAAGAGGCGGCCGCTGCCAAGGCTGCTTTGGAAGCCCAGGCGCGCAGCTCAGGTGCGCCAGCGCATTAAGCGCCATCAATTGGTGTAGATTTGGAAAAAGAAAGGGCGGCCCGTGCGGGTCGCCCTTTTTAGGTGTATTGTTTTTACTCTTGCCGTTCTGGCCCCTTTGATAAGGGCTCGAATTGTTATGAGGTTTAGCCGGATCAGGCGGCGTTTTGCCTGTCCATTTTGGCCAAAACTGTGCTGATCGCCACTGCATCGGGGCTTTGATCTTCCACTTTGGCCTGTTTGAGGATGTTTGCCATGGTCACATTCAGAGCCTCAAGCTTCTCTGCGACATAGCCTGCACGGTCGGTGATCTGTTCAATCTCAGTAGCCACATTGATGATGCCGCCGCCATTGGCCACAAAATCAGGCGCATATAGAATTCCAGCGTCCTGCAGGGCCTGACCATCTGCTGGCGTGGCCAGCTGGTTGTTGGCGCCACCACAGACAATGGCGACCTTGAGCTGCGGTATGGTTTGGGCGTTGAGGATGCCGCCAATGGCACAGGGGGCAAAGATGTCGGCCTTGACCCCGTAAATCTGATCCGGCGCAACAGCCGTGGCGCCGAATTCGGCGACGGCCTTGTCAATCTGCCCCTGATTGACATCTGAGACGATGAGCTTGGCACCGGCCCCGTGCAGATACCCACAGAGGTAATAGCCCACATGACCCAACCCCTGCAACGAGACAGTCAAACCGGACAAATCTTTGCTGCCGCTCTTGTGGGACTGACTGGTGCAAATGGCGTTAAAAATCCCGCGCGCGGTAATAGGTGAGGGGTCACCACTGGCAAATTCCCCATCGGCCAGACCTGCGACATAAGGAGTCTCTTCTGCGAGGATTGCCATGTCTGCGGGGCTCATCCCCATATCTTCGGCGGTGAAGTAGCGTCCTTCGAGGCTGTGAATGGCGCGGGCAAAGGCGCGCAACAGCTCAGGGGTCTTTTGGGTCGCAGGATCACCGACAATCACAGCCTTGCCGCCGCCAAGCGCTAGGCCCGCTGCGGCGTTCTTGTAGGTCATGCCTTCGCTCAGCCGTTTGACATCTGTCAGCGCCTCTGCCTCGCTGCCGTAGGGGCGCATCCGCAATCCGCCAGCTGCAGGTCCCAGCTGGGTGGAGTGCAGGGCAATAAAGCCAATAAGCCCGGTGGGTTTGTCCTCCACCCGGTAGAGTTCTTCATGCGTTGTGGATGGGACTGGGGTGACTGTCATTGCGATGGCTCCTCCTCGATTGGCGGACAGATTAGCCTGGCTCGCGTGGAGGTTCTCGCCAATATCCACTTGCCTGTGTTGAAATTTTGGAGCTTTCAGCTATAATGGTGGGAAAAAGAGGGAATAAACACCATGGATGCCATTGATCGTAAGATCGTTTCTATCTTGCAGGCCGAGGGGCGGATCAAGATGGCGGAGCTCTCTGAGCGCGTCGGTCTTTCCCCCACGCCCTGCGCGCGGCGGGTTGCAATGTTAGAAGACCTCGGTGTGATTAGCGGCTATTCCGCAAGGGTGGATCAGGCAAAACTGGGGCTGCCGGTGACGATCTTTGTCGCGGTGGAGCTGGAGCGTCAGTCAACAGACGCCCTGCAGGCTTTTGAGCATGCTGTGAGCCAGTTTGATCAGGTGATGGAATGCTATTTGATGACCGGAACCCGCGATATCCTGTTGCGGGTTGTGGCTCAGGATCTCAATGACTTTGATCGCTTTCTAGAGGAGCGCCTGATGCGAGTTTCAGGCATTCGAAATACCCGGTCTAGCTTTACCCTACGGACAATGATCGCCCGCAACGCCTTGCCTCAATTCTAGAAAGCTCCCTCGCAAAGGAGCTGTCGCCGACGCGGTATTGAAAAGTCACAGGTTAACCTTTTGTTAATCATTCGGCTGGCCATGTGGCGGATGAGAGCCTAGCCTGCTGGCAGATGATGGATAAGCAAAATCAAAAAAATTGAGGCGCATCATGGCAAGCAGTAAAACAGGCAGTCGTAAACCGGCGGTGAGAAAACCCGCCACCCGAAAGACATTGCCGCCCAAATCAGCAACCAAGGCGCGATTGACAGAGGGTAAGACGGCCCCTCAGACCGCGCCGCTTCAGCAAGAAAAAGAAGGGCTCCCCATGTCAGATGGATCGGCAAAAACAGTTTCTCCCCCCCAGGCTCTGGCTGCCGGCCAGGAGCCCAGCCCTGTTGTTGTGCCTGCGACGGCAGTGGTCAAAGAACCGGCTCTCAACAAGAGAGAGCTGATTGACGAGGCTGTACTGCGCTCTGGGGTAAAGAAAAAGGATGCCAAACCTGTCGTGGAAGCGCTCCTGGCGATCCTCGGAGAGACTGTGGCTGCAGGACGGGATCTGAACCTCAAACCCTTTGGTAAGCTGCATTTGAATCGCAGTGACGTCCGCAGCAATGGCACGGTACATGTCTGCCGGTTGCGCCAGCCGTTGGAGCGTCCGAGCATTGATCAAGAAAGTGCAGGGGAGCGGGATATTTCTTCTTTGGACCCTCTTGCGCAGAGCCAGACCTAAAGGTAGTACCCAGCGCCAGGGGTGATTAGCTCAGTGGTAGAGCGCTTCGTTCACATCGAAGATGTCAGGAGTTCAAATCTCTTATCACCCACCACTTTTCCATTAGTTTAGTGCTGTTTTACGAAGCGTGCATCGGTTCAGTGAACCTGAGGGCCAGATCAGCGTGCCTCCCTAAACTGGTCAAAATCAAGGGTCTCGGCGATCTCCTTGCATGTCACCCGGACTTTTAAGGGGGCGTTTCACCAATCCGAGGTCTTCTGCCCCCTGACAGACCCACTGCGGTAGATATCAGTTTCTTCAACCCTCGCAGGTTGCAGAGCCTCTCGAGAGGGGAACAATGGCTCCTTTGTGTGCAATCACGCGTGTCGCCTGTTCGTGGGCGAGTTTAAGGGCCATGGTCGGATCGCAGTTCCCAAGAGAGCTGGCCATCCAGGCTCCATTGAAACTGTCGCCTGCCGCAGTTGTATCGACAACGTTTGTTGCCTTTGGGAGAATGGGACAGGGCAGGTTCGGATCAATCGGCTGCGGCCCGCGGGCGCCGCGTTTCAGGGCGCCGCTTCGCAAACCATAGCTGCGCAAACGCATTAAAACGGCCTCGTCGTCTTGATCTGCGAACAACGCCATCTCATCATCGACCGAGGGCAGCGCAATATCACAAATGCGCCAAGCAGCTTCGGTCATGCGGCGCGCCGTGGCCTGATCTTCCCACAGTTTTGGACGATAGTTCGAGTCAAACGCGATGCGGGCTGGATGGCTCTGAAGGTGGCCCAGCAGTGCCACGCGGCGCTCCTGCGGTAGAATGGCGAGGGTGATGCCGCTTAGATAGATCAGCTCTGCGCCAACGAGTTGACCAAAGCCATCCTCGAACAGGCTGCGCGCGGCGGATTGATCGCGCCAATAGGAAAAACTACGTTCGCCATCAGCATCAACTGCAATGGAATAGATCCCTGGTAGGCGCGTGTCATGGTGGCCGATGCGCCTGGTACCCACGCCTTCGCTGCGAATAAAGCGCTCCATCTGGGCGGATAATGCATCCTGTCCGAGGACCGAGACAAACTCGACCTTGCTCGCTCCGTTTAGTCCGCGGGACAGATAGATCGCTGTATTCAGGACGTCGCCAGCAAAACCGATCTGCTGGGCGCTGTTGGCGATATTCAGTTCGACCATGGCTTCCCCGACGCAGGCAATCCTGCGCGGAATGCTCGTTGATGTCATAGCGGTTCCCATTCTCACATTACCGCGCCGGTCTGCCAGGGGACAAATTCATTGTCACCAAGGCCCAGTAGTTCGCTTTTGGTGGGCTGACCAGATGCGACGGCAAGGATCATTTCAAAAATTTCTTCACCCTTTTCCAGCAGTGAAACACCGGTTGAAATAACGTCGCCGCAGCCAAGGTCCATATCATCGGGCATTTGGTTCAAGAGCCTGTCAGAGGTCGCCAGTTTGATGGTCGGCGCTGGTTTGGAACCGAAGGCAGACCCGCGCCCGGTGGTAAACACAATGAGCTGCGCACCGCCTGCTATTTGCCCCGTTGCGGACACCGGATCATATCCAGGCGTGTCCATGAAGCTCAGGCCCGACGACGTGACGGTCGCACCGTAGGGATAGAAGGCACGCACAGGGGTAGAGCCGGCCTTTGCCACGGCGCCGAGTGATTTCTCAAGAATGGTGGTGATCCCACCTTCCTTATTGCCGGGGGATGGGTTGTTGTCCATGGAGCCGCCCCCCTGCGCGGCGTAGTCCTCCCACCAGTTCAAGCAGGCGATTAGCTGCTCTGCAACCGGGGTCGAGCTGCGGCGCAAAAGCAAGGCCTCGGCACCGTAGACTTCCGGTGTTTCAGAGAGGATCACACCGCCACCTTCGGCGACGATCATGTCAGACGCGATCCCAAGCGCAGGGTTCGCAGTGATCCCGGAGAGGCCATCGGAACCGCCGCATTGCAACCCGATACGCAGGTCTGCCACGGAGCAGGGTTGCCGCTGAAGCGCGTTTACCTGTGGCAGGATCTCTTTGACGTGGGCTTTGATGCGGTCGATGCTGGCGCGGGTTCCACCAGTTTCCTGGATAGTTAGCCCGTGGAAACGTCCGGCACCATTCGCCCCGAAACGGGCCTTCATGCGTGCCAGTTGCATGACCTCACACCCGAGGCCGACAAACACGGCAGCTCCGACATTTGGATGGCTGGCATGGCCCCAAAGTACCCGTTCCAGTATCTCGGCGCTGTGACCAGATCCAGGCATACCGCATCCGGTTCCATGCGCGAGGGCGCAGACCCCGTCCACATTTGGGTAGGTCGAGAGCGCCGCTTCAGCCAGCAGTTCCTGAGCGGCTTTGCGAATTACGGTTGCCGAGCAATTCACTGTGGCGCACAGCGCAATGTAGTTGCGCGTGCCTGCTGGGCCGATGCCACGGGGGTAGCCAAGGAAACTGCGCTGGCGCGCCGCTGGAATTGCCGCCTCTGCCTCTGCAAAATCCGCGCCCACGGGGTAGGATCTATCGTGATCTGAAAAGCTGCAATTGTGTACATGCACATGCGCTCCGACGGAAATCGGTTGGGTCGCAGTACCGATGATCTGGCCGAACTTGATGACCGGGTCTCCTGTCTCCATCACCCGCCGCGCCCGTTTGTGCCCTTGTGCGATTCCCTTGCCGCGATCTGTTGCCGTGACGATTTCTACCGTGTCGGAGGGGTGTAGAAGCAATGCATCAGCCATGGCTCTGACTTTGCTTTTTTGCGTGAGTTAGGCCCTCAATGACACCGCGCAGCTCTGCCAGCCCGCGCAGACGTCCCACTAGGGGGTAGCCTGGAAAAGTGTCTCTGGCGATGTCACTCGCAATTTCATGACCATGGTCAGGGCGAAATGGGATCTGCTGATCCATGCGGCCGGTTTCCTTGCGCCGGTTCTCTTCGTCCAGTAGCGCTGCGATCACTGCAGCCATATCGGTGTCGCCCGCCAGATGCGCGGCCTCTTCAAACGATCCATCGGTGTCTTTGCACACGTTGCGCAGATGAGCGAAATGGATGCGGTCCGCAAATTGGCGGGCGATAGCAGGCACATCATTGGCCGGGTTCGCGCCCAGCGAGCCGGAACACAGGGTCAATCCATTGGCAGGGCTACCAAAAGAACCAAGTACCCAGGCGATGTCCTCGGCATTTGACACCACCCGTGGCAGGCCCAGAATGTCACGGGGAGGGTCATCTGGATGCACGCAGAGGCGCAGCCCCAGATCTTCGGCTGCTGGGATGACTTCGTCCAGGAACCGTTTGTAGTTGGCGCGGATCTGAGCGCGGTCGATGCCGTCATAAAGGGACAGCTGATGGCGCAGCCCAGCGATGTCATAGCGGTCAAAGGCCCCGGGCAGGCCGGACATGATCGCGTGAAGCAGCGCGTCACGGTCGCCTTCGGTGCTGGCCTCGAACCAGTTGAGGGCCTTGTCGAGCACGGCGGGCAGGTAATCGTCTACCGCCGCCGCGCGGCCCAGCATGTGCACCTCAAAGGCGGCCATCTTGTAGGCTTCAAACCGCAGGCAGGTGCCGCTGCCGCGTGCCAGTGGCGCGGCCAAATCGGTCCGGGTCCAGTCCAGAACGGGCATGAAGTTGTAGCAGATGACCGAGACGCCCTCAGCGGCCAGATTGGCCATCGACTGGCGATAGTTGGCAAAGAGATGCGCCAGATCCCCGTCGCCGCGTTTGATCCGCTCATGGATGGGCAGGCTTTCGACCACGGACCAGGTGAATCCAGCCTGCTCAATAAGCTGTCGCCGCACTGCAATCGCCTGTTGCGACCAGACCTCCCCGTAAGGAATTTCATGCAGGGCATTCACGATGCCGGTGGCGCCGGTCTGCGCCACCTCATTCAGGGTGATCCTGTCCAGTTCGGGCCCGTACCAGCGCCATGTTTCGATCATGCAAGAACCTCCTTGATGCTGTCGCGCGCGCCGATCTCGACCAGCCGTTGGTAGGCCTGGGTGACCGGCGCGCTAAGGCCCGCAGCCTGTTCTGCAGAAAAGACCTCGCGCACTGACAGAAGTGCCGTGACTTTGCCGACTGGAGTATCTACGCCATCGCTCAGCGTCTTCAGTCGTGCTGCAAGCGGGTCGCGTACGTCAATCACATGCCCGTTTTCATCGATGCCGCCGACATAGCGCATCCATGCGGCTACCGCGAGCACCAGGCCGGGGCAGGGGTGTCCTGCGGTCAGCGCATCTTGCACAGTTCCCAGAATACGCTGAGGCAGTTTTTGGCTTCCATCCATGGCGATCTGCCAGGTCAGGTGCCGGATCCTGGGGTTGGCGTAGCGCGAAGCCAGGGCCTCAGCGTATTGGCACAGGGACACCCCGTCGGGAGGCGTCAGGGTTGGGGCAATTTCGGTCTGCCAGAGCTGTTCGACAAAAGCGGCCACCCGCGCGTCCGCCATGGCGTCTGAAATCGTCTCATGCCCGGTCAAGTAACCCAGATAGGCGAGCGCCGAATGGGTGCCGTTCAGCATGCGCAGTTTCATGTGCTCATAGGCGGTGATATCACCCACCATTTGCGCCCCTGCGGCCTCCCAGTCGGGCCGTGCGCCCGCAACAAAATCGTCTTCGATCACCCATTGGCGAAAGGGTTCATGCAGGACAGGTGCTGCGTCCTGATACCCAGTCAAATCCGCGACATAGGTGAGATCTTCTGGCTTGGTTGCCGGGACGATCCGGTCCACCATCGATGATGGGAAACGCCCTGCTTGGGTGATCCAAGCTGCAAGGTCGGGGTCGATTTGCTGCGCCAGCGCCAGCACCACGCCGCGCACAACCCGGCCATTGTCAGGCAGGTTGTCGCAGGATTGCACAGTGAAGGGGGCTATGCCCGCCGCGTGCCGTGCTTGCAACGCGCGCACTAGATAGCCCGGTGCCGAGCGGGGCAGGGGCTGGCTGATGTCATGCTGAATATCAGGGTGATCGAGGTTCAACTCTCCGGTGGAGGGGTCGTGGCAATAGCCCTTTTCGGTCACGGTCAGCGAGACGATGCGGATCGTCGGATCGGTCATCGCCTCCAGAACGGCCTGCGGGTCTTCGCGGGCGACCAATACCTGATTGACGATCTGGATATGCTGAGGAGGGATGTCCTCCGGGCCAAGGGTGACAGCCATATAGGTGCCGCCCTGCGGGGTGAGGGCGTCGCGCATGGTGGGCGATTGCAGCGACACGCCGATGATGCCCCAGTCACCGCCGGATTTGGCAATCGCGTCAGCGGTATAGATCGCGCCATGGGCACGGTAAAAGGCGCCAAGCCCCAGATGCACGATACCCGATTTAGGTGCGGCGACAGTGCGGGTCAGTCTCTCAGCGGGCAAGCCAGCCTCCATCCACATTCAGAACCGCGCCGTGAATATACTGCGCGGCGGCAGAGCACAGGAAGGCAGCGGTGCCTGCGATATCCTCGGGGGCACCCCAACGCCCGGCGGGGATCCGGTCGACAATGGCGCGGTTGCGCTCGGGATCGGCCTGCAGCGCGGCAGTGTTGTTGGTGGCGATGTAGCCGGGGGCGATGGCGTTCACATTGATGCCTTTGGCGGCCCATTCATTGGCAAGGATCTTGGTCAACCCGGCTACCCCGTGTTTGGATGCGGTGTAGGAGGGCACCCGGATACCGCCCTGAAACGACAGCAGGGAGGCGATGTTGACGACCGCGGCGTGGCTGCCTCCTTCGGAGGGCGTGTTGATATAGGCGCGGGCAAAGGCCTGCGTGGTGAAAAACAGCGCCTTGAGGTTCACGTCCATCACCGCATCCCAGTCCTCTTCCGAAAACTCCAGGCTGTCGGCGCGGCGGATAATGCCGGCATTGTTCACCAGGATCGAATAGTCCTGTCCAGCAAACACATCCGCAGCGGCCATGGGATCGGCCAGATCAAGGATCAGCCCATCCGCCGCGCCGCCCGAAGCAGAGATCTGGGTTATCGTCTCATCGCAGGGGCGTCGGCCGGCGCAGGTGACGCGCGCGCCCTGCGCCGCCAGCGCCACGGCGATGGCCTGGCCGATGCCGGTATTGGCCCCCGTTACCAGCGCCCTGCGGCCTGCCAGAGAAAAAGCGCTCATTTCAGATCGCCCGGCTGGTGGAAATCCATGTCGGTGTAGTCAACATTGTCGCCGGCCATGGCCCAGATGAAGGTGTAGCTGCCGATGCCCGCACCGGAATGGATCGACCAGGGCGGCGACAGGGCGCCTTGTTCATTGGAGATGAACAGATGCCGGGTCTCCTGCGGCTCTCCCATCAGGTGCAGAACGCGGGCTTCAGGGGTCATGTCCCAATAGAGATAGGCCTCCATCCGGCGGTCATGGGTGTGGGCGGGCATGGTGTTCCAGACTGAACCTTCGACCAGCGTGGTATAGCCCAGCACCAACTGGCAGCTGTCCATGACGGTGGGATGGATGAACTGGTTGATCACCCGCTTGTTGGAGGTGGCGGCTTCGCCCATTTCGACCCGGCTTGCTTCGCTCAGGCGGATCAGCCGGTGGTCGCAGGCCCGGTGCGCCGGGGCCGAAGTGATATAGAACCGGCCTGCGCCCTCGAATGTGACTTCGCCTGCGCCCATGCCGAGGTACAGGACATCACCGCGCTCCAGCGTCCATACCTGCCCTGCGGCGCTGACGGTGCCGGTGTCGCCAATGTTGACGATGCCCATCTCACGCCGCTCCAGAAAGGTTTCGGTGCGGGTTTCTGCCACCTTGCCAAGAGTCAGCGGGCTGCCATCCGGCACCGCGCCGCCCATGGTGAAGCGATCGTAGTGGGTGTAGATCAGCCGGATCTGCCCGTCCTGAAACATGTCCTCGGTCAGGAAATGGTGGCGCAGGTTGTCGGTGTCCATGCCCTTGGCATGATCGGCGTGAACGGCGTGGCGGGTTTCAACGTGAAGCATGGGGTATCCTGTTACAAAAAGTCGTCGCGGCGTGGCGTGAAGGTGTCGATCAGCTCTCCGGGTTTTAGGCAGGTGCAGCCGTGTTCGGCGCCAGGGGGAATGATGAAGCTGTCGCCGGGGCCAATCTCGAAGGTTTCGCCCGCGACTGTGAAGCGAAAGCGCCCCGATTTGCAGTAGGTGGACTGCACATGGGGATGGCTATGCAGCGCGCCGGTCGCGCCATTTGCGTTAAAGCGGAACGAGACCACCATCAGCTCAGGCGCATCGGACAGAACCTGCCGGGTGACATCTGGGCCGGCTTCGATTTCGGGGAATGATTTCAGCATTGAATACAGGTCCTTAGTGGAACATGGAGGGCAGCCAGAGCGACAGAGCCGGAACATAGGTCACGGCCATCAGCGTCGCGACGGCGGCCAGGTAGAAGGGCCAGATCGAGTGCATCACCGACCAGATCGACACCCGCCCGACGGCGCAGCCGACAAACAGGACCGCGCCCACCGGCGGGGTGCACAACCCGATGCCGAGGTTCAGGATCAGGATCACGCCGAAATGTACCGGATCGACGCCAAAGGCCTGCGCCACGGGCAGGAAGATCGGTGTGGTGATCACGATCAGCGGCGACATATCCATGAAGGTGCCGAGCAGCAGTAGCACCAGATTGATTAGCAGAAGGATCACGATGGGATTGTCGGACAGGCCCTGCAGCGCCGCCACCAGCATCGCGGGCACCCGCAAAAAGGCCAGCAGCCAGCCAAAGGACGCGGCGCAGCCGATGACCATCAGGACCATTGCAGTGGTGCGTACCGCAGCAAGGGTGGCGGCGACGAACTCGCCCCATGTGAGGCTACGATAGACCAACAGGGTCACAAAAAGCGCGTAGACCACCGCGATGTTGGAGCTCTCGGAGGCGGTAAAGACACCCGAGCGCACGCCGCCAAAGATGATCAAGATCAGGATCAGTCCAGGCGCAGCGCTGGCAAAGAGGACACCCAGCATCCGAAGTCCCGGAAAGGCTTCTGTGGGGTAGCCGCGTTTCTTGGCCACGAACCAGGCCACGGTCATCAGCGACAGCGCCAGCAGCAGCCCTGGCACGATACCGGCGGTGAAAAGGTCCGCGATCGAGATCTTCCCCCCAGCGGCAATCGAATAGATTATCATATTGTGTGAGGGGGGCAGCATCAGCGCGATAATCGAGGAGACAACGGTGATGTTTACCGCGTAATCGGCGCCGTAACCCCGTTCCTTCATCTGGGGCACCATCAGCCCACCGACGGCAGAGGCATCTGCAGCAGCCGATCCGGACACACCGCCAAACATCACCGAGGCGGCGATATTGACCTGTCCCAACCCGCCCCGCATGTGCCCCACGAGGGCAGAGGCCAGGGCCACCAGGCGGCGGGCAATGTCTCCACGCACCATCAAATCGCCGGCATAGATGAAAAAGGGGATTGCCATCAGGGCATAAACCGAGACGCCTGAATTCAAGCGTTGAAACACCACCACTGGCGGCAGGTCCAGGTAGAGCACGGTCGCAAAGGAGGCCGCGCCAAGGCAAAAGGCCACCGGCGTTCCGATCAATAGCAGCACGACAAAGGTGCCAAAGAGAATCCAGAGTTCCATTGGGGTCAGGCCTTTTCTGTGGTCATATCCGCGTCCTCGGAGGCTGCCGCAGTGGCAGGTCGCGACGTCGGGACATTTTGCTCTTCATCGTCGTGGTCATCGCCGAACCGTCGCGTTGGCAGGCCAGCAGCGCGCCGGGCCAGTCGCTCCAGCGTGAACAGCACCAAAAGAGCGCCGCCCACGACCAGTGGCAGGAAATCAAATGCACCAGAGATGCCCAGGGACGGTAGCTTGTTGCCAGCGGTTTTGATCGCCAGATCGGTGCCGTATTTGGTCATCCCAACGCCAAAGGCGCAGATCACGATGTCCGATATGGAAAAGCACCAAAGGCGCGCCTTTTCCGGCAGCACGAAGATCATCACGTCAAAAGCAAGGTGATAGCCCTCGCGGATTCCGACAGCGGCGCCCAGAAAGATGAACCAGCCCATGATCATAACGGCAGCCGGTTCGGTCCAGGGCAGTGAATCGTTCAACACGTAGCGCCAGAACACCTGGGCCGCGATGAAGATGGTCATCAGGACAACGCCCGTCCCAGCCACCCATAGGCCCGTTTGGGCCAGTAGCCCTGTCGCACGCGCAATCCGCAGCATAATCTGTTGCACGGATCCCCCCTTCCGCTGTCTTTGAATAGTGAGGAGGCGCAGCCTGAGCGCGCCCCCAAAGCTGTGTTGGGATTATTCAGTCGCCTGAATCCGTGTCACCAGGTCCTTGAGCGTGTCTGTTGTGACATACTTCTGGTAGACGGGAACCATTGCTTCGATGAAGGGGGTTTTGTCGATGTCAGTAATGACCTCTACGCCGGCTGCAACGATCTTTGCCTCAGAAGCTTTTTCCCGTTCGGCCCAGAGGTCGCGCATGACTGGAACAGAAGCGCGCGCAGCGGCCCTCACGGCCTCCTGCTGATCTTCCGAAAGGCTATCCCAGGTCTTCTTCGACATCACCAGAACCTCAGGCACGATCAGGTGCTGATCGAGGGTGTAGTATTTGGCGACCTCGAAATGGCCCGAGCTTTCGTAGGAGGGCCAGTTGTTCTCTGCGCCATCAATAACGCCGGTCTGGATCGAGGAATAGACCTCGCCATAGGGCATGGGGGTTGCATTGGCACCCAGGGCAGAGACCATGTCGACAAACAGGTCAGACTGCATCACGCGGAACTTCATTCCAGCCAGATCTTCCATCGACTGGATCGGCTTTTCGCTATTGTAGAAGCTGCGCGAGCCGCCATCATAGAAGGCCAGCCCGATCAGATCATGGGCTGCAAAGGCATCCAGGATTTGCTGGCCGACAGGGCCATCCATGACCTTGTGCATATGTTCGACCGAGCGGAAGATATAGGGCAGGGACGGGATCTGGGTTTCGGGAATGATGTTATTGAAAGGGCCAAGCGAAACACGGTTGAGGTCAATAACGCCGAACTGGGTCTGTTCAATGGTGTCTTTCTCCTGACCCAGCTGGGCGGAGTGGAACACTTCGACGCAGAGGCTGCTATCGGTGCTGTCCTTCAGGATTTCGCCCATCTTCTCGACCGCGACGACGGTCGGATAGCCTTCAGGATGGGTGTCCGAAGACCGCAGTGTGGTCTCGCAGGCAGCAGCGGCGCTGGCGAAAGCAGCAGAGGCCAGCAATGCGGCCGTAAGGGTCAGTTTGTTCATTTTTTCCTCCCAGAAAGTGGCTGTTCAAAGCCGGTAGGCTTGACGTGCAAGCCGGTGTGTGAGGTCCTCCATGACCTCGAATGCCTCGTCCAATGCCAGGCGTCCGGTGGAGACCAGCGTGGCGAGGTAACTTGCATCGACCCGGCGCGCCACGTCATGACGAGCCGGAATCGAGCAAAAGGCGCGGGTGTCATCGTTGAACCCGACTGTGTTGTAGAACCCTGCGGTTTCCGTGGTCATCTGGCGGAACCGCATCATCCCCTCATAGCTGTCGTGGAACCACCAGGCAGGGCCAAGGCGCAGGCAGGGGTAAACCCCGGCCAGCGGCGCCAGCTCGCGGGCATAGGCGGTTTCATCAAGTGTAAAGAGGACCAGCGTCAGGTCCGGCTCCATACCCACAGCATCCAGCAACGGCTTCAGCGCCGTCACATAGTCGGTGCGGGCCGGGATGTCGTAGCCCTTGTCGCGGCCGAAACGGTCCAGAACACTGCTAGAGTGATTGCGCATGGATCCGGGATGCAACTGCATGACCAGACCGTCCTCGAGCGACAGCCGCGCCATTTCGGTCAGCATCTGGCCTCGGAAATCCTCGCGCTCTGCTGCCTCTGCCTTGCCAGTCATGACACGGGCATAAAGCGCCTCGGTCTCGCTGCGGGTGAGGTTGCGCGTTGTCGCGCTGGGGTGACCGTGGTCGGTCGAGGTGGCGCCGAACTGTTTGAAATAGGCGCGGCGATTGCGATGGGCATTGAGGTATCCGTCAAAGCTGGCGGCGCTTTCTCCAGCTAGGGCGCAGAAGGCCTCGACGTTTTGCACGAAGCCTTCGAAGTCGGGGTCAATGACCGCATCCGGGCGATAGGCGGTGATGACTCGCCCGCTCCAGTCGCTGTCCTGTATCATCCGGTGCCACTTTAGTTCATCCAGGGGGCTTTCGGTGGTGGCGATGACTTCAATGCCGAAGGTCTCAAACAGCGCGCGCGGGCGATACTCGGGGCGAGCCAGGCAATCGGCGATATGGTCATAGTATAGGTCTGCGGTCTCTTTGCTCAGCCGAACATCCAGCGCGAACACCTCCTGAAAGGCATGATCGAGCCAGATCCGCGACGGTGTGCCACGAAACAGGTGGTAGTTCTCGGCAAAACGCCGCCAGATCTTGCGGCCATCGACCTCGGTTGGCCCGCCATCTACCCGCGGCACACCCAGATCTTCGAGGCGTGTCCCCTGACTGTGCAGCATCCGAAACACATAGTGGTCGGGTGTGACAAACAGCTGTGCGGGATCTTGAAATGGCGTGTTTTCGGCAAACCAGCGGGGGTCCGTGTGCCCGTGCGGGGAGAGGATAGGGGCGTCTTTAACGCTCTGATAAAGCTCCCGCGCCAGGCTGCGCAGGGTGGGGTCTGTTGGCAGGAGGCGATTCTCATCCAGGATCGGCATTTGCTATTTTTCCAATTTTTTAAAGGCTTTATCTGCTGGACAATGCCCTGTCTCTTATAGTAATATTCTAGTATATCAGTTTCGGTCAAGGGAGAATTGTCATGCTTGGGATCAAGCCGCTTGCCAGTCAGGAGCCATCTTCGCGTCCATCAGCAGCTGAGCAGGTCTTTGCGCAGCTGCAGCGGCAGATCCTCTCGCTTGAGCTGGAGCCAGGGAGCAAGATATCTGAGGCGGAGTTGGCGAAGGCTCTGGGGGTGTCGCGGCAACCCGTGCGCGATGCCTTCTTTCGCCTTGCTAAACTAGGGTTTCTTTTGATCCGCCCTCAGCGGGCCACCACGATCACCCTGATTTCTGAAAACGCGGTCATGCGGGCACGGGCGATCCGCACAGCGCTTGAAGTCGAGACCGTCCGTACAGCTGCCTTTACCCTGAATTCAGAAGACCTCGATGCGCTGGACAATGTGATCGAACTGCAGGATGTCGCAGTCCGAGCCGAGGACAAACAGGAGTTTCACCGGCTCGACGATCTTTTCCATCACGAGATCTGCACCCGCGCGGGTGTCGGGTTCTTCTGGGATCTGATTGCCGAGAACAAGGGGCACATGGATCGGGTTCGCATGCTGTCTCTCAGTTTTGCTTCGCGTGATGCCTGGAACGACCACGTTGAAATCATGCGAAAGTTACGGGCGCGTGATGTGGAGGGCGCCAGCGAGGCCATTCGTGACCACCTGAGCCGGATACGCCAACAAATTGACCGGATCCGCGCTGCAAACCATGAATGGTTCGCGCCCGAAGAAACGGATTTGCATTTGCGCGGCTAACTGCAGGCAAGGGTAGCCCCGTTCAAACGGACATAGGCGTTTTCTGGTCCTCCCTCCCCAGAGCGCTTCCACTGGTCCGCATAGGGTGTTTATAGGTCTCTTCAAATTATCTCCGACAGGCTGTGCGCCCGTCGGAGGTATTTATTTTTTTGGCTGAGAGCGGAGCTTCCCGATTTACTCTGTGCTCTCGGGCGCTGCCGTCAGGGAGATCGTTCTGTCCGCCCATTTCTGAGCGATGTTTTGATCATGGGTCACAAGAACAATGGCAATTTGATTTTTGGCAGCGATGCCTGCGAGCATTGCCAAGGTCTCACGTTGGGTGATCGGGTCAAGGCGCGAGGTGGGTTCGTCCGCAAGAAGTATCTTTGGCTTTACGGTTAGGGCTCGTGCAATGGAAATCCTTTGCAGCTCCCCACCGGATACTTCGTCTGGTCGCCGATTCAGCAAAGCAGGGGAAATGCCAAGCTGTTCCAGATGGTGCAGGACTTCGTTCCAATCCGTTCTGTGCAGCCTTGCAACGTCTTTTAGTGTGCGCGACAGGGAAATACGATCTGGAAAGGCCGCAGGCGGGTCCTGATAGAGCTTTTGGATCCCGTGGCGTGACAACGATGGATCCCGCAGAACTGTACCGGATTGCGGTTTCAATAGCCCAGCCAAAGCATCCAGGAGCGTGGTCTTCCCGATCCCGCTGGGGCCTGTGAGCGCAAGTTTTTCACCCTCGCGCAGATCAAGGTTAAACCCTTGGAACAATGTCTTATGGCCGCGCGCGACAGAAAGATCTTTGACCGTTAGGACTGTGTCACCCAGCGAACTCGGCGTACTGACTGGCCAATTCAACGGGTCTGCGTCCAACAGCGACTGTGTGTAGCTATCGGTCGGGGCATTCAGGATTTTGGTGGTTTGCCCTTGCTCGACCAAAGTGCCCTCGCGCAGAACCAACATCATACCGCCAAGACGACGTGCAACAGAGGCTTCATGGGTGATTGCTAGCAAAGTGCCGCCAGCCTGGGGAACCTCAGCCAATAGATCGATAACTTTGCTATGGCGCTCAGCATCAAGTCCCTTTGTCGGCTCATCGGCCAACAGGATCGGCGCGTTGGCTGCGGTCGCGGCGGCAAAGGCCACGCGCTGTGCCATACCTCCTGAAAGAGCACTAGGAAGGCGCTGTTCAGCCCCGGTTAGGCTAAGCGTTTCAAAGGCCTTTTGGGTGGCTTTATTGGCTTCGCGCGGGGAGAGTCTGGCCACAAGGCGATGGGCTTCCGTGACTTGTCCAAACGAGCGCATAAGCGGGTCTAGGGCGCGCCAGGGCTCCTGAGGTAGCGTTGCAATGTCGCGGCCCCAAAGCTTGGCTCGCTCCACTGGGGACAGTTGGTCGGCGCGATTTGCGTTGATATAGATTTCTCCCTCAGCCCGCAAAGCCGCTGGTAGGGTGCCAAGAATAGCCTGTGCAATAAGGCTTTTGCCAGCGCCGGTCTCGCCCATGACAACAAGTGTTCCCCCTGGGTTCACTTGAAAGCTGACTGGCCCCATCAGGCGCTCTGCTCCCGCAAAGACTGATAGGGCTTTCACTACGATTGAGGAACTCATGAGCGGCGCAGGCCTCCGACAGAAAGATGTAGGGCAAGAACTGTGATGACCAGGCAGGCAACGGGCTGCAGGATCAAAAACGGTGCCTCTCGCCAATAGGGTAGGAGTTCGGTCATCATTACGCCCCACTCGGCAGTTGGCGGGCGAACGCCGACGTTGACAAATCCAAGTGCTGCAACGGCGGTCACAGCCGTCGCCGCGCCAAAGGCTGCGATGGTCAAAAGGCCGGGCCCGATCTCAGGGATCAGGTGACGGCGCACCAAAAGTAAGGGGCCAAGGCCCAACAGGCGAGAGGCCTCTACCGAGGGGTCTGCCAGAACGATCCGGGCTCGTTGACGGGTGTAGCGGAAGTATTCCACCCAAAGGGTCAATGAGATGCCTGCATAGAGCGTCCACCATGATCCTGGTGCAATCGCTGCAAGCATTAGCACTAGCAGCAGACCTGGCATGGCTAGAACGGCGTCGGCAAAGGCTCCTAGGATACGATCTGTCCAGCCGCCAAACCAGGCTGAGGTGACGCCTAAGATGGTGCCCGGTAAGCCAGCGGTTAGGACCGACAACAAAGCCAGGGACAAAGACAGCTGCGCACCTGACAACAGCCGGGCAGCCATATCACGACCAAGATGATCCGTGCCAAGCGGATGTGCGAGGCTTGGGGGGGAAAGCGTGGCCAGCAAGGACTGTTTGGCGGGGTCCACTCCGATTAAGCCCGGCCCGCCAATGGCGGCGATGGCCAAGCCAGCTACGAGCGCAAAACCCAGTACTTTTGCTAAGGGCTGTTTTGTCTGTTTTGTCTGCGCATGTGTCGACGGGATTGTGTTTGTCTGTTGCATTACACAGCTCTTTCTCTTGGATCGATGCCGCGGCAGGCCAAGTCAACACAGAGGTTCAAGGCCACATAGAGCAAGCCCAGCGTTAGGGCTGTGCCCTGTACCATGGCGATGTCCCGCCCAAAGATCGCGTGCACAAGTGCGTGGCCAATTCCAGGCCAGGCAAACACGGTTTCAACGATCACAACGCCCTCGATCAGATAGGCCAGCTGGACACCAACATAGGTCACTACCGGCAGGGCGGCGTTGCGCAATACATGACGTGCCAGGGTTAGACGGGCAGACAGGCCTTTGGTGCGTGCAAACAGCTGCCAATCCGAATTCATCGCATCAACCACAGCATCGCGCACCACTCGGTTGGATACAGCCGCCAACCCAATGCCAAGCGTGAAGGAGGGTAAGATCAGGTTTTCAATGCCGCGAAACCCAGCAACAGGGAAGAGTTTGAGTTGCACCGCAAAGACCAACACCAAGACGACCCCCAGCGCAAAGGCGGGCACCGCGCGCAGGAATACGGAGAGCCCCATGCAGATCCGATCCAGGAGGCTATCTGGGTTTAGCCCAGTCGCGACCCCCATTGGCAGGGCAATCATCAGCGAGGCAACAATCGCGCCGCCAGCCAGCAACAGCGAATAGCCAAGTTGGGTGGCGATTTCGTCGACAACAGGCGTGCCATAGACCAGTGAATTGCCCAAATCAAATTGGGCCAATTGGCCAAGCCATCCCCAAAGCTGCACAAACCAAGGCGCATCCAGACCCAATTCCAGACGAACAGCTTCGGCGGCGGCTGCATCCATCATATCATAGCCATAGCGACCAGCGGCAATGCGAAAGGCCGCATCACCGGGCAAGGCCTGCATCATCGCAAAACTGACGATGCCGACGATGACCGCTACAATAATGGCTTGCAGCCCTCGCGCAGCGAGGACTGTAAGCACTGACTTGAAATAGTGAGCCATTCTAGTCTTTGGCCCAATACATTTCGCTCAGACCGTAGCTACGCTGCAGCGGGTCAATAATCACGCCTTCAAGGTTTTTATCAATCGAAACAGTATGCTGATACCAAACCACAGGGATTACCGGCAGCTCTTGCTGCAGCAGGTTTGCGACGGTGTCGATGTTTGTCTGGCGCAGTTCCTGGTCAGAGGTTGAGGCAATAACCTTCAAGGCATCCACGACCTTTTGGTTCTCCCACCCCATAGCGCCCCAATCGCCGCCACCCGGACCAAAGTCCTGCAGGACAGACCCAATCGGATCGGGCGTCAGCCCATAGTTCCGCGCGTAAAGCGCCACATGCAGCGAGCCATCTTGGTGGCCAGCGGGAATTTCAGAATAGCTTGCTACGCTGACTTCCAGCTCGATGCCGATTTCACGCCACTGGTCTTGCAGGGCTGTTGCGATCAGAGGCAATTCTGGACGATCTGGGAAGGTCCGCAGGGTGATGGCAAAGCGTTCACCATCGCGGGTCAAAATTCCATCATCACCCGGCACCCAGCCTAGGTCCGCCAGCAGGGTCTTTGCAGCTTCAAGATCTGTTTGCAGAGGTTCGATTGTTGCGGAATGCCACCGGTTTAGTGCGGGTGGGAAAAGCTGATCCGCTGCGGCCTCAGGGAAGCGAGTGATAGCACGTGCGATCCCATCACGTGGAATGGCGAGGCTTAGGGCTTGACGCGCCTTTGGGTCGTTGAAAAATGGGTGACCGGAATTGACCTTAAGCGCAACAACACGCGGGATCGGGACAGCAGAAGTCTCGATGGTGTCCACATGGCTTAGATGAGAATATCCCGCTGCATCCAGAGTAAAGACGATATCGGCATCGCCGCTTTCCGCTAGCAAAGCGCGGGTTTCGGCACGCCCTGCCGCCAAATAGGTTGCGGTTTCAAGCTTTGCCTTTTCACCCCAGTATGCCTCATTGCGCAGCAGTGAGATGCTTTGCGGGGGCGTGAAGGCAGACACGGCAAAGGGTCCAGTCCCAATCAGCGCGACTGGCTTGCCTTCGGCGTCGAATGCTGCAGGTGCAGGGATGATTGTTGTGGCATGGGCCATGAACGCGGGCAGGGCGGTGAATGGCGTCTCAAGCGTCACAACCACTTTGCCATCTTGTGCGGCGATATCGGTGATCGGCGCCTTTTTTAGAAGGCCAGGCTGCCCCCAAGCTCGGGTCAGGGCCAGAACCGCAGCTTCGGCATCAAAAGCGGATCCATCGTGAAAGCGCACACCCTCGCGCAGGGTGAATTCCCAGGTCAATCCATCCTCAGATGCGGTCCATTTTGTAGCCAGACCCGGGCGCAGTGCCCCGGTTGCATCAGCATCGACCAGGTTTTCCATGATCTGCAATTTTTGGATGGTGAAGCCCGCCACAGCAGGGTCATAGCTCGCCACCTCCCACGGGGAGGCGATTGTAACGCTCGATCTAGTCTCCGCAAATGCGGGGGCCGCAGCAGCTGTGAGCGCGATCGCTGCCGCGACGCTTAGGGATTTTAACATTTGTGATCTCCGAAAATTAGCACAAGATTCGGGGATGAGTATCATGAAATGTTATGTCATAACATGTAGAAATTTGCCAGTACTGACAGCGGACGAAGGAGCTGTATTTGTGTGTAAGCACGGGCTTTGATCCGAGGTTTGCGTCGTCTCAACCTGTCCTAGCTGGACGATAAACGCCTGGACTGTCCCTTGAGCGGGGGCGTTTGATATGCTCCCTTTGGGGGTTGGCGTGACCCAGCGGAGTTTCGGTGAAATCGTTTCCACCGAAACGGAACGCCCCCCCAAAAAAAACAGCAGTGGGTCCGGTAACTCAAAAGGGGAGCTTAGTCAGGTCCAGGCCAAGAGGAACGATCTTTTGAAGTAAATTAACCTATTGAGGGGTATCTTTCTGGGGGGATGAGCCTGGCAATCAATAGCTGAAGTTGAGCAGGTCTAGTGTGAGCGAAACGTTGACAGAAGACCTACATTCGGTGCTCTACTCTTCCTGTAATTGGGCTGCCGCCCGCTAGAGTGGATACCCAATGTTTGCCTTTATTTTGCAGAGCTTAATTTCCCTTTCTCTGGCAGGTGTTCTGGTCTTTGTCGTGCTGACCAGCGATAATTTAAATGGCAAAGAACAATGGCAGAAAGCTCTGATTGGCCTGTGCCTCGGGGTGACAGTGATCTCGTTGAGCATGATTACGATAAAGGTCGGGCCACACCAGATCTCGATGAACGCTGTGACCGGGCCATTGGTGTTAGCAGGCTACCTGGGAGGACCGGTCGGAGCTTTGATTGCCGGGCTCTGCGCGGTTATGTACCGGATCGTGGTTGGCGAACCATTGCCTGCTGTGACACTCTATATGTTGCTCGCGATTCCATCCCTTGGTCTGGCGGCGAGTTATCTGAAGGGGGGACGGGCTTGGCCGCAGATTTCTCGGCGGGCCCTGCTCACGATTTGGATTGGCTATTGTCTGTTGTTCGTCCCGCCGCTGTTGAACAATCTATATGTCGCTCCAGCGTCGTCTTCGTTGTTCCAGGCCATTAAGATGACTTTGATTTTTGGCACCAATGGGACGCTTTCCATTTTTATCACATGGCAAATTCTAAATTTTGCCGCGCGACTTGCAGAGAAAGTAAACGGAGCCAACGAGTTGTCTGAAAGCCTTGATCTGGCAATGCGGGTGTCAGGCATGGGGCGGTTCAGACGGGACAAGGGGGATGCTAGGCCGTTCTTTGATGAGGGCATGATCGCGATCTATGGGCTGGGAGACTCTGTTGCCACTGAACAAAGGGGAAAACACGGCCTCGTTCCAGTCTCTGGGTGGGACAAACTTGTCCTTCCCGAAGACTATCCGGAGATATTGGCTGAAGTTGAACGGGTTTGGAGCGGAGAACAGCGGGTTGGTCGGGGAGAGTTTCGCGTGCGCAGACCGGATGGTTCGGTGCGGATCATTCGCGCCGTCTGGATCTCGGATTCGAAGAATGGCGGGGTTCCAACCCATGTGACAGGCATGCACATGGACCTTACTGATATTCGTGAAGCGGAGAAACAGCACCGGGCCTCACAAGAGCGCTTGGCGATGATTGCCGAAGAAATTCCGGGCGTGATCATGGAAATTGACATGACGGATAATAAACTGCAGCAGCTCTTGTATATCAGCCCAAAATGCAAAGAGATCTGGGGCGTTTCGGACAAAGAGTTTTATGAAAAACCCAAGTTTTTGTTCGAGCTGCATGATCCAGACGATATCGACCATTTCATGGGGCTTATCGAAACGAATTGCAAAAAGGAAAAACCCTTTTCGCATCGTTACCGGATTACGGCGCGGGATGGATCAACCCGCTGGTTAGATTTCCATGGCAGCTTTTCTGAGGGGCCAGATGGCCAGATACTGTTGAGAGCAGTGCAACTGGATGCAACCCAGCAGGTCGAAGCGCAAAATCAGGTGCAGCAAGAACGGGAGATCGCGCGCCGGGCGCAGAAGTTCGAGAGCATTGGCCAGCTGACCGGTGGTGTAGCCCACGACTTCAACAACCTGTTGGCGGTTGTCTTGGGCAATCTGGAACTGCTGCGAGACGATGAAGAGCCAGCCAAACAAACTAAGCAGATCGACGCGGCGATTGCTGCGGCATTGCGCGGGGCTGATCTGACTAAGAACATGCTGGCCTTCGCGCGCAAGGCGCCCCTTGAGCCGGTAAAGCTCCACCTCAATGATGTGGTGCGGGAGGCCAAGAATTGGATGGGACGCGCCCTGCCAGAAAGCGTGAGGGTCGAGACCTCCCTTCTTGCTGGACTTTGGGCAATAGATGCTGACCGGACGTCTTTGGAAAGCGCGCTGCTTAACCTGACCCTCAATGCCCGTGATGCGATGAATGGCAAGGGAAACTTGACGATCGAGACCGCGAATGTGCGCATCGACGAAGATTATATTGACAGCCGACAGGAAGAGCTTGCCCCTGGGCGCTACGTCATGCTGGCGATCAGTGACACCGGACCAGGGATTGCAAAAGAGCTACGGGCCTCGATTTTTGAACCTTTCTTTACCACCAAACCACCGGGCGTCGGATCAGGGCTGGGCCTGTCGATGACGCTTGGGTTTATGCGTCAATCCGGAGGCACGGTGCAGGTCTATTCCGAAGTTGGCGAGGGAACGACATTCAAGCTGTATTTCCCGGCTGCAAAGGATCAGCCGGACATCTCGACTAAAGCGCCCCCCACCGAGGTTTCTGAGGTTGGGGCGGGGCGTCGGCTTTTGTTGGCAGAGGACGATGAAGGGGTGCGTGACACCCTTGTGACCATCTTGGAGCGGGCAGGCTATCTGGTGACTGCGACTTCCTCGGGAGATGAGGCCTATGCCACCTTCGTTGCGGATCCCACCTATGATCTGTTGCTGACAGATATCGTAATGCCCGGAACGCTGCAGGGCACGACCCTGGCCAAGGAACTGCGCCATAAGTGGCCGAATTTGCCAGTCATCTTTATGTCCGGCTATGCCAGCGAGGCGACCGTCCATGGCAATGGTCTGCGCCCTGAGGACATCCGTCTGATGAAGCCGGTGCGCCGTACTGATCTGTTGGCGGCGCTGAACAAGGCCGCTGCTAACATCAAAGACAGCGGCGCCTGAGCCTGACGCTGACGGCTCTGGCTCCCTTGGATATGTCTCAGCGCAGCCTTCTCTTTTCGGCGTTTTTTGCGGTGTTGGCTCGGCTTTGAGGAACACTGAGTAACAAAAAATGCAGGGCCGGAATAGGCAAGGGGCGCAATGTTGTCATTGCGCCCCTTGTTAAATCATTGAGTGCTTACGCAGCCCTTAGAAATGTGCTGATTTTGTCCCGGTTGGAACGGCCAGCGGCGGGGCAAACTTGGTGAGGTCGATGCCTTCTACTGCGGCCTTATACTCTTCCATCGTGGGGGTGCGGCCCAGAATGGCAGAGAGCACAACAACTGGAGTGGACGCCAGCAGCGATTCACCCTTCTTCTCTGCAGTGTCCCCCACGACGCGGCCCTGGAACAGGCGGGTCGAGGTCGCCAGAACGGTATCCCCCTTGGCAG
>CAJXIL010000056.1 GCA_913054455.1 uncultured Roseobacter sp.
CCGCCATACTTCTTCTTCCAGCGGTAATAGGTTTGTTCAGTCACACCGATCTGTCAGATCGCGTCTATCCGAGGCATGCCTTGCCCCATCAATACTTCAACCTGTCGTAACTTCACGACAATCTCTTCAGGCTTGGGTCTCTCAATCGCAATCTATGGTCCTCCGATGTCCTAATTATAGGGGCGGACCACTTCTTGGGGGGAGGCACAGGACCAAGGGGGGCGCGGCGTTTGTGGCCGTGATCTCTTCCGCCTTGACCGGTACAATCTCAGGCTCTGCCATCGCGAACACTGCCTCTACTGGCGTCATCACGATCCCCTTGATGAAAGCCAACGGGTTTCGCCCGAAATTTGCTGCTGGTGTTGAGGCTGCAGCCTCCACAGGCGGACAGTTGATGCCCCCAATCATGGGTGCAGGCGCTTTCGTTATGGCGAGCTATACCTCCATCCCTTACGGCACCATTGTCGCGGTGTCTGTTGTTCCAGCCATTCTCTATTTTCTTTCCGTGGCCTTCATCGTACGCATCGAAGCCGTCAAATACGAGGTGGGCGCCGAAATGGACCTGACCGTCGACAAGGGCAAACTACTGTCTGGTGGTCTGGTCTTTGTGATACCTCTGGCCGTGATGATCTGGATGCTGTTGGCCGGGGTGACACCCGCTTATGCGGCATGTTGGGCGATTGCCGCTGTGATCGTGACCTCCTGGGCCACAAGCATCCTGTCGCGGATCACCGGGAATGGGGTGTTCCAGCCTGTTGATATGGGCGCCGCGAAGATTTCAGAAGCGCTGACCAGTGGTATCCGATCTGCGGTCATGACGGCTATCTTGCTGACTGCCATCGGGATTATGAACAACGCGATTGTGACAAGTGGCGTCGGCAACGGGTTTTCGTTGATGATTGCGCAATGGTCACAAGGGTCGATGGCGCTGGCCATTGCGCTTATCGCGCTGGCCTCGTTGGTTTTGGGTATGGGGCTGCCGGTGACAGCTGCCTACATCATTCTCGCAATTCTAACCGCACCAGCACTTGCAGGAATCATGGCCGATGGCCTCATCGTCGAACAATTGGTCACTGGTATTTCGGATCCGGCCAAAGCGGGTTTGTTCTTTCTTGTTGAGCATCCTTTGGTGGCTCAGGTTGCGGAAGGCATGAGCAAGGCCGAAGCCTGGGAGCTCATGTCCGCCGTCCCATTTGAGATTGCAGTGACCATTTGCCCTGTCCTGGTTGACCCCGCATTGCAGCTGACCTTCCTGCTGACAGCTCACTTGATCATTTTCTGGCTCAGCCAGGATTCCAACGTGACGCCCCCAGTTTGTCTTGCCGCCTTTGCCGCTGCTGGCATTGCGGGCTCTCGCCCCATGGCGACCGGGTTTGAAAGTTGGAAGATCGCCAAGGGTCTTTATGTCGTTCCGCTTCTTTTTGCCTACACCCCGTTGATCTCGGGTGATTTAGCCCAGGTGCTTCAGATCGGATTTTTCTCGCTCTTTGGTATCTATGCGACTTATGCTTTGATCCAGTGGTATGCTGAGGGGCCAATAAGCTGGTTCACCGTGCCGCTGTTTGTTGCTGGTGGCGTTGGAGCTTTTTGGCCACTTGCCTGGGCCCCAAACATCGCTGGAGCCCTTGCGATTTCCACGGCTATTGTGCTTTCAGCGAGGACGAAGGGCGCTGAAACCGGAAAGGTAAGCACGGCATGAACAATATACCAGACGACAGGCTCGCGGGCTTAAGAGAGCGCTGCAAACACGGGCGGCAGCAAGACGATGGCGTGTTGGTTATCCGAACCATTGCAATGCCTGCAGATACCAATCCTGCCGGCGATGTTTTCGGCGGTTGGTTGATGTCGCAGATGGATCTTGCCGCGGGAAATTTGGCTGCGCGTGCCTCTCAAGGCCGGGGGGCTACTGTCGCGGTTGAAGCCATGCAATTTCTGCGCCCCGTCAAGGTTGGGGACGAAGTGACTATTTACGCCTCGCTGCATGCAGCCGGACGTACATCAATGCGGATCCACGTCGATGTCTGGTCGCGCTCAAGGTTTGACAATGACTCTCAGAAAGTAACCGACGCAGATTTTGTCTTTGTTGCGTTGGATGAATCCGGGCAGCCGCGCGTGTTAGAGGAGATCTAGAAGCAATTGCTGCTGATGGGGATGAAAGGCGACCTGGCCAGCCCTTGACTGTCTGCTTTGTGGAGGTCGCACCACTATGGTCAGGGCTGATAGCCAGTAAATGACGAGTGCGGCGAGAGCGATGGCTGACAGGAAGACCTTCGGGCACCTATCGTATCGTGTTGCTCCGCGCCGCCAATCCTTGAGACTGCCGAACATGATCTCAAAGCGGTTGCACCGCTTGTACCGGCGCTTGCCGTATTTGACGGTTTTCTTACGCTGCCTTCGACCTGGCATGCAGGCGCGGATGCCTTTGTGTTTTAATGATTCTCTGAACCAGTGGGCGTCGCAGCCCCGGTCCCCGAGCAGCCAGTCGACCTTTGGCAAACTGCTCACCAAAACGTGAGCAGGCCACAGAGGCCGCCCGCATTCACCGCGCTCACCTAGACCGTGCCGCCGATAAGGCGCGCGCCTGGGCGGCACTTTCCAATGAACTGAAACTGCTTGAGGGCGCGCGGTGCGCCTTTGTCTCCTTTGCTGTTGGCCACTGCTGAGCGCCTGTACAAGTGACCCGGTCTGGGTTGCTTTCTCTCCGTCCGTCCCTGCAGATCTTTTTCAACCCTGCCCCGGTTATCTTGACCTTCCTCCTGTCAATGAAGGTCAGATCTCGGATGCTCTGATTGCTGAGGCGCGTGGTCGGGACTGCGCCAATGGGAAGCTGGCCACTGTGGCTGAGATCCTGAATTCAACAGGCCCCAATGGGGCCGAACTCAACCACCTAAATATGAGGCCAATCCATGCCACCAGTTGATCCCTTTGCCACGCAGAGCCGTGGCCTGACCAGCCCCGCCACAGAGCATTTCGCTATTGTGCCGACCGATGGAGCCGAACTGCCAACGCGCCCCCGCGTGCTGCGGGTTCTGACCTCGGGTGATCTCACCGTGCGCGACGATAAGGACGTGGTGATCACCTATTCCGTCTCTGCCGGTGAGACCCTGCAATTCTCCGCTGTGGGGATCGAGGCCACTGGCACCACGGCCACAGTTGTAGGCTGGCTCTGATGCTGGGGCTGGGCTTGGGCATGGGTGCGGTGCAGACCCTACCCCTGGCGCGCTATAGCCTCGGCGGCAAGGCCCCTGCTGTGGTCGCGGATCCTGTGGCCGGGGTTTATGGCCTCGGCGGGCGGGCGGTGGGTTTTGACAGTCTGTTCACCTTCTCGCGGCTCTCTGCGGCCTGGACGCTGAACGCCTTGGGGCATTGGGTCAAAGTGCTGGCAGGCGAGCCGCGTACCGGGCACCACGTCTGGAAAGGCGGCAAGCTGGTGCCTGCTGGAATTGCGGTTTGCTCTGAGGTGCGGACGAACTTGGCAAGCTACAGCGAAGACCTGGCCAGCTGGTCAATCGAGAACAATGTCACCGTAACGCCGCAGGGAACTCTTGGTGGAATCCCGTCATTCCTTTTATCAGATCAAACAGATGACTACGGACGCGTAAGCCAGAACTTAGGCCCCCTCGGAGAGGGCGAATTCACCTGCCAGATGAGGGTTGCAAAAACGGGTGCCAAGGAAAACGCCTTTGGCCTCCGCATCACTTTCACTGCCGATGGATCGACACAGTTAAGCGGCATTTCGTTTGACGCCGAAACAGGGGCCGTGATCAACAATTGGAACTCAAGTGTCATTGAACGCGTGGTTCAGGACTGTGGCGATCACTGGCATGTTTGGGTTTCCTTTGGCACCGCCGGGATAGGGACCAACGATGCCAAAATTCAGGTTTTTCCGGCGCATAACCGCATGGGGGGCGTTGCCGCTTCTACTTTGACAGGAGATCACCGCTGCACTGCCATTCAGGTGAATGAAGGGCGGTATCCGCAGGACTACATCAAGACCGAAGCCACGCCTGTTCCTGTCGCCTCTGAGAGCCTGCAGATCGCCCCATCTCTGCTGTCCGACGCCTTTGGCGGGGTCATGCCCGAGGCGCTGGCTTTCGCAGTTGAGGGTTTTATGACCTATGCGGATATTGACGCGTTTTCGACTGTCAGACCGCTCCGGTATGGTGAAAGCAATTCCCCTGACAGGATTGTATATGAACTCAGCACAAACAGGGCAGACACCGGCCAGATGTATTTTGTTCAGCGGCGCGGGGGAGTTCAGGTCTCTAGCCCAACAGGGGACACCGACAAAGCCCCCGGCCTAGCCGTTCCGTTCAACTATGCCAGCAGGCATATTCCAAGCGAATTTGAGGGCTATTCTGATGGCGTAGAAACACCATCCATTGCCCATGATGGTCTCCCCCAGGTGCTCAACAACATCCTTTATCTGGCCGCAACCGGGGATCTCTGCATTACCCGATTTCGGATCTGGGCCGGAACCGTTGATGAGGTCCCAACCTCTGCGGAACTACAGGAGGCCACGTCATGATTATTGAAGACAAAACAGGCGCAGAGGTCGAGGTCTTCGCCGAGGCCTTCACCACCGGAAAAGTTGAGGTCGTTGACTTCATGGTCTCTGCCCTCACCTATCCGTGCGTAGATATTTGAAGGGCAGGGGATACAGTTGCGGTCATAGTTCTTCCTTAGGTGAAGCGGGAGCCTAGCCCGTGCAAGCGACTGAGGCAGATGCGGCCAAGGTCCCCGAGGAAAAGGAGCAATTTGAGGGTCTCAGCTCTCAAATCCCAGAAACTGGGTGGTGTTTTCCAGCGCGCGGCGTTTGGAGATCACCGAATTTGCCACAAAGCTCTCGTCAGGCCAGCCCAGTGCGACACAGGTCAGGATGATCTGATCCTCAGGGATCCTGGCCACCTCACGCACAACCGGGCTTTGCATGATGCCCTGCCCATTGATTACTGCGCCTAGGCCCTTGCTCCAGGCGGCCAATACCAAGCCGTAGGTCATGGCGCCGGTGTCAAAATGGGCAATTGTATTGTCCAAAAGCGAGCGATCAAAGCAGACAACAATAGAGACAGGGGCATCAAACTGGCGAAAGCCCCGCATCACCCAATCCTGCCGACGCTCCTTGTCATGGCGTTCAATCCCCATGGCTTCGAACAGCTGCACTGCAATTTCGATTTGGCGGCTACGGTGCTCGCCCTCATAGGCGGCGTAGTCTTCGATATCGCGGGACGGGGGCGTGCCATCCAGCATCCGCTCAGTATTGCCACGGCGGACCTGCTCGAGTGGCTCCCCGGTTAGGACGTGCAGGTGCCAGGGCTGGGTATTCATCGAGGAGGGGGCCCGGTTGGCCAGGGTAATAATCTCTTCCAGCAGATCCTTTGGGACGGGATCCTTGGTAAAGCCCCGGATTGAGCGCCGTTCCTTTATTGTCTGTTCTAGTTCCATCACCTGCCCCCACTTTGTATTTTGGCCCCAGACCGCCCACCAAAGATGGACCTGCGGCTGGATTGGCCTTTTGGATTTTGCCCCTTGGACAAAACCTGTTTGATAAAGACCTTAGGCATGAGACCCGTTGCTTTGTAGATGGTTTTAACAATGTGCCGCAGCGGCACAATCAGTGGGGTTTCGATTAAGCCTAGAGACTGGGCGCGGCACTAGACCTGAAACGGGCGCTTTTTCCCCTCCAGTGTTCACTGCTGTCTGAGCCGATCTAAAATGCATTTCGTTGCAGCATCATATCGGGCAGGATCAGCGGTGCTTCGCGCGGCCAGCTGCGCACCTTCTACCAATGCGAGGGTCGCGGCACCTATAGCCTGTGGGTCGCCAACCCAGTTCCCAGTCCGGGTGCCGCAGGACAGTTGCTCTAATCGGGTTTGCAGCCAGGTCTGTAGTGCGTCGCGAAAGCGGGAAATTTCCTGACGGGTCTCTGGCGCCAACGCATCGCGACCAACGGTAAGGGCGACACAGAGGCAGAGTTTTCTGCCCTCTTCGAGGGCGCTGCGATAGAAGGCGATAAAGGCGATCAGCTGCTCACGAGGCGTGGGGATCTGATCGGCATAGCCGTCCAGTGTTGCTAGTACCTCTTTTGCGTATCGTGCCATGATCGCGGTGAGAAGATCTGACTTGGCAGGAAAGTGATAGTGAATACTGGCTTTGCGTATGCCCACCTCGGCACTCAGGTCTGAATAGCTGAACCCATCGGCGCCTTTTTGGCGTACCTGATGTTCAGCAGCATTCATCAGTTTGGTCTTAGTATCAGCTTTAGTCATTTTATCCATTCTCTTTGCAAGAGCTCTGCCTGGTGCTCCGCAGCGGCAAGGGCGCCTTCCAGATAGCCGCCGGTGTCAGGGGCCAGTTCGCTCACACAAAAGGCAAGCCGTCCTTGCCAGAGGTTTTGTAGGGAGGCTGGCAAGCCATAGGCCGCGTGTTGGCTGGCGGGGGATTGGTCTAATGACGTGGCGGTGTAGGCCTCCTGGGCCCAATCCTGATAGGCGACAGTGATGGGCTGGGCGGCCTTTGAGCCAAAGAGACGGCCCAGCTGTGTCAGGGCGGCTTGGGGCAAGTCCTCTTTTTGCCCATGGCGCGCCTGAGGCGGCAGGCCAACAAAGCCAAAAAGGGCGGCTGGTGCGTCTCTGCCCAGTTCCACCTGGGGCGGCGAGGCATCGTGGATTTCCGCCAATGGCCCGGCCTGGCTGAGGGCATCGCCAGATAGGCCCTCTTCCCGCCAAAAAGGGCGATCGTAAAGCGCGACAAATTTGGCCTGTCCGCCCATCCAGGTCGCAATCCCGGCCAATGCACGCTGCTGTGCCGGGTCGAGTTGCGGAGAAAAAGATAGCCCAGCCGCTAGGCGGGGAGGGAGGGCAAGGACAATTTTCCGTGCCTGACAGTGTTGCCCCTCCTTGAAAATCAGCCTTCCGTTCTGATGGAGCTCGGAAAGGGCATGATTTAGATGCAAGCGGTCTGGGGCAAGTTGCTGCGCAATTCCATCAATTAGCCCGCGCATCCCGCTCTGTAGTCGCCAGGCCCCCTGCATCGAGGCAAGGCCCAGATTGCTTAGGATTTCTCCGGTTTCGGTTTCAAAAAGGGCCGTGCCGCTGGCGTATTGGTCAAACTTTTTGAGGCGGAGCTCATGGACCATCCGTTCCATTCGGTGCTGGCCTGGCCAAAACCAGGAGGGGCCAAGGTCATATCCCAACGGCACAATGGAGGTATCGTCGCGCGAGGCATGTTGTAGCGAAGCGATTCGCCCGCCCAGGCGGTCGCGTGCTTCGAACAGCTGAAAGTCACGACCTGCCTGGGCAAGATGCCGGGCAAGTGACAGTCCGGAAAGGCCACCGCCGATAATGGCAATATCTGTTTCCATCAGGCCGCCGGTGGCTTGGCAAAGGGCAGGTGGCCGGTTTTCACCCAGACCCTGGCACCCGTCTCGCCGCTCTTAGCCTTGAGCGTTTGTCCATCGGGGAGACGCAGCCAGGAACCGGATTGGAGTTGAACGCCGCCTTCGCGGAGGGTGCCATCAAGGACCAGAAGTTCAATCCCCCCGGGGCCGGTAATCTCAAATGCGGCTTCAGCGTCTATCTGATGATAGCTGACGACCTCGCGGGCGTCGCGGTGCAACTCTAGGGTGGACACGCCGTTTGTGCTGGCCTCTGGCTCGATCTTCATCTCCTTGCGAATCTGGGTCCGGTCCGCCATGTCGAACTGCCAGAGTTTGACAAAGATTGTGCAGCCTAGGTCAGACCCTGGAGTGTGACTGCTGGTCGGCGGGTTGCGAACGTAGCTGCCTGCCGGGTAGTCGCCATGTTCATCCTGAAACACGCCCTCCAGAACGATGAACTCCTCGCCGCCTGTATGGGTGTGTGGGGAAAAATGACTGCCCGGTGCATATCTGACAATTGTGGTGGCGCGGGCAACTTCATCGCCAATCCGGTCCAACATGCGCCGATCAACACCTGCCATTGGCGAGGCAATCCAGGGTTCCTCCGCGGAATGTACCAGGGCGCGCTTTGTGAAATCTGCGTTAATGTCCATCAATATGTCTCCTGTTGTTACAGCCCTTGAGCCTCAGGTCGCGGCGGGCCTAGCTGGAGCCGCCACTGGGCGTCATTGGCCGCACGTTGAAAGGACTTCAACCTACTAGTTGGTAGATATGTTGGGGGAGGAGCTATGTAAAGGTGGCGCAGATCACGCTTTTGTCACTGACAACTTTGGCAATTACCGCTGGCAGAGGTGTTTCACAAAGTATCGGCGTCTAGAGAGAGGGGCGCTGCTGAGATCTTCCGATAGATAAACACATAAACAAAACACCGGCTGTTCTTTAGATCGCGAAGGATAATACCCCCCACATGAAAAGCCAAAACACGCACACTTGTTAACAGGTAAAAACGAAACAAATAGAAGAGCGCAGCAGCAAAGCGATACTAAACGTTGTGTTTATATTTTAGGAGGCAGGTATTCCTTACCTTACGTCAGGAATTTGATCTTCTGTCCGCGCTTTCTTGCCACGCCTTGGTGGTTCTCGGATTGACGCGACTGGTCTGGCGGAACAGTGTTCGGCATGTCTGATAATCTGCATGTCACCCGCCTTCCCATTGCCTATGACACCGATCTTGGCGCCGAAACCCGTGCCCTTGTTGGCGGCTTAAACCCAGAGACCAAACAACTCATCGCTGGCGCTGCCGGCTCGAGCCCCTATTTGCGCAGATTGATCGAGCAGGAGGCAGAATGGATTGGCCCGGCGCTGGCGGGGTCCAAGCAGGCTTTGGCCTCTGTGTTTGACGATTGTAAGGCTCTGCCCCTGGATCAGCTGAAGCCAGGCCTGCGGCAGGCAAAACGCCGAGTCGCAGTGCTGACAGCGCTGTGTGATCTTTGTGGGGGCTGGTCACTGGAAGAGGTGACGACGGCGCTTACCAACTTTGGAGAACTGAGCGCAGATGTTGCGATAAAGGCGGAAATCTCTGCGCTTATTCGGCGCAAGAAACTGCCGGGCCTCACGGAGGCAGATGTTGAAACTGCCGGCGGTCTGTCCATTCTCGCCATGGGAAAAATGGGTGCCTATGAGCTGAACTACAGCTCGGATATTGATCTTATCTGCCTGTTTGATGAAACCCGTTTTGACCCGGATGATTTCTTTGAAGCGCGACAGGGCATGGCGCGGGCGACCCGCAATATGTGCGCAACGCTGAGCGATCGTACAGCGGATGGTTATGTCTTCCGCACCGATCTGCGGTTACGTCCTGACCCAGCAGTGACCCCGGCCTGTATCGCTATGGAGACCGCCGAGCGCTACTATGAGAGCCTTGGCCGCACCTGGGAGCGGGCCGCCTATATCAAGGCGCGTCCCTGCGCTGGGGATCTTGCTGCGGGGGAGGCTTTCCTCAAGACCCTGCGCCCCTTTGTCTGGCGTCGCCATTTGGATTTTGCCGCTATTCAGGATGCTCATGACATGCGCCTGCGCATCCGCGAAAACAAAGGCACCGGTGGGCCGATCACCGTACCTGGGCATGATATGAAGCTGGGGCGTGGTGGCATCCGTGAGATCGAGTTTTTCACCCAGACCCGCCAGTTGATCGCGGGTGGGCGCGATGAGGGGCTGCGGCTGCGTGGCACCGTCGAAGGGCTTGCTGCGCTTGCTCAAAGGGACTGGGTCCCCTCCGAGGTTGCCACTCAGCTGAGTGATCACTACCGCGCCCACCGGGAGGTCGAGCATCGCATTCAGATGGTGCATGATGCCCAGACCCACCAGATGCCAAACTCTGGCGAGGGTATCGCGCGGGTTGCCTGTCTGATGGGCGAAGATCCGACAGAGTTGCAGGCTAAAATACACCGCCGGTTGGTCGAAGTTCACGACATGACAGAAGATTTCTTTGCGCCGGATGCCGCAGTGCCGCCCAAAGCGGACATTCCGGAAGGGTTCGACGAAAGCATTATAGGCCGCTGGCCAAGCTATCCGGCTTTGCGATCCGAACGCGGAGCACAGATTTTCCAGCGGCTGAAGCCAGAGTTGCTAAGTCGGCTTGCCCGTACGGCCAAACCCGCCGAAGCGCTCCTGGCCTTGGATGGGTTTCTGGCTGGCTTGCCTGCGGGCGTGCAATTGTTTTCCCTGTTTGAGGCTAATCCGCATCTGATGGACCTGTTGGTGGATATCGTTGGCACCTCTCATGCGCTGGCGGGCTTCTTGTCCCGCAACTCAGGCGTATTTGATGCGGTGATCGGCGGTAGTTTCTTTGAAGACTGGCCAGGCGGGGATGTACTGCGCCAGGAGCTGGACGCGGTGTTGGCGCTGGAAGCGGACTATGAGACGCAGCTGGATGCAGCGCGGCGTTGGTGCAAGGAGTGGCATTTCCGCATTGGAGTGCACCATCTGCGCGGATTATTAGACGCCAAGGCGGCCGCTACGCAGTATAGTGAATTGGCAGAGGCCGTAATCCAAGCGCTTTTGCCACAGGTGATCGCTCAGTTTTCCATTAAACATGGGCCGCCTCCGGGAACAGGACCCATTGTGATCGCCATGGGCTCATTGGGAGCGGGACAGATCAATGCGCAGTCTGATCTCGATATCATAGTGGTCTATGATCCCCAGGACGTGGAGATGTCGCAGGGGCGCAAACCTCTGGCCACACGCAGCTACTACGCCCGTCTCACCCAAGCGCTGATCACCGCGCTATCGGCGCCCATGTCTCAGGGGCGGCTATATGAGGTGGACATGCGACTGCGCCCTTCAGGGAACAAGGGGCCTGTGGCCACCAGCTGGCCAGCTTTTACCCATTATCAGGAAAACGAAGCCTGGGTTTGGGAGCATCTGGCGTTGACACGGGCGCGGGTTGTGGCGGGCGCACCGGGCCTGATGCAGGATTTTGAAAGCTTTCGTTGTAGTGTGCTGGCCCGCGAGACGGAAAAGGAGCTGGTACTGCGTGAGGTCGCTAATATGCGTGACCGCCTAGCAGCAGCCAAAACCCCAACCGGGATCTGGGACGCCAAAACCGGTGCTGGGCGTATGATGGATATCGAACTGCTCTCCCAGGCCGGAGCGTTGCTGACAAAATCTGCACAGCGTGATGTGGCCAGCGGGTTGGATCAGGCTGTCGCTGCTGGTTGGCTGGATGCCGCTGATGCGTTGGTTTTGCGGGAATCTTACACTCTATATTGGTCCGTACAGACGGCTGCCCGTCTGCTCTCTGGCGGCGCTCTTGATCAAGAGGCCCTTGGGGAGGGTGGTGCCCAGTTCCTGAGCCGTAGTGCTGCTTATGAGAGCTTGGCAGAGCTGGAACAGGCCCTAAAAACGGCCTATAAGACCTGCGCTGCAATTATATCGCGGTCCTTAGAGAGGGAAACGGGCAATGACGACCTTGGCTGACCTAGACCATAAACAGCTGATCCAAGAGGCCTATCGGATTGAGGGCATCACTGAGAGCCAATGCCGCAGCATCTTTCTGGACTGGGCGCTGAGCCTGCCGGTCCAGCTGGATGATCAGTCAGCCATCACCCAGATTATGGCGCATTACGGGGATGAGCCCCAGGACCACCCGATGACTCAAGTGTTGCAACAGGGGCTGGATAAAACTGTCAAACCGCGTCGGCGTGGTGGTTGGCGCTCGCGCCCGCGCGATTGAACGCAATTAAACGCGATTAAATCTGGCGCGTTGCCCCTGTGTCGATATTCTGTGGGAGCAGCCTCTTGCTTGCGTCGCGCGGTGAAGAGGGGCTGGCTCGGTTTTTGAAAGGTCGGGGTGCGGCGCAAATAGATTTCGATTTCGTTAAATTGGACTAAATTTGTCTCAATCCTGCCCCGATTGCGGGTCAGGTTGGCTTTGAACCAGAACTGCCGGGGTTCACCGGCGATTGGCAAGGAGCAGAAAAATGATGACCCTTCGCACAGTTTTCCTCACTCTATTGGGCTGTAGCCTTTCGGCCTGTGCCACCGTGGATATCCCCTCCCGCAATGCCCCGTTTGAGTCGCTCCCGGACACTTACAGTACTGTTGCGCCGGGCTATGAACCCATTGAGGGGGCCGTATTGGATCTGCAGCCGCAGTCGATCACGCCTGTTCTTGCCGTTGATACCCTAGGGAGTGACGCGACCAACGGGCAGCCCAGCTACCGGCCGCTGGGCAGTGTTGCGGGATCTGACATGACGATTACCAAGGTCACAGTGCGTGTGCCCCGGACTTTGAAGGTCTCCGAAGCAAACCGCTACATTCCGCAGGGTGATATTGTCTGGCGCGAAGACCCGCTGGGCAATCGCCACGCGCAGGTACAGGCCATTGTACAACACGCCCTGGAGGCAGGTGTGCGCCCGCTCTCTGGACCGGTGCAGGCCGAACTGGACGTCGAAGTCCTGCGCTTTCATGCGCTGACGCAAAAAGCACGCTATACCACCGGCGGTGTGCATTCGATTTCTTTCACCATGGTGCTGCGCGATGCCGAAACAGGCGAGGCCCTGACCGAGGTGCGCGAGATCGAGGCAGACCTCAATGCCTATGGTGGACGTAAGGCCTTGGTTGCTATCGCCGAAGGCCAAACCCAAAAAGTGCGCATCACCGGATTTCTGGCAAAGGTGATCCAACAGGAAATCCTGACTCCGGGCAGCCGGGCGCCCCGTCGGGGGGGGCTGATCCAGGCCTTGAATAAGCTCTAGAACGCCTAAACACTCTTGCAGAGCCATTGGGGGCCGCACAGACCGTGCTGGCCCCCTTTCCCTGTTGCAAGGATGGGGCTATGAGGGGCCTCATGACAGCCACATCCCCTGCGCCAGAGCGCCCCCGCGTAAAACTCCTGCCCAAAGCCAATGCCCGCGCCCTGCGTCATGGCTTTCCTTGGGTCTATTCCAACGAGCTGGTGACCGACCGGCGCACCCGTAAACTGGACCCTGGCAGCCTGGCTGTATTGCTGGATGAAGCACAGACGCCTATGGGCACTGTTGCGGTGAACCCAACCAGTAAGATCATCTGCCGGATGTTGGATCGCAACCCCGAGGCAGTGATTGACCAAGCCTGGTTTGCCGCTCGGATATCCCAGGCCCTTGCGATGCGTGCGCAGCTCTATGATGCGCCGTTCTATCGCCTGGTCCACGCAGAGGCCGACGGGCTGCCAGGGGTCATCATTGACCGCTTTGGCGAGGCCTGCGTCGTGCAGCCCAATGCTGCCTGGGCCGAGGCCCATCTTGATGCGCTGACTGCGGCCCTGGCCGAGGTGACGGGCTGTCGCGTCATCTTGAAAAATGCCTCAGGGCGGACCCGTGGGCTGGAAGGTCTGGACGATGAAAACCGCACGCTGCTGGGGGAAACACCCGCCGCACCCGTGCCGGTTCAGATGAACGGTGCCATCTATATGGCGGATCTGACAGGTGGGCAAAAAACCGGCCTGTTTTATGATCAACGTGACAATCACGCCTTTGCAGCCCGGTTGGTGCCCCAGGGCGGTGACGTGCTGGATGTGTTTTCCCATGTTGGCGGTTTTGGCCTGGCGATGCGGGCCGCTGGCGCGAGCGCTGTGACCTGTGTTGATGGCTCTGCTGCCGCTTTGGATCTGGCAGGGCAGGGGGCTCAGGCCTCTGGGTTTGGTGACAGTTTCGCCGCCCGTCAGGGCGACGCCTTTGACCAACTGGCCGCCCTGACCGAGGAAGGGCGCAGTTTTGATGTGGTAATCTGTGATCCACCGGCCTTTGCCCCGTCAAAACAAGCGCTAGAGGCCGGTTTGCGGGCCTATGAACGCATTGCCAAACTGGCCGCGCCGCTGGTGAAACCCGGTGGCTATCTTGGCCTGTGTTCTTGCTCGCATGCCGCTGATCTGGCGCGGTTTCGCAATGCCTCGGCGCGGGGCATTGGCCGCGCTGGTCGTCGTGGGCAGCTGATCCACACCGGCTATGCGGGCGCGGACCATCCTCAACTGCCGCAATTGGCCGAAAGCGGCTATCTGAAATCTGTCTTCTTCCGTCTGGACTGAACTGCGACATGAAGCTGCTGCTGGATACCTGCGTGCTCTATCCCACCGTGATGCGTGAAATGCTGATCGGTGCGGCGGCGCAGGGGGCTTTCACACCGCTGTGGTCGGCACGCATTCTGGAAGAGTGGAGCCGGGCCGCGTTGAAACTGGGCCCAGAAGGCGCAGCCCAGGCCCGCGCCGAGGTGACGCTGCTCAAGGCCAATTGGCCCAAGGCAGTTGTCGCGCCAGCGCCGGGCGTCGAGGCGCGGCTTTGGTTGCCAGACCCGGCGGATGTGCATGTTCTTGCCGCAGCCATCACTGGCCATGCCGATGCCATTGTCACCGTCAACAACAAGGACTTCCCACGCCAGACCTTGGCCGAAGAAGGTTTGCAGCGTATTGGCCCGGATCAATTGCTGTATGATCTGTGGCTGAACGACAATGCGGGATTAGAAGCCCTGGGGCAGAGGGTTCTGGCCGAGGCAAACCGCCTGTCTGGCGGCGGCTGGGAGATCCGGCCATTGTTGAAAAAGGCGCGGCTGCCGCGCCTTGCTAAAGCCCTCGCGGGACTGTGAACTGCTATAGTGCCTTGAGCGCCTCAGCTGCGATCTCAAACGAGCGCAGCCGGGCAGTATGATCATGGATCTGCCCGGTGATGATCACCTCGTCCGGAGCATAGCGGTTCAGGATCGCTGACAATTCACGCTTTACTGTCTTAGGGCTACCTGTGGCCGAAACCGTCAGGGCTTCATTTACACCGGCCAGCACGGGCGGCGGCAGCAGTTCTTCGATATTGTCAACTGGCCTTGGTAGTTTTCCGGGCTGGCCCAGTCGCAACCGGGCAAAGGCCTGCTGCATTGTGCTGCGTAGCCGGATGCCTTCGTTGTCTGTCTCGGCACCAAAGACGTTTACAGCCACCATTGCATGGGGTTTTTCCAGATAGACAGAAGGGCGGAAGGCGCGTCGATAGACCTCCAGCGCCTCTTCCAGGGCTTGTGGTGCAAAATGGGATGCAAAGGCATAGGGCAGCCCCAGCTGCGCTGCCAATTGTGCACCATAGAGGCTAGAGCCGAGGATCCAGACTGGCACATTGCTGCCTTGCCCAGGAAAGGCGCGGACCTTTGCCCTTGGATCTAGCGGGCCAAGAAAGCCGATGAGTTCAATCACATCCTGCGGAAAGCTGTCAGCAGCCCCTGACGCCATACCACGGCGCAGGGCGCGGGCGGTCTGCATGTCGGTGCCAGGCGCGCGCCCCAGCCCCAGATCAATACGATCACCATAGAGCGCCGCGAGGGTGCCAAAGGCCTCTGCCACCATGTAGGGTGCGTGGTTGGGCAGCATAATGCCCCCGGCGCCAACACGAATGGACTTGGTTTGGCTAGCGATATGACCGATCAGCACCGCCGTGGCCGCACTGGCGATACCAGGCATATTGTGGTGCTCTGCCAGCCAGTAGCGATGATAGCCCCAGGCTTCGGCCTGCTGGGCCAGATCGGCACTGTTCTGAAACGACTGCGGAATTTCGCTGCCCTCAGGCACCGGAGCGAGGTCAAGAAGAGAGTAGCGCATCAGGGGATCCAATCGGGCTTCCAGTCACAGGAACTTATGATCTGGGTGTTCAGCCGCCGATTGGCAAGGGGGATTGGGAGCAAATGACGCGGTGTCAGCTGCCGTGCCACCCGGCTTCCAGCCGCTCCAGAGCGGCGATACGCTCCTCAGTCTTAGGGTGCGACATCAACCAGGCAGGGGACATACCGGCTCGGGCCTGGGTCAGCTCTTCCAGCTTGCGAAACAGGCTCTTTTGCGGCTCCAGCCCAATGCCCGACTTGGCCAGCAGGGCTGCGGCATATTCATCCGCCTCATATTCATCACTACGTGACAGGCGCGCGGCCAGAAGATTGGCCAGCAATCCGGCAATCCAGGGCCCGACAAAAGGTATATAGCGCCCCAATATCATCATCAGCGCCGTGCGCAGGGCGTTTTGCCCCGAAAAATCAATGACGCGTTTCTTGGCATGCCCCAGGGCCACATGGCCCAGCTCATGGGCGATGACCGAGGCTAGTTCGGCCTCAGTGACCTCACCGTTTTGATACTTCCGGTAGAACCCACGGGTGATGAAGATCCGGCCATCCGGCGCAGCCAAGCCATTCACCGGATCCACCTCGTAAATGAACACCGGAATGCGGTCGATCTCCAGTGCGGCTGCCATCCGATCCGTCAAGCGGCGTAGCTTTGCATCTGCCAACTCTGTTGAGCGGGCGTCCAGTTCGCGATGGGTGCGCCAGACCGAGATGCGATAGGAGACAAGGCCATAGATCACAGCCAGTAGGATTGGGGTGAAACGCAACATTCCATAGATATGGGGGGGATTATCGTCTGGGGCAAGAGCACAGTTGTGTTGTCGGTAGGCTTGGGCAAGAATGTATTTCTCAACGCAGTCGCGCCGTAATTCATGCTAGGCTGATGCGACTCAGATAATCAGGACAAGCCGAGAAAACCAGTGTCAGAACAAGACAACATCGAGGGCCGCCTGCACGGCGAGCAATTTGAGCCGGAAGCCCAGGAAAACCTGCTGACCCGATTGATCTACATGATCTTGATTGCGGTGATGATTTCGGTGGCCCAGACGGTTCTGGCTACGGCCACCGTTCTTCAATTCATTGTCCTTGCCATCAGCAAGGAGCCAAACGAGCGATTGGCAGACTTCGGCACAGATCTGGGCATCTGGATCGCCAAGGCCGCGCGCTATCAAATGGCCGCCAGCAACGTCAAACCCTGGCCATGGACTGATCTGGATTAGGATTGGCTAAGCCAAAAGGCCTTTGCTAGGCGGTGTTCCTCTTTCATAGTAATTGTGTAGAGGAAGGGGAAACCGCTTCTTTCTTTTACGAAAGATGCGACATGAACTGAAGCATAGATCAGCTTTCTGAGGTCGCGAATTGTTGTGGTAAGTTCAGGGAAGTTCGTTGTCCCACTCGTGAACCGTAATGTTGAATGTCCAAAGAAGTTGTTTCGATCTTGCTTCACTTGTTTTCGTACGTCGTCATAAGGTTTCAATTTCTGCTTCAACTTGTTAGCTGACCACTCTTTCGGAGCAAGTAAGTACAAATCGGAAAGCCTTGTAGAGCCGGAACTTTCGTCAAAGACTCTGGAAACCGCCATGAGTGCATCACGCATGGATGCATCAAAAATTCGCTTGAATGCCCTCATGGTTTCGTCAGGTAATGGATTCTTTCTTCCTCTGCCGGAATGATCGTTTGCTTACCTTAGCCCCTCTATAGCTAGGGCATATGAGGAAATCGCAATGCATGTATCTCTATGGTAAGCTTCGACTAAGTGTTCCAGCCTTAGTTGATTGCTCACTTCGTTAGCTCTTTCATTCCACTTTCCAGCCCGTCCAGGGTCATTGGCACCATACGGTCCTCAAAGATCTCTCTGACCATGCCAATGGAATGGGTGTAGTCCCAGTGTTTTTGCGGCACCGGATTGATCCAGAGGTGGCTCTTCCACTGCTCCCGAGCGCGCTCCAGCCAGACCTGACCGGCCTCCTGGTTCCAATGCTCGTTGGCGCCCCCTGGATAGGCGATCTCATAGGGGGACATTGAGGCATCGCCGACAAAGATACATTTGTAGTCAGGCCCGTAGGTGCGCAGCACTTCATGGGTTGGCATCTGTGCGTCCCAGCGGCGCCGGTTGTCACGCCAGACCCCTTCATAGAGGCAATTGTGGAAGTAGAAATACTCCAGATGTTTGAACTCGGTCCGGGCGGCTGAAAACAGCTCTTCCACCACTTTGATATGGGGATCCATCGAGCCACCAACATCCAGAAACAGCAAAACCTTGACTGCGTTATGGCGTTCGGGTCGGGTCTTTACATCCAAATAGCCGTGTTCGGCGGTGGCGCGAATGGTGTTGTCGAGATCCAGCTCTTCATGGGCGCCCTCGCGGACCCAGCGGCGCAGGCGTTTTAGCGCCACCTTGATATTGCGGGTGCCCAGTTCGACATCGCCATCCAGGTTCTTGAATTCGCGCTTGTCCCAGACCTTGACCGCGCGCTGATGGCGGCTTTCCTTCTGGCCAATCCGCACGCCCTCTGGATTGTAGCCATAGGCGCCAAAGGGAGAGGTGCCGCCGGTGCCGACCCATTTGTTGCCACCCTCATGGCGGCCCTGTTGCTCTTCGAGCCGCTGTTTCAGGGTCTCCATCAGCTTTTCAAAGCCGCCCATGGCTTCGATCTCGGCTTTTTCCTCGGCGCTCAGATGTTTTTCCGACATCTTGCGCAGCCAGTCTTCGGGAATGTCTACCGCCTCCATCACCGCCGAATTTGGGATTGCTTCCAGACCTTTGAAGGTGGCCGAAAAAGCGCGGTCGAATTTGTCGATATTGCGCTCGTCCTTGACCATGGCGGACCGGGCCAAAAAGTAGAAGGCCTCGATGTCATAGGTCACAAGACCCTTTTTCATCCCCTCCAGAAAGGTGAGGTATTCGCGCAGCGAGACCGGGATCGCGGCCTTGCGCAGGTTTTCAAAAAAGGGCTGGAACATCTAAGAGCCTTTCGCGACGGTTAAGCCAGCACGCGATGGATCACGATGGTGGCAATGACCCCTACAATACCAAAGGCGATGGCATAGACAGCGCCATATTGCAGCAAATCGGCGATATTGCCGCCACGTTTTCGCGCGTTATAGAGCCCCAATAAAATGCCCAGCAGGACTGCGCCAATTACGATCATATGTTTTCCACCTGTTTATGCGCCACGGACAGCGCCAGTGAGTGTCCCGGTATCGCTACCTGTGTCAGTTGGTTGAGGGGCGCAGCTCCGCGACTTCGCGGATCTTGGCCTGCACCGCCCAATCCGGGCCAAACCCGTAGCGCGCCCAACCAAGGCTGTCCAGTCTGACCGTGTGGGCAGTGGCAAATTGGCCCAACAGGTCCAACGCCTCGGCCTTGATCAGCAGTGAGGTCGCCAGCAGGGCGGCATTCTCATGGCGGCTGGCCACGGGTAGCGCCGGGTTGATTTGTTGCAGGGCGGCTTCGCCATCGCCACGGGCAATTTGATAGGCGGCCATGCGTGGGCGGATGATCGCTTGATGCAGCGCGCTGTCTGGTGTTTGGCTCAGAAAGTCAAGCGCAGTCTGAAAATGCCGCTGTGCCAGATCCGGTTCCTCAGCCTGGATCATTCGCCCCAACACATAGTGACTGTAGGCACGGCGGTGATCTGACCAGCCCAGTTCCCGCGCCAGGACAACCGCCTGATTTGCGGCCCGCTTACGCGTGTTGAGCGCGCTGCCGGGGCCAAGCGCGGTCTCAATTGCTGCGATCCAACTGCGCGAGGTGGCGGGCAGGGCGCGTGGGGGAATGGCATCGCCAGCAGGATTTAGGCGCGACAACAACGCAGGCAATTTGGCCGCGACCTCGCTGCGGCTCATACCGGTGCGTAGCTCTGGCGCATAGGTCGCGCGCAGAACCAGCATATCAAAGCCGGTCAGCACGGTGTGCACGTTGTCATCGTTAAAAACCGAGTCCGGCAGGCGATAGAGATCATTGAGCGGGCCAATGGCCTGGGCCAGTTCCTCGTGCAGGCAGTCGCGTGCCTCTTGGGGGCTGATGTCATTGGGGACAAACACCGCCAGCCGCTCCCGGTGGCGCAGATTTGACCAATTGGTCTCGGGGTTGCGCCGCTTGCGACGCAACTCTGCCAGAGAATCGACATTGGGAACCACAAAGCAGGCGGCTTTGGGCAGGGCACGGTGGATGGCACGACTGGAGACCGCCTGAACGGTAATCTCTACGGGCCCACTGTTCACCCGTTGAATGTCAATCCCCGCTTCCTGTTTGAAACGCTGCAACAGTTGGGTGAGGTCTCTTTGAAACCCTTGGCTGGGGGTGCCCGCGACGCGCAGACGAATAGGCCGCTCAAAACGCGTGAACACGGGTAGGGTGGTGCCCCCTTCAAGCCGGAAATGCAAATCGAGGAAATCGCGGGCAATATCGCGGTTAGCGCGCTGCGGCGGCTGCGGGCGTGGCGCTGAAAACGCCTTGGCTGCGGGCAGACTCGCGTCGGCCAGGGCAGCGCGGCTGGCGGGTTTTTGACTATCAGGGAGCGCACAGGCCGAGACAAGTGCGGCCAGAGCCAGAGGCAGGGCAAACCGTCTCATCTTCGATTCACGGCCTCTCGGCGTCAGACCATTTGAGTGCCTGGTGCCAGTGGCGGAACCAATTTGAAATCTCAAGGCAATCACTCAGGGCTCCAGCTTGGCTCACAAAAACGGTGCGACACAGCACCGAGGGAATAGATCCGTCCCTAAGTGATAGGCGAATGGGGCGTGAATTTGAAGAGATGGCGGCAGCTGAGAGAAAAGTCTGGCTTGCTACGATATTTTTGCTGTTCGTTTTGCAGGCGGCCGCGCGTGGCCGCCTGCAGCGAAGGCAGGTGTTAGCGGCGGCTGCGCGCCATAAAGGCGAGGCGTTCAAACAGATGCACGTCCTGTTCGTTCTTGAGCAGAGCGCCATGTAGTTTTGGTAGCGCATCTGCCCCGTCTCGGGCCAGATCTTCTGGGCTCAGATCTTCGGCCAGCAAAAGCTTCAACCAGTCCAGCACCTCGGAGGTCGAGGGCTTTTTCTTCAGGCCTGCGGTGTCTCGGATCTCGTAGAACTGGGTGAGCGCCGTTGTAAGCAAGGAGTCCTTGATGTCAGGATGGTGCACCGCAACGATCTTTTTCATGGTCGCCGCATCGGGGAACTGGATGTAATGAAAAAAGCAGCGGCGCAAAAAGGCGTCGGGCAGTTCTTTTTCGTTGTTGGAGGTGATGATCATGATCGGGCGGTTTGCCGCGCGAATGGTCTCACCGGTCTCATAGACGTGGAACTCCATCTTATCGAGTTCCTGCAGCAGGTCGTTTGGAAACTCTATGTCGGCCTTGTCGATTTCATCAATCAACAAGACAACTTTTTCATCAGATTCAAAGGCCTCCCAGAGTTTGCCCTTTTTGATGTAGTTCTTTACGTCATGGACGCGCTCTTCGCCAAGCTGGCTGTCGCGCAACCGGCTGACCGCATCGTATTCATACAGACCCTGCTGAGCGCGGGTGGTGGATTTGACGTTCCACTCGATCATCCTCAGGCCAAGCGAGTCCGCAACCTGACGGGCCAATTCGGTCTTGCCCGTGCCAGGTTCGCCCTTGACCAGGAGCGGGCGCTCCAGGGTCACAGCCGCATTGACTGCTATTTTCAGGTCGTCGGTGGCGACGTAGTCTTTAGTGCCTTGAAACTGCATAGTTTATACACATCCCCTGCTTGCTTTCTTGCGATCTGGCGCATTTAGGACGGTTTTAACCCGGTCTGTTTACTATTGTGTAGTGACAATCGGCTTGTCAGGGGATAAACGCAGCGGCATGGGGAGCCAGGATGTATGGCGAAGATTGAAGAGACCTACAGAATGGGCGATACCGAAGGAGCCGAAATGAAACAAGAAATGTTTCTGCCGGAAGATTACCGTCCGGCCGAAGATGAGCCTTTCATGAATGATCGGCAGCTTGAGTATTTCCGTCGTAAACTTCTGAACTGGAAGCAGGATTTGCTCGCTGAAAGCCGCGATACGATCGAAGGGCTGCAAGACAATACCCGCAATATTCCTGATGTTGCAGACCGGGCCAGTGAAGAAACCGATCGGGCCTTGGAGCTGCGGACCAGAGACCGTCAGCGCAAGTTGGTTTCCAAAATCGACGCGGCAATCCGCCGGATTGATGAGGGCGAGTATGGTTACTGCGAAGTAACAGGAGAGCCAATTTCGCTAAAACGTCTGGATGCGCGTCCCAATGCGACGATGAGCTTGGAAGCGCAGGAACGTCATGAGCGCCGCGAAAAAGTCCATCGCGACGATTGATTTCTCACCAAATCTAAAAAACCATCACGCCGGGGCCTGTTGCTCCGGCGATTTTCGTTTATGGACGATAGATGAGCGAAACACAGCAGGCCGCAATGACACTGAGACATCTCAATATCACCATTATCGGCGCAGGGATCGGTGGCTTGGCCGCGGCCTTGGTGTTGCGGCGCAAAGGTGCTCAGGTGACCGTTTTGGAACAATCCGAAGCGATTTCTGAAGTGGGTGCTGGATTGCAGGTCACACCCAATGGCGTGGCGGTGTTGACCGCCCTGGAGCTGAATGATGCGCTGGCCTGGTCTTCGCAGCGGGCTAAGGCGGTGGTCTTGCGTTCTCATCACCAGGGCCATGAGGTGTTGCGGCTGGATTTGGATCAATATGCCGCTGACCTACGCTACTATTTCGTTCATCGTGCAGATCTGATCAAAATTCTGGCGGATGCTGCGCGTGAGGCTGGGGTGCAGGTTCGGCTTTTGCAAAAGGTTGAACGCGTAGAGTGCGGGCCAAAGCCAATGGTGCATCTTGCCAATGGGGCCCAATGTGGTGGTGATTTGGTGATTGGTGCCGATGGGCTGCATTCAAAGGCCCGGCGCGCATTAAATGAGGCGAGCCAACCGTTTTTCACCCGTCAGGTGGCATGGCGCGCCATTGTGCCAAACAACAGTAAGTTGCCGGCAGAGGCCCAGGTTTTTATGGGGCCAGGGCGACATTTGGTGGCCTATCCGTTGCGCGATGGCTCGATGGTCAATCTGGTGGCCGCACAGGAACGCCGCGCCTGGGCTGAAGAAGGCTGGCATCTGCCAGATGATCCCGAGAACATGCGCGGTGCCTTTGCGGGCTTTGGTGGGGAAGCGCATCAGCTTTTGGCGCAGGTGCAGGACTGCGCGCTTTGGGGCTTGTTTCGTCACCCGGTCGCCCACCATTGGCATCGCGGTGCCGTCGCATTGCTAGGGGATGCAGCGCATCCGACGCTGCCCTTTATGGCGCAGGGAGGTAATTTGGCCCTCGAAGATGCCTGGGTATTGGGAGAGGCGCTGGAGGCGCAGCCAAACGATGTTCCTGCGGCATTGGCGCGTTATCAAGGTCTGCGGCGGGAGCGTGCTGCTAGGGTCGTTGACGCTGCTAGTCGCAATGCCTGGAAATACCATCTGCGGCCCCCCCTGAACTGGCCTGCGCATCAGCTTCTGAAGCTGGGCGGACATCTGGCGCCGCAACGCATGGTCTCTCAGTTCGATTGGATCTACCGGCACGACGTGACCCGGCAGAATTAGCGCGCATGTCTCTAATGCCGGGTGGCTCCCGCCCGTCGTTTGGGCATCGCAGATGCCCGCCTCCCGTTGGGCCCGGCGCCGCGCTAGCGCGGCGGGACCCGGGGCGGGAGGGGGGAGCTCTCAGCCGCGCCGAAATCTGAGGGGCCAATAGGATCTGTCTAAAGGTCCAACTCTACCCAGATCGGCACGTGGTCAGAGGGTTTGTCGCGGCCACGGATCTCTTTGTCGATCTGGCAGTCCTGCAAGAGATCTGCTGCTTGAGGGGTGAGGAGGAAGTGATCAATGCGGATCCCATCGTCACGGCTCCAGGCGCCGGCTTGATAATCCCAAAAGGAGTAATGCCCTGGCCCTTGGTGGCGGGCGCGATAGGCTTCGGTGAAGCCGAGATTGACGACGCGCTGGTAGGCGGCACGGCTTTCGGGGCGGTGCAAGGCATCCTCGCGCCAGGCCTCAGGGCGTTTGGCGTCTTCGGCTTGAGGGATAATATTGTAGTCCCCGGCCATTAGAGCAGGCATTTCGCTGGTCATGAGATCGCGGGCGCGGGCATGCAGCCGTTCCATCCAGGCGAGCTTATAGGCGTATTTGCCGCCGGGCACGGGGCTGCCATCCTCGGTGAGTTCGACTGGGTTCCCATTTGGCAAATAGAGGCCGCAGATACGCAGGGCCTGTTTGCCAATAACTGTTGCTTCGATCCAGCGGGCTTGCAGGTCATCCTCGTTGCCAGGTAGACCCCTACTAACGTCTTCAAGCGGTAGTTTGGACAGGATCGCAACCCCGTTAAACCCCTTTTGCCCATGGGTTTCGACAGTATACCCGCGATCTTCGAACAGCTCGCGCGGGAAGGCCTCATCTACGGATTTGATTTCCTGCAACACCACAACATCAGGTTTAGCCTCATCGAGCCACTGCGGAAGAGCCGCGGCGCGGGCCTTGATGCCGTTGATGTTGAAACTGGCGATCTTCATGGTGCGTCTCCTGC